>NZ_CP028414.1:177500-515776 GCF_000148585.2 Streptococcus mitis NCTC 12261
TCGTAGTGTGTGTACTCAACCTCTAGAGAGAACCTTCGCTTCTGCAGCTTTTCACTTAGGATTGTTGGTTAATTTAGATAAGTTAGAAGCTTACTTAGAAACAGCGACTTTCTTTAAAGAATTTGGGCGAAATTACAAGTTTTTAAGACGACAATTTTCTAAGAAAAAGCTTACAAATGAGGAAGAAACTGCGATTATTGAATTTTCCAAACACATACTCCTGCTAGCTTGCGAAGGACTGGAGATGAGAAATAAGCAAGAAACAAGCTATTTACAGCCTTTGAAAGAAGAATTGGGCCTATAATTTCTCTTATAAAAGGAGAATTTTCTGAAAAATCATGATATAATGGAAGAGACTATAGATAAAGGATAGAGAGTAATGACATTAGTTTATCAATCAACACGTGATGCCAACAATACAGTAACTGCTAGCCAAGCAATTTTGCAAGGTTTGGCAACGGATGGTGGTTTGTTTACACCAGTCACTTATCCAAAGGTAGATTTGGACTTTGACAAATTGAAAGATGCTTCTTATCAGGAAGTTGCTAAGTTAGTTTTGTCAGCCTTTTTAGATGACTTTACGGCTGAGGAGTTGGACTACTGTATCAATAATGCCTACGATAGCAAGTTTGATACTCCAGCTATAGCGCCTTTGGTGAAATTAGACGGCCAATACAACTTGGAACTGTTTCATGGTTCAACGATTGCCTTTAAGGATATGGCCTTGTCTATCTTGCCATACTTTATGACAACAGCTGCTAAGAAGCATGGTTTGGAGAACAAGATTGTCATTTTGACAGCGACATCTGGTGATACTGGGAAAGCTGCTATGGCAGGCTTCGCAGATGTTCCAGGTACTGAAATTATCGTCTTTTATCCAAAAGATGGTGTCAGCAAGGTACAAGAGCTGCAAATGACTACTCAGGCTGGCGACAATACTCATGTTATCGCCATTGACGGTAACTTTGACGATGCGCAAACCAACGTGAAGCATATGTTTAATGATGTGGCTCTCCGTGAAAAATTGGCTGCTAACAAGTTACAATTTTCATCAGCTAACTCTATGAACATTGGTCGTTTGGTACCACAAATTGTTTATTATGTTTATGCCTACGCTCAGTTGGTTAAGACTGGTGAAATTGTGGCTGGTGAAAAGGTTAACTTCACAGTACCAACAGGAAACTTTGGAAATATCTTAGCTGCCTTTTATGCTAAGCAAATTGGTTTGCCAGTTGGCAAATTAATTTGTGCTTCAAATGACAACAATGTCTTGACAGACTTCTTCAAGACACGTGTTTACGACAAGAAACGTGAGTTTAAAGTAACAACTAGTCCATCTATGGATATCTTGGTATCTTCAAACTTAGAGCGCTTGATTTTCCATCTTTTGGGAAATGATGCGGTTAAGACAGCTGAACTCATGAATGCCTTGAATACACAAGGACAATATGAATTGACAGACTTTGATGCAGAGATTCTGGAACTCTTCGCGGCTGAATATGCGACTGAAGAAGAAACGGCAGCAGAAATCAAGCGTGTCTACGAGTCAGATTCTTATATCGAGGATCCACATACGGCGGTTGCCTCGGCAGTTTATAAGAAATACCAAGCGGCTACTGGCGATGTGACTAAGACAGTGATTGCTTCAACAGCTAGTCCTTATAAGTTCCCAGTGGTTGCAGTAGAGGCTGTAACAGGGAAAGTAGGTTTAACAGACTTTGAAGCCTTGGCTCAATTACATGAAATTTCAGGTGTTGCAGTACCACCAGCAGTTGATGGCCTTGAAACATCTCCAGTTCGTCACAAGACAACCGTGGCAGCTACTGATATGCAAGCAGCGGTGGAGGCTTATCTAGGACTTTAAGACAGAGGGAGTAAACTCGGTTGGGAAACCAACTGAGTTTCTTTTCATCAGGAGGAGAGATTGTTTAAGAAAAATAAAGACATTCTTAATATTGCATTGCCAGCTATGGGTGAAAACTTTTTGCAGATGCTCATGGGAATGGTGGACAGTTATTTGGTTGCTCATTTAGGATTGATAGCTATTTCAGGTGTTTCAGTAGCTGGTAATATTATCACGATTTATCAGGCGATTTTCATTGCTCTAGGGGCAGCTATTTCTAGTGTTATTTCAAAAAGTTTGGGGCAGAAGGATCAGTCTAAGCTAGCCTATCATGTGACTGAGGCGTTAAAAATTACTTTACTATTAAGTTTCATTTTAGGAGCTTTGTCTATCTTCGCTGGGCAAGAGATGATTGGACTCTTGGGAACGGAGAGAGATGTAGCTGAGAGTGGCGGACTCTATCTATCCTTGGTAGGCGGATCGATTGTTCTTTTGGGGTTCATGACGAGTCTGGGTGCTTTGATTCGTGCAACGCATAATCCACGTTTGCCTCTCTATGTGAGTCTTTTATCCAATGCCTTGAATATTCTTTTTTCAAGTCTAGCTATTTTTATTCTGGATATGGGGATAGCTGGTGTTGCTTGGGGGACAATTCTGTCTCGTTTGGTAGGTCTTGTGATTTTATGGTCGCAATTAAAGTTGCCTTTTGAGAAACCGACTTTTGGTTTAGATAAGAAACTATTGACCTTAGCTTTGCCAGCAGCTGGAGAGCGGCTTATGATGCGGGCTGGTGATGTCGTGATCATTGCCTTGGTTGTGTCTTTTGGAACGGAGGCAGTTGCTGGGAATGCAGTCGGAGAAGTCTTGACCCAGTTTAACTATATGCCTGCCTTTGGCGTCGCTACGGCAACGGTCATGCTGGTGGCCCGAGCAGTTGGAGAGGATAATTGGGAAAGAGTAGCTAATTTGAGCAAGCAAACCTTTTGGCTTTCTCTGGTCCTCATGTTCCCCTTGACCTTCAGTATCTATGCTTTGGGTATACCACTCACTCATCTCTATACGACTGATTCTTTAGCGGTGGAGGCTAGTGTTTTAGTGACACTTTTTTCACTACTTGGTACTCCTATGACGATAGGAACAGTCATCTATACAGCAGTCTGGCAGGGTTTGGGCAATGCTCGGCTTCCCTTTTATGCGACAAGTATAGGAATGTGGTGTATCCGCATTGGAACAGGATATCTGATGGGGATTGTGCTTGGTTGGGGCTTGCCCGGTATTTGGGCCGGAACCCTTTTGGATAATGGTTTTCGTTGGTTATTTCTACGTTACCGTTACCAGCGCTATATGAGCTTGAAAGGATAGGAAATGCAAAAAACAGCTTTTATTTGGGATTTAGACGGGACTTTATTGGACTCTTATGAAGCGATTTTATCAGGGATTGAGGAAACTTTTGCTCAGTTTTCTATTCCTTATGATAAGGAGAAGGTGAGAGAGTTTATTCTCAAGTTTTCTGTGCAGGATTTGCTGGAGAAAGTTGCGGAAGAGCGAAAACTGGATGTCGAGGTGCTAAATCAGGTGCGTGCCCAGAGTCTGGCTGAGAAGAATGCTCAGGTAGTTTTGATGCCAGGTGCGCGTGATGTGCTAGCTTGGGCAGAGGAATCAGGAATTCAGCAGTTTGTTTACACTCATAAGGGAGACAATGCTCTTACCATTCTAAGAGACTTGGGTTTGGAATCTTATTTTACAGAGATTTTAACAAGTCAGAGTGGCTTTGCGCGTAAACCTAGTTCAGAAGCGGCCACCTATCTGTTAGACAAGTATCAGTTGGATTCTGAGAAGACCTATTATATAGGGGATCGGATTCTGGATGTGGAATTCGCGCAGAATAGTAAGATTCAAAGCATTAATTTTTTAGAGTCAACTTATGAAGGAAATCATAGGATTCAAGGGTTAGCAGATATTTCCCGTTTTTTTAAGGCTGAGCGATAAAAAGATTGTGTCAGTTTTGTGACAGAGACCTAACAAACTATTTCAAGTAACCGAGTTTGTTACAAGGAATAGACAGTTCTGTTAAATAGGCCCGAGAGGGCTTTTTTTCTGCATTTTTTGTGTTATCATAGACAGGTACTCATTTGAAAGGAATTTGAAAGAATGAAGAAAAGAATATTATTAGCCTCAACGGTAGCCTTGTCATTTGCCCCAGTATTGGCAACTCAAGCAGAAGAAGTTCTTTGGACTGCACAGAGTGTTGAGCAAATTCAAAACGATTTGACTAAAACGGATAACAAAACAAGTTATACCGTTCAGTATGGTGATACCTTGAGCACAATTGCAGAAGCCTTGGGTGTAGATGTCACAGTTCTTGCGAATTTGAATAAAATCACGAATATGGACTTGATTTTCCCAGAAACTGTTTTGACAACGACTGTCAATGAAGCAGAAGAGGTAACGGAAGTTGAAATCCAAACTCCACAAGCAGATTCTAGTGAAGAAGTGACAACTGCGACAGCAGATTTGACAACCAATCAAGTAACCGTAGATGATCAAACTGTTCAAGTTGCAGACCTTTCTCAACCGATTGCAGAAGCTCCAAAAGCGGTAGAAACTACAAGAACAAAAGAAGTAGCAACAAGTTCAGAAGTTACAGAGACAGTGACTGCTTCAGAAGAAGTGACACCATCTACAGGAACTTCTGTCCCAGAGGAACAAACAGCCGAAACGAGTAGTGCAGTTGCAGAAGCAGCTCCTCAGGCAACGACTCCAGCTGAGAAAGATGAAACACAAGCAAGCACTCAAGCTGAATCAGCAGTGGAAGCAACTACAATACCAGTAGAAGAAACAGCACCTGAAACAACTGCAACAAGTTCAGAAGAAGCAAAAGAAGTAGCATCATCAAGTGAAGCTACAGCAGCAGTTTCTACTTATCAACCAGAAGAGACGAAAACAACTTCAGCAACTTACGCAGCTCCAGCAGCGCCCGATTATGCTGGACTTGCGGTAGCGAAATCTGAAAATGCAGGCCTTCAACCACAAACAGCGGCCTTTAAAGAAGAAATTGCTAACTTGTTTGGCATCACATCCTTTAGTGGTTACCGTCCAGGAGACAGTGGAGATCACGGAAAAGGTTTGGCTATCGACTTTATGGTACCAGAAAGCTCAGAACTAGGGGATAAGATTGCGGAATACGCTATTCAAAACATGGCTAGCCGTGGAATTAGTTACATCATCTGGAAACAACGTTTCTATGCTCCATTCGATAGCAAATATGGACCAGCTAATACTTGGAACCCAATGCCAGACCGTGGTAGCGTGACAGAAAACCACTATGACCACGTTCACGTTTCAATGAATGGATAAACCAGACTCTGTCATATAATTTTTACGAATGAGATCTAGCTTTCATGATAGGAAGCGAGTCTCGTTCGTTTTTTCTTTGTCAATTTGAATGGGAAGTTACCATCTTGTAATAATCCAAGCAACATTCTTGCAATTTATTTTACTTTGCATTATACCTGATTAGTCAACTATTGATCAATCAATAAAAAGGAGGAAGAAATGATAGAGATTCAAGATCTGCTTTATCAACTCCGCTTGTCTGAGCAAGCGAGTACGCAATTGTTTTAAAAAAAACTTGGGATTAGTTTGACACGGTATCAGATTTTATTATTTTTGCTGAAGCATTCCCCTTGTAATCAAATAGCGGTTCAGGAGCGTTTGAAGATTGATTAGGCTGCTTTGACCCGACATTTCAAAATTCTGGAAAAGGAAGGTTTGGTGGAGGCTACGAAGTATGCCAAAGAGCAGTTAGTTGTGAATCCGCCTCTGCAGCATATCAAGGTTAAGGAAGAGATGGAAAGTATCTTAACAGAGTCTGAAAGAACAGAACTCAGCCGTTTAGTAAATAAATTGGTTTTGGGTATTGAAAATATAGAAATTTAAGGAGAAATAGATGTCAATTATTACAATCATTTTAGCAACGATTGTTGCTTTGGAGCATTTTTACATTTTTTATTTGGAAAGTATTGCAACGCAATCAGATGCGACTAGTCGTGTCTTTAACATGGACAAGGAAGAACTGGCTCGTCCGTCAGTAAGTTCATTGTTTAAAAATCAAGGGATTTATAATGCTCTGTAGGAGTCTTTCTCTTGTATGGGATTTATTTCTCACAGAATTTAGAAATTGTGACTATTTTTGTTTTATTTGTGATTGGTGCTGCGGCTTATGGCTCTCTCACAGCAGATAAGAAAATTATTTTGAAGCAAGGTGGACCAGCTATTTTGGCCTTGATTAGTATTTTTCTCTTTAAATAAACTTTAATGCCGGTCTGATCCTCTCTAGTCCTTTTCACTCCAGAATAAGGGAAATATGTTATACTTGTTTTTAAGAAAATAGTTTCATGGAATTGGTTGTAAGGAGTTAGAAATGAAAGTATTAGTGACAGGTTTTGAGCCCTTTGGAGGGGAAAAGGTCAATCCAGCTTTGGAGGCCATTAAAGGTTTACCAGCTGAAATCCATGGTGCTGAGGTCCGTTGGCTAGAAGTGCCAACAGTCTTTCACAAATCGGCCCAAGTATTGGAAGAAGAAATGAGTCGTTATCAACCGGACTTTGTCCTTTGTATCGGCCAAGCAGGTGGAAGAACCAGCTTGACACCTGAGCGAGTGGCTATAAATCAAGACGATGCACGCATTCCTGATAACGAAGGTAATCAGCCGATTGACCTTCCCATTCGTCCAGATGGTGCTCCGGCTTACTTTAGTAGTCTGCCGATTAAAGCGATGGTCCAAGCTATAAAAAAAGAGGGCTTGCCGGCCTCTGTTTCAAATACGGCAGGGACTTTTGTCTGCAATCATTTGATGTATCAGGCTCTCTATTTGGTAGAAAAGAAATTTCCACATGTTAAGGCAGGTTTTATGCACATTCCTTATATGATGGAACAGGTGGTGAATCGACCGACTACTCCAGCTATGAGTTTAGTGGATATTAGGCGAGGGATAGAAGCGGCAATCGGGGCTATTATAGAACATGGAGATCAGGATCTCAAGTTGGTAGGTGGAGAAACTCATTGATAGAAAAAAGCTTGAGGGGCCACCTTCAAGCTTTTGGACGTTTTCGAGCCAGTACTGCTCGGTAAAAAATCATTTTATTGATTTTAATGTAGGGTAGGAGTGAAAAACTAGCAATTCCAAAGGTAATCCAATTGAGGAAGTACCAAGGAAGGAGTTGTAAGTCTAGTACAAAACGCTGAAACTTATAGCCTTTCATCAGGAAACGGCTGGTTTTAAGGATTTGCCCTGGTTTAGCTTGGCCCAAGTCTAGGGTGTCACAGAGGAGAAATTCTACCTGCGAATAGGCATAGTATTGTGGAATATAGAGACTATTTCCGACAATCATCAAGAGGATACTTGCTAGAAAATAGAGACCAAAGGTCATGAGGAAACGTTCAGTTTCAACTGACGAGAGATCCAGATTAGGAAACTCAGGATGAAGGACAACGAATTTCTTGGCTAAAAAGCTACTGTAAAAGAGAAAGTAAATCCCGAGTAAACTAGGAATGCTCCATAAGAAGAGATAGAAACGTTTGAGAAGTAGAGTCAAAAAGGTTTGTGAAAAGTGCTCTTCGTTAAAGAGAGTGAGACTATTTTTGACGGATAGTTCTGTATCTGGATTCTTGATGAGTTTCAGCGTTGTATAGACTGAACTGGTCAGAAGTATTGTTCCGATAAAGGAGACTAATAGAGGAAAAAGGTAGGCTTGGAATACATGGCCAAACACGCTTAAAAAGGGTTGTTCTAAAACACTCTCGTTGATGCGCTCTAAGGGATTGAGGAAGCCAGACAAAATGATCAGCATGCTAGGTAAGAGATAGACGAGAAAGAGACGGGGATTTTCAGCCTGAAATTGTCTAGCTTGCAGACGAATGGTTTTTAAATCAATTTTTGGGTATTTCATTCTCTCATTATACACCATAGTTCGTGACAGTTCCAGCTTTTTTTGATAAAATCATACAGTATGCCCTTGGGCACAAAGTATGAACTGGGACTGTTTTTCCCAGCTTCGGAGGTAAAAAATGTCAGATTCACCAATCAAATATCGTTTGATTAAGAAAGAAAAACACACGGGAGCTCGTCTGGGAGAAATCATCACTCCCCACGGTACCTTCCCAACACCTATGTTTATGCCAGTTGGGACACAAGCCACTGTCAAAACTCAGTCGCCTGAAGAATTGAAGGAGATGGGTTCGGGAATTATCCTGTCAAACACCTATCATCTCTGGCTTCGTCCTGGAGATGAACTCATCGCACGCGCAGGTGGTCTCCACAAGTTCATGAATTGGGACCAGCCTATCTTGACAGATAGTGGTGGTTTTCAGGTTTATTCCTTAGCAGATAGCCGTAATATCACAGAAGAAGGAGTAACCTTTAAAAACCATCTCAATGGTTCTAAGATGTTCTTGTCCCCAGAAAAAGCCATTTCTATTCAGAATAATTTGGGCTCAGACATCATGATGTCCTTTGACGAATGTCCTCAGTTTTATCAACCTTACGACTACGTTAAGAAATCAATCGAGCGTACCAGCCGTTGGGCTGAGCGTGGTTTGAAGGCTCACCGTCGTCCGCATGACCAAGGGTTATTTGGGATTGTGCAGGGGGCTGGATTTGAAGATCTTCGCCGTCAATCGGCTCACGACCTTGTCAGCATGGATTTCCCAGGCTACTCTATTGGTGGTTTAGCAGTTGGAGAAACCCACGAAGAGATGAATGCCGTCTTGGACTTCACAACCCAACTGCTACCTGAAAATAAACCTCGCTATTTGATGGGTGTGGGAGCGCCAGATAGCTTGATTGATGGGGTGATTCGTGGTGTAGATATGTTTGACTGTGTCTTGCCGACTCGTATCGCTCGTAATGGGACTTGTATGACCAGTCAGGGACGTTTGGTTGTCAAAAATGCCCAGTTTGCTGAGGACTTTACACCACTGGATCCTGAGTGTGATTGCTACACATGTAAGAACTATACACGCGCCTACCTTCGTCACCTGCTCAAGGCTGATGAAACCTTTGGTATTCGCTTGACTAGCTATCACAATCTTTACTTCTTGCTTAACCTGATGAAGCAAGTGCGACAAGCCATTATGGATGACAATCTCTTGGAGTTCCGTGAGTATTTTGTTGAAAAATATGGCTATAATAAATCAGGGCGTAATTTTTAAACTGGAATTGATATAAGCTAAAAATCCTAAGTTTTCTCTTAGGATTTTTCTTCTTTTTTTGATAGAATAAAGTGTACAATGAAAGGAAGAATAAACTCGTATGCGCATTAAATGGTTTTCCTTGATTAGGATTACAGGTTTACTTTTGGTACTCTTGTATCACTTCTTTCAGACCATCTTTCCAGGAGGATTTTTCGGGGTAGATGTCTTTTTCACATTTTCAGGTTTCTTGATCACGGCTCTACTCATCGAAGAATTTTCTAAAAATCATGAAATTGATTTGCTTGGATTTTTTAGAAGACGCTTTTATCGGATTGTGCCACCTGTGGTTTTGATGGTCTTGGTGACCATGCCCTTTACTTTCTTGGTTCGTCAAGACTATGTAGCTGGAATTGGCGGTCAGATTGCGGGTGTCTTAGGCTTTATGACTAACTTCTATGAACTTCTAACAGGTGGGAGTTATGAATCACAGTTCATTCCTCACTTGTTTGTTCATAATTGGAGCTTGGCCGTTGAGGTTCACTACTATATCCTCTGGGGATTGGCAGTTTGGTTCTTATCCAAACAGGCTAAATCAAATGGTCAATTGAAGGGGATGGTTTTTCTCTTATCAGCTGCTGCCTTTTTAATCAGCTTCTTCTCCATGTTTATTGGTAGTTTTCTAGTGACCTCTTATTCCTCTGTTTACTTCTCCAGTTTAACTCATGTCTATCCATTCTTTTTGGGAAGTATCCTAGCAACGATTGTAGGCGTTCGTCAGACGACTTCCCTCGTCAAGCAGTTGGATAAAATCTGGGATTTACGCAAGACCCTTTTGGTTTTTGGGGGAGGTTTTGGATTCTTACTCATTTTGACCTTCTTTGTCAAATTTACCTATCTCTTTGCCTATCTTATGGGCTTCTTGCTTGCCAGCCTTGCAGCCCTTGCTATGATTCTGGCGGCGCGTGTCTTACATGAAAAGACTCCTAACATGCAGGAGCCAAAGATTATCAGCTTTTTAGCAGATACTAGCTATGCGGTTTATCTTTTCCATTGGCCTTTCTACATTATTTTCTCACAGTTGACATCAAATCTTCTTGCTGTGTTACTGACTTTGATTTTTTCTTATGGATTTGCCAGCCTGTCATTTTATGTGCTGGAACCTTGGATTGCGGGAAAGAACACACCTATTATACAAGCCTTTCGTCCCCTGCCTCATATTCACACAATCCTTGCAGCAAGTACTGGAATCTTGGCCTTCATTGTCTTCTTAGTAACTTTGCTGGCACCACAAGTGGGAGCTTTTGAGACAGACTTAACTGTCAATGGCTTGAAGCAAGCTGCAACAAATATTAGCCAGACCAAGGTGATGACAGAACGAGCAGAAGCTGATAGTTTAGGAATTGCTGATGGCACTATGTTAATTGGTGATTCGGTAGCACTAAGAGCTAATACAGCCTTGCAGACAGCCCTTCCTGGAGCACAGATTAATGCACAAGTCAGCAGAACAACCAAGACCGCCAACGAAATCATGCTCAACAATAGCCAGAATAAATTTCTACCAAAGATGGTGGTTATTGCAACTGGGGTAAATAATCCTGAAAATTACAAGGAAGACTGGGATAGTATCGTAAAAAATCTTCCTAAGGGCCACCATATGGTTTTGGTGACTCCTTATGAGGGAGATAAGACAAAAGAGACCTATGCAATCGTTGAGAAAGAGGCTGCCTATATGAGAGAATTGGCAGAGAAGACTCCTTACATCACGATAGCAGATTGGAACCAAGTTGCGAAAGAGCATCCAGAGATCTGGACTGGAACAGACCAAGTCCATTTTGGAAGTGACAATAGTAAGATTGAAGCAGGAGCTAAATTGTATGCAGATACCATTGCTACAGCCTTGCAAACAGCTCAAGACAAGCCAGTTAAATCAAAATAACTTGTATTAAAAAGAGAAGAGTTGGAGAAATCCAGCTCTTTTAAAATATCTCTAGAAAATAGGTCTATACCATTTACAAATAAAAAAGAAAGGTTTATAATGTAATTGACATAATAAATTGTAGAATCAATCTTTTAAGGAGGTTAACATTATGCCTAACTATATTAAAGCGGATCAATTTTTCTACCCACACGGAGTTCGTCGTGGCGGTTACCTGGAACTTGTGGACGGCAAGTTTGGAAAACATGTCGAACAGATTCCTGAAGGCGCTGAGGTGATTGACTATACAGGTTATAGCATTGCTCCAGGACTTGTAGATACCCACATTCATGGATTTGGTGGTGTGGATGTTATGGATAATAATATCGAAGGAACCCTTCATACCATGAGTGAAGGACTACTTAGTACAGGTGTTACCAGCTTCTTGCCTACCACTTTGACATCCTCTTATGAGCAATTGCTTGCGGTAACTGAAAATATCGGTGCTCGTTATCGGGAAGCAAGTGGAGCAAAAATTCGTGGTATTTACTTTGAAGGGCCTTATTTCACAGAGAAATACAAGGGAGCTCAAAACCCTGCCTATATGAAAGATCCTCGTATGGATGAGTTTCGTGCTTGGCAAAAAGCAGCTAATGGCTTGCTTAATAAAATTGCTCTTGCGCCAGAGCGTGAAGGTGTAGAAGACTTTGTACGGACGATCACTGGAGAAGGTGTGACAGTTGCTCTTGGGCATTCAAATGCGACATTTGATGAAGCCAAAAAAGCAGTCGATGCTGGAGCGAGCGTTTGGGTACATGCCTACAATGGCATGCGTGGCTTGACTCACCGTGAACTCGGTATGGTGGGAGCCATGTATGAATTACCACATACTTATGCTGAATTGATTTGTGATGGTCACCATGTGGATCCCAAGGCCTGTGATATTTTGCTCAAACAAAAAGGAACTGAAAATATCGCCCTTATCACGGACTGTATGACAGCGGGTGGATTGGAAGACGGTGACTATATGTTGGGAGAATTCCCAGTAGTAGTTGTCAATGGAACTGCTCGCCTCAAATCTACAGGTAATTTGGCAGGTTCTATCCTCAAACTCAAGGACGGTTTGAAGAATGTGGTCGAATGGGGCATTGCGAATCCGCATGAAGCAGTCATGATGGCCAGCCTCAACCCAGCTAAATCTGTTCACATTGATGATGTCTGTGGTCAAATCCGTGAAGGCTATGACGCGGACTTTATCGTACTAGATAAAGATTTGGAATTGGTAGCAACCTATCTAGATGGTGTGAAACGTTATCAAGCATAAGAGAGAAAGCAGAAGTTAGGGATTAGCTTCTGCTTTTTTATCTATATTTCTTTACCAGTAAATAAAAAAATTAAAAAAATCACAAAAAAACTTGAACAAGCAAATGAAAAGGCTTACAATTATATTATAAACAGTACAAATAAAAAAACGGAGGAATGCTTTATGAAAGCCTATACTTATGTTAAACCGGGACTTGCTTCTTTTGTTGATGTTGACAAACCAGTGATTCGCAAGCCAACAGACGCTATTGTGCGTATCGTAAAAACTACTATTTGTGGAACAGACCTCCATATTATCAAAGGGGATGTTCCCGCTTGTCAAAGTGGTACCATTCTTGGTCACGAAGGGATTGGGATTGTTGAAGAAGTTGGAGAAGGAGTTTCGAACTTCAAAAAAGGCGACAAGGTCTTGATTTCTTGTGTCTGTGCCTGTGGTAAATGCTACTACTGTAAAAAAGGAATTTATGCCCACTGTGAAGACGAAGGGGGCTGGATTTTCGGTCACTTGATTGATGGTATGCAGGCTGAATATTTACGTGTCCCTCATGCAGATAACACTCTCTACCATACTCCAGAAGACTTGTCAGATGAAGCCTTGGTTATGCTATCAGACATTCTACCTACTGGATATGAAATTGGTGTCTTAAAAGGGAAAGTAGAACCTGGTTGCAGCGTAGCAATTATTGGTTCAGGTCCAGTTGGATTGGCTGCTCTTTTGACAGCCCAATTCTATTCACCAGCTAAATTGATTATGGTGGACTTAGACGATAACCGCTTGGAAACTGCTGTATCATTTGGTGCGACTCACAAGGTTAATTCTTCAGACCCTGAAAAAGCTATTAAAGAAATTTATGATTTGACAGATGGTCGTGGTGTAGATGTTGCTATCGAAGCTGTTGGTATTCCTGCAACATTTGATTTCTGTCAAAAGATTATCGGTATAGACGGAACAGTTGCCAACTGTGGTGTACATGGTAAACCAGTCGAATTCGATTTGGACAAACTTTGGATTCGCAACATCAATGTAACAACTGGTTTGGTATCTACAAATACCACTCCACAATTGTTGAAAGCTCTTGAAAGTCATAAGATTGAACCAGAAAAATTGGTAACTCATTATTTCAAACTAAGTGAAATTGAAAAAGCCTATGAAGTTTTCAGTAAAGCAGCAGACCACCATGCAATTAAGGTCATCATCGAAAACGATATTTCAGAAGATTAAGTAGCAAAAAGATTTTGGAACACAAGCAAATAGAAATTCAGTCATCATAAGATGGCTGGATTTTTTATCAAAAAATTAAGAAATGAGCATATTTCTTTCCTTGTTTAGCGGAATTGGTTATAATATACGGTACAAAGGAATGAATGAATATGTATCGTGTTATAGAAATGTACGGAGATTTTGAACCGTGGTGGTTCTTAGAAGGTTGGGAAGAAGATATTGTAGCAAGTAAGAAATTTGACCAGTATTATGATGCTCTCAAATACTACAAAACTTGCTGGTTTAGATTGGAACAAGAATCCCCTCTTTATAAAAGTAGAAGTGACTTGATGACCATTTTTTGGGATCCAGAAGACCAACGCTGGTGTGATGAATGTGACGAGTATTTACAACAATACCATTCTTTGGCTCTTTTGCAGGATGAGCAGGTTATTCCAGATGAAAAACTACGCCCAGGCTATGAAAAACAAACAGGTAAGGAAAGGCACCGTTCTTGCCGTATGAAATTAAAATAGAGAAAAAGTAACTTTTTGGAGTTGCTTTTTTTATTTTTCCAAATCTTTGCGAATAGTATAGGTGAGGAGGTAAGTATGGTTCAAGAAATTGCACAAGAAATCATTCGTTCGGCTCGGAAAAAAGGGGCGCAGGATATTTATTTTGTTCCTAAGTTAGACGCTTATGAGCTTCATATGAGGGTAGGAGACGAGCGCTGTAAAATCGGTTGTTATGATTTTGAAAAATTTGCGGCCGTCATCAGTCACTTTAAGTTTGTGGCGGGTATGAATGTTGGAGAAAAGCGACGTAGTCAGCTTGGTTCCTGTGACTATGAATATGACCAGAAGATGGCGTCCTTACGGTTATCTACTGTAGGCGACTATCGAGGGCATGAGAGTTTAGTTATTCGCTTGTTGCATGATGAGGAGCAGGATTTGCATTTTTGGTTTCAGGATATTGAAGAACTGGGCAAGCAGTACAGGCAACGGGGACTTTATCTTTTTGCTGGTCCAGTCGGAAGTGGCAAGACAACCTTGATGCATGAATTGGCTAAATCTCTCTTTAAAGGACAGCAAGTTATGTCCATCGAAGATCCTGTAGAAATCAAGCAGGACAACATGCTCCAGTTGCAGTTGAACGAAGCAATCGGGTTGACCTATGAAAATCTAATCAAACTTTCCTTGCGTCATCGTCCTGATCTCTTGATTATCGGAGAAATTCGGGACAGCGAGACAGCGCGTGCAGTGGTCAGAGCCAGTTTGACAGGTGCGACAGTCTTTTCAACCATTCATGCCAAGAGTATCCGAGGAGTTTATGAACGTTTACTGGAGTTGGGCGTGAGTGAGGAGGAATTGGCAGTCGTTCTGCAAGGAGTCTGCTACCAGAGATTAATCGGGGGAGGAGGAATCGTTGACTTTGCAAACAAAGACTATCAAGAACACCAGTCAACTAGCTGGAATGCGCAGATTGACCAGCTTCTTAAAGATGGACATATCACAAGTCTTCAGGCTGAAACGGAAAAAATTAGCTACAGCTAAGCAAAAAAATATCATCACCTTGTTTAATAATCTCTTTTCCAGCGGTTTTCATCTGGTAGAGACTATCTCCTTTCTAGATAGGAGTGCCTTGTTGGACAAGCAGTGCGTAACCCAGATGCGTGCGGGCTTATCTCAAGGGAAATCATTCTCAGAAATGATGGAAAGTTTGGGCTTTTCAAGTGCCATTGTCACTCAGTTATCCCTAGCAGAGGTTCATGGGAATCTACACCTGAGTTTGGGAAAGATAGAAGAATATCTGGATAATTTGGCCAAGGTCAAGAAAAAACTAATTGAAGTAGCGACCTATCCCTTGATTTTGCTGGGGTTTCTTCTCTTAATTATGCTGGGGTTGCGTAACTACCTACTACCACAACTGGATAGTAGCAATATTGCCACCCAAATTATTGGCAATCTGCCACAAATTTTTCTAGGAATGGTAGGCTTTGTTTCAGTAGGTGTCCTTTTAGCACTCACTTTTTATAAAAGAGGTTCGAAGATGCGGGTCTTTTCTATCCTGGCACGCATTCCTTTTCTTGGAATTTTTGTGCAGACCTATCTGACAGCCTATTATGCGCGTGAATGGGGCAATATGATTTCTCAAGGGATGGAGTTGACGCAGATTTTTCAAATCATGCAGGAACAAGGTTCCCAGCTATTTAAAGAAATTGGTCAAGATATGGCTCATGCCCTACAAAATGGTCAGGAATTTTCTCAAACCATAGGAACCTATCCTTTCTTTAAAAAGGAGTTGAGTCTCATCATCGAGTATGGGGAAGTCAAGTCCAAGTTGGGGAGTGAGTTGGAAATCTATGCTGAAAAAACTTGGGAAGCCTTTTTTACCCGAGTCAACCGCACCATGAATCTGGTGCAGCCACTGGTCTTTATCTTTGTGGCTCTGATTATCGTTTTACTTTATGCGGCAATGCTCATGCCCATGTATCAAAATATGGAGGTAAATTTTTAAAATGAAAAAAATGATGACATTCTTGAAAAAAGCGAAAGTGAAAGCTTTCACGCTTGTGGAAATGTTGGTGGTCTTGCTCATCATCAGCGTGCTTCTCTTGCTCTTTGTACCTAATCTGACCAAGCAAAAAGAAGCGGTCAATGACAAAGGAAAAGCTGCTGTTGTTAAGGTGGTGGAAAGTCAGGCAGAGCTTTATAGCTTGGATAAAAATGAAGATGCTAGTCTAAGCAAGTTACAAGCAGATGGGCGAATCACAGAAGAACAGGCTAAAGCTTATAAAGAATACCATGCTAAACAAAATACCAGTCAAACCGTTGCAGATTAAGGCCTTTACCATGCTTGAAAGTCTCTTGGTTTTGGGACTTGTGAGTATCCTTGCCTTGGGCTTGTCTGGCTCTGTCCAGTCCACTTTTGCGGCGGTAGAGGAGCAGATTTTCTTTATGGAGTTTGAGGAACTTTATCGGGAAACCCAAAAGCGCAGTGTAGCCAGTCAGCAAAAGACTAGTCTAAACTTAGATGGGAAGACAATCAGTAATGGCAGTCAAAAGTTGACAGTTCCTAAAGGAATTCAGGCACCATCAGGCCAAAGTATTACATTTGACCGAGCTGGGGGCAATTCGTCCCTAGCTAAGGTTGAATTTCAGACCAGTAAAGGAGCGATTCGTTATCAATTATATCTAGGAAATGGAAAAATTAAACGCATTAAGGAAACAAAAGATTAGGGCAGTGATTTTACTGGAAGCAGTAGTCGCTTTAGCTATCTTTGCCAGCATTGCGACCCTTCTTTTGGGACAAATTCAGAAAAATAGGCAGGAAGAAGCAAAAATCTTGCAGAAAGAAGAGATCTTGCGTGTAGCTAAGATGGCCTTGCAGACAGGTCAAAATCAGGTAAACATCAACGGAGTTGAGATTCAGGTGTTTTCTAGTGAAAAGGGATTGGAGGTCTACCATGGTTCAGAACAGTTGTTGGCTATCAAAGAGCCATAAAATCAAGGCTTTTACCCTGTTAGAATCCCTGATTGCCCTCATTGTCATCAGTGGAAGTTTACTCCTCTTTCAGGCCATGAGTCAGCTCCTCATTTCAGAAGTTCGCTACCAGCAACAAAGCGAGCAAAAAGAGTGGCTCTTGTTTGTGGACCAGCTGGAGGCAGAATTAGACCGTTCGCAGTTCGAAAAAGTAGAAGGCGATCGCATTTATATGAAGCAGGATGGCAAGGAAATTGCGATAGGTAAGTCTAAATCGGACGATTTTCGAAAAACCGATGCCAGTGGACGAGGCTATCAGCCTATGGTTTATGGTCTCAAATCCGCACAGATTACAGAGGAAAATCAAGTGGTTCGTTTTCGTTTCCAGTTTCAAAAAGGCTTAGAAAGGGAGTTCATCTATCGTGTGGAAAAAGCAAAAAGTTAAGGCAGGAGTTCTCCTCTATGCAGTCACCATGGCAGCCATCTTTAGTCTTTTGTTGCAATTTTACTTGAACCGACAAGTCGCCCACTATCAAGACTATACTTTGAATAAAGAGAAATTGGTTGCTTTTGCTATGGCTAAACGAACCAAAGATAAGGTTGAGCAAGAAAGTGGGGAACAGGCCTTTAACCTAGGTCAGGTAAGCTATCAAAACAAGAAAACAAGCTTGGTGACGACGGTTCGTACGCCTAAGAGCCAATATGAATTCATCTTTCCTTCCGTCAAAATCAAAGAAGAGAAAACGGATAAAAAGGAAAAGGTAGTGACTGATTCAAGTAATCAAGCAGAGAAGAAAAAATCAGAAGAGAAGGTTGAAAAGAAAGAGAATTTCTAGCCAATCAAGCTACTTTGTGCTAAACTAAAAATATGAAACATGATTTTAACCACAAAGCAGAAACTTTTGATTCACCTAAAAATATCTTCCTAGCAAACTTGGTTTATCAAGCTATTGAGAAACAGCTTGATCTTCTATCAGACAAAGAAATTCTGGATTTTGGTGGTGGGACGGGGCTCTTAACCTTGCCCCTAGCCAAGCAGGCTAAGTCAGTCACTCTTGTAGACATTTCTGAGAAAATGCTGGAGCAAGCTCGTTTGAAAGCGGAACAGCAAGAAATCAAGAATATCCAGTTTTTGGAGCAAGATTTATTGAAAAGTCCCTTGAAGCAAGAGTTTGATCTCATTGTTGTTTGTCGGGTTCTTCATCATATGACTGATTTGGATGCAGCTCTCTCGCTGTTTCATCAACATTTGAGGAAAGATGGACGACTCCTTATTGCTGATTTTACCAAGACGGAGACCAACCATCACGGCTTTGAATTGACTGAACTGGAAAAACAGCTAATTGAGAACGGTTTTTCATCTGTGCATAGTCAGATTCTTTATAGCGCTGAAGACTTGTTTCAAGGAAATTACTCAGAACTCTTTTTAACAGTAGCCCAAAAATCACTCGCCTAGTCAGGGAGTGATTTTTCTATAAGGATGGAAAAACGCAGGGAAATTTGATAAGATAGGAATATGGATTTTGAAAAAATTGAACAAGCATATACCTATTTACTAGAGAATGTCCAAGTCATCCAAAGTGATTTGGCGACCAATTTTTATGACGCCTTGGTGGAGCAAAACAGCATCTATTTGGATGGTGAAACTGAGCTAGAGCAGGTCAAGGAGAACAATCAAGCCCTTAAGCGCTTAGCGCTTCGCAAGGAAGAGTGGCTCAAGACCTACCAGTTTCTTTTGATGAAGGCAGGACAAACGGAGCCTTTACAGGCCAATCACCAGTTTACGCCAGATGCTATTGCTTTACTTTTGGTGTTTATTGTGGAAGAGCTGTTTAAAGAGGAGGAAATTACTATCCTCGAAATGGGTTCTGGGATGGGAATTCTGGGCGCTACTTTCTTGACTTCGCTTGCTAAAAAAGTGGATTACTTGGGAATGGAAGTAGATGATTTGCTGATTGATTTGGCAGCTAGCATGGCAGATGTGATTGGTTTGCAGGCTGGCTTTGTCCAAGGAGATGCCGTTCGTCCACAAATGCTCAAAGAAAGCGATGTGGTCATCAGCGACTTGCCTGTTGGCTATTATCCTGATGATGCCGTTGCAGCGCGCCATCAAGTAGCCTCTAGTCAAGAACATACCTACGCCCATCACTTGCTCATGGAACAAGGACTTAAGTATCTCAAATCAGATGGCTATGCTATTTTTCTAGCTCCGAGTGATTTGTTGACCAGTCCTCAAAGTGACTTATTGAAAGGGTGGTTGAAAGAAGAGGCAAATCTAGTTGCCATGATCAGTCTCCCTGAAAATCTCTTTGCTAATGCTAAACAATCCAAGACGATTTTTATCTTACAAAAGAAAAGTGAAATACCAGTAGAACCCTTTGTTTATCCACTTGCTAGCCTGCAAGATGCAAGTGTTTTAATGAAATTTAAAGAAAATTTTCAAAAATGGACTCAAGGTACTGAAATATAAAATAGATTTTGTTATAATAGATGAAAACGCTTAAAAGAGGAGTCTTGTTATGACAAAAACAATTGCAATCAATGCAGGAAGTTCAAGTTTAAAATGGCAATTATACTTAATGCCAGAAGAAAAAGTATTGGCGAAAGGCTTGATTGAACGTATCGGTTTGAAAGATTCGATTTCAACTGTAAAATTTGATGGCCGTTCCGAACAACAAGTTTTGGATATCGAAAATCACACACAAGCTGTTAAAATCTTATTGGATGACTTAATTCGTTTCGACATCATCAAGGCATACGATGAGATTACAGGTGTTGGCCACCGTGTTGTTGCCGGTGGAGAATATTTCAAAGAATCAACAGTTGTTGAAGGGGATGTTTTAGAAAAAGTTGAAGAGTTGAGCTTGTTGGCTCCTCTTCACAATCCAGCCAATGCAGCAGGTGTTCGTGCCTTCAAGGAATTGTTGCCAGACATTACCAGTGTAGTTGTGTTTGATACTTCATTCCACACAAGTATGCCAGAGAAAGCTTATCGCTACCCTCTACCAACAAAATATTACACAGAAAACAAGGTTCGTAAATACGGTGCTCATGGTACAAGTCACCAGTTTGTAGCAGGAGAAGCTGCAAAACTCTTGGGACGTCCATTAGAAGACTTGAAGTTAATTACTTGCCACATCGGTAATGGAGCATCTATTACAGCTGTTAAGGGTGGTCAGTCTGTCGATACTTCAATGGGATTCACTCCACTTGGTGGTGTGATGATGGGAACTCGTACAGGGGATATTGACCCAGCCATCATTCCTTATTTAATGCAATATACAGAGGACTTTAACACGCCTGAAGACATTAGTCACGTCCTTAATCGTGAATCAGGCCTTATGGGTGTTTCAGGCAAGTCTAGTGATATGCGCGATGTGATTGCTGCTATGGAAGAAGGGGACCACGATGCCACTTTAGCCTATGAAATGTATGTTGATCGTATCCAAAAACATATCGGCCAATACCTTGCAGTCCTAAATGGGGCAGATGCTATTATCTTTACTGCAGGTATCGGAGAAAATGCAGCTGTTGTACGTAAGGATGTTATCTCAGGAATTTCTTGGTTTGGTTGTGATGTTGATGATGAAAAGAACGTCTTTGGTGTGATAGGAGACATCTCAACAGAGGCTGCGAAGATTCGTGTCTTGGTTATTCCAACAGATGAAGAATTGGTCATTGCCCGTGACGTTGAACGTTTGAAAAAATAACTAAAATCAGAAAAAATATTCCGTACAAGGAGTTGGAAAAGTGATTTTTCCAGCTTCTTTTTCTGATGAAATTGTCCAAAACCTTGCTATGATTGGCTTTTTTGAAAAATATGGTATAATAGTAGTAATTTAATAGATGGAGTTGAGTTTTGAAGAAAAACTTTCGTGTAAAAAGAGAGAAAGATTTTAAGGCGATTTTCAAGGAGGGGACAAGTTTTGCCAATCGCAAATTTGTTGTCTACCAATTAGAAAATCAGAAAAACCATTTTCGAGTAGGTCTATCAGTTAGCAAAAAGCTGGGGAATGCCGTCACTAGAAATCAAATCAAGCGACGAATTAGACATATTATCCAGAATGCGAAAGGGAGTCTGGTAGAAGATGTCGACTTTGTTGTCATTGCTCGAAAAGGGGTCGAAACCTTGGAATACGCAGAGATGGAGAAAAATCTACTCCACGTATTAAAATTATCAAAGATTTACCAGGAAGGAAATGGGAGTGAAAAAGAAACTACAGTTGACTAGTTTGCTAGGTCTATCTCTATTTATCATGACAGCCTGTGCGACAAATGGGACAACTAGTGATATTACAGCAGATTCGACTGATTTTTGGAGTAAATTTGTTTACTTCTTTGCGGAAATCATTCGCTTTTTATCGTTTGATATCAGTATCGGAGTGGGGATTATTCTCTTTACAATCTTGATTCGTACAGTGCTCTTGCCAGTCTTTCAAGTGCAAATGGTGGCATCCAGAAAAATGCAGGAAGCTCAACCACGCATTAAGGCGCTTCGAGAACAATATCCAGGTCGAGATATGGAAAGCAGAACTAAGCTAGAGCAAGAAATGCGTAAAGTCTTTAAAGAAATGGGTGTCAGACAGTCAGATTCTCTTTGGCCGATTTTGATTCAGATGCCGGTTATCTTGGCCTTGTTCCAAGCTCTATCAAGAGTTGACTTTTTAAAGACAGGTCATTTCTTATGGATTAACCTTGGTGGTGTGGATACAACCCTTGTTCTTCCGATTTTAGCAGCTGTATTTACCTTTTTAAGTACTTGGTTGTCCAACAAGGCCTTGTCTGAGCGTAATGGCGCTACGACTGCGATGATGTATGGGATTCCAGTCTTGATCTTTATCTTTGCAGTTTATGCACCAGGTGGAGTCGCCCTATACTGGACAGTGTCCAATGCTTATCAAGTCTTGCAAACCTATTTCTTGAACAATCCATTCAAGATTATCGCAGAGCGCGAGGCGGTAGTTCAGGCACAGAAAGATTTGGAAAATAGAAAAAGAAAAGCCAAGAAAAAGGCTCAGAAAACGAAATAATAAGGAGGAATCTGGTAATGGTAGTATTTACAGGTTCAACTGTTGAAGAAGCAATCCAGAAAGGATTGAAAGAATTAGATATCCCAAGACTGAAGGCTCATATCAAAGTCATTTCTCGTGAAAAAAATGGCTTTCTTGGTTTATTTGGTAAAAAACCAGCTCAAGTTGATATTGAAGCTATTAGTGAAACAACGGTCATTAAAGCTAATCAGCAGGCTGTAAAGGGTGTTCCTAAAGAAATTAACGAACAAAATGAACCAGTCAAAACAGTCAGTCAAGCGACTGTTGATTTAGGGCATGTTGTAGAAGCAATTAAAAAGATTGAAGAAGAAGGCCAAGGGGTTTCTGATGAAGTTAAGGCTGAAATTTTGAAAAATGAAAAACATGCTAACACCATTTTAGAAGAAACTGGGCATATTGAGATTTTAAATGAATTACAGCTTGAAGAAGCTGGTTTCGGGGAAGAAGTAGAAACTCCTATTGTTGAGAGTCGAGCTGAACAAACTGAAAGTCAAGAATTAGAAGATTTGGGCTTAAAAGTGGAACCGAGCTTTGACATTGAACAAGTAGCTACGGAAGTAACGACTTATGTCCAAACAATCATTGATGATATGGATGTTGAGGCGACGATTTCAAATGATTATAACCGTCGTAGCATCAATTTACAAATTGATACCAATGAGCCAGGTCGTATTATCGGTTACCATGGTAAAGTTTTGAAGGCCTTACAACTATTGGCTCAAAATTATCTTTACAACCGCTATGCAAGAACCTTCTACATTACTATTAATGTCAATGATTATGTTGAACATCGTGCAGAAGTCTTGCAGACCTATGCTCAAAAATTGGCGACTCGTGTTTTAGAAGAAGGCCGTAGTCATCAAACAGATCCTATGTCAAATAGTGAACGCAAGATTATTCATCGTATTATTTCACGTATGGATGGCGTGACCAGTTACTCTGAAGGTGATGAGCCAAATCGTTATGTTGTCGTAGATACAGAATAAGTAAAATCAGGGTTATCCTGATTTTTTGCTAGCTGGAGGAGATTAAATTAATGTTGAATAAGATAAGAGACTATCTAGACTTTGCAGGTTTACAGTACCGTAATCCTGATAAAGCGGGAGAAGAACGAGAGAAAATGATGGCATTTCGCCACAAAGGTCAAGAGGCCAGAAAGGCTTTTACAGAGTTAGCCAAAGCCTTTCAAGCAAGCCATCCAGAATGGCAACTCCAACAGACTAGCCAGTGGATGAACCAAGCGCAGCGCTTGCGACCACACTTCTGGGCTTATATACAGCGTGAGGGGAAAGTGACAGAACCTATGTTGGCTCTTCGTTTGTATGGAAGTCCTTCTGATTTTGGAGTCTCACTAGAAGTCAGTTTCATCGAGCGCAAGAAAGATGAGCAAACTTTAGGAAAGCAGGCCAAGGTCCTAGAAATTCCAGCGGTAGAAGGGATTTATTATTTAGCCTACTCTGATGGCCAAAGTCAACGGTGGGAGGCGAGCGAAGAAAATCGTCAGGTCTTAGTCGAGAAGGTAGGCGGTCAAGAAATCCGAAAAGTGTTAGTTAAAGCAGATGTTTCTATCATAGAAAATCAATCATTAGAAGTGATTTTAGAAAAATTAGAAGATGCTTATAAACGCTTACTTCCCTACTATCAGGCGACTAGAGGATAGCAAATAGAATACTTATTTACGTCGAATTGTTTAATTGCTATTCTATGTATTTTTTCATATAATAGTAAAATAGAATGTGTGATCCAATAATCACCTCAAATAGAAAGGAAATTCTATGTCAAATCTATCTGTTAATGCAATTCGTTTCCTAGGTATTGACGCCATTAATAAAGCCAACTCAGGTCACCCAGGTGTGGTTATGGGAGCGGCTCCGATGGCATACAGCCTCTTTACAAAACAACTTCGTATCAATCCAGCTCAACCAAACTGGATTAACCGTGACCGCTTTATTCTTTCAGCAGGCCATGGTTCAATGCTCCTTTATGCCCTTCTTCATCTTTCTGGTTTTGAAGATGTCAGCATGGATGAGATCAAGAGCTTCCGTCAATGGGGTTCAAAAACACCTGGTCACCCAGAATTTGGCCATACAGCAGGGATTGATGCTACCACAGGTCCTTTAGGTCAAGGAATTTCAACTGCTACTGGTTTTGCCCAGGCAGAACGTTTCTTGGCAGCCAAATATAACCGCGAAGGCTACAATATCTTTGACCACTATACTTACGTTATCTGTGGAGACGGAGACTTGATGGAAGGTGTCTCAAGTGAGGCGGCTTCATACGCAGGTTTGCAAAAACTAGATAAGTTGGTTGTCCTTTATGATTCAAATGACATCAACTTGGATGGTGAGACAAAGGATTCCTTTACAGAAAGTGTTCGTGATCGTTACAATGCTTACGGTTGGCATACAGCCTTGGTTGAAGATGGAACAGACTTGGAAGCTATCCATGCTGCTATCGAAGCAGCTAAAGCTTCAGGTAAACCATCTTTGATTGAAGTGAAGACTGTCATTGGATATGGTTCTCCAAACAAACAAGGAACTAATGCTGTACACGGTGCCCCTCTTGGAGCAGATGAGACTGCAGCAACTCGTCAAGCTCTTGGTTGGGACTACGAACCATTTGAAATTCCAGAACAAGTTTATGCTGATTTCAAAGAACATGTTGCAGACCGTGGTGCATCAGCTTATCAAGCTTGGACAAAACTAGTTGCTGATTATAAAGAAGCTCACCCAGAACTGGCTGCAGAAGTAGAAGCTATTATCGATGGACGTGATCCAGTTGAAGTGACTCCAGCAGACTTCCCAGCTTTAGAAAATGGCTTCTCACAAGCAACTCGTAACTCAAGTCAGGATGCCTTGAACGTTGTAGCGGCTAAGTTGCCGACCTTCTTAGGTGGATCAGCTGACCTTGCTCACTCAAACATGACTTATATCAAGACTGATGGACTTCAAGACGATGCCAATCGCTTGAACCGTAACATTCAGTTTGGTGTTCGTGAATTTGCAATGGGAACTATCTTGAACGGGATGGCCCTTCACGGTGGACTTCGTGTATACGGTGGTACTTTCTTCGTCTTCTCTGACTATGTGAAGGCAGCTGTTCGCTTGTCAGCTTTGCAAGGTCTTCCTGTGACTTATGTCTTTACCCACGATTCAATCGCGGTTGGGGAAGACGGTCCAACGCACGAACCAGTTGAGCATTTAGCAGGTCTTCGTGCCATGCCAAATCTGAATGTTTTCCGTCCAGCAGATGCGCGTGAAACGCAAGCGGCTTGGTACCTTGCAGTGACAAGTGAAAAAACACCAACTGCCCTTGTCTTGACACGTCAAAACTTGACTGTTGAAGAAGGAACAGACTTCGACAAGGTTGCAAAAGGTGCCTATGTTGTCTATGAAAATGCATCAGACTTTGATACCATCTTGATTGCGACAGGTTCAGAGGTTAATCTTGCTGTCTCAGCTGCCAAAGAATTGGCTAGTCAAGGTGCAAAAGTCCGCGTAGTCAGCATGCCATCTACAGATGTCTTTGATAAACAAGATGTGGCTTACAAGGAAGAAATTCTTCCAAATGAAGTTCGCCGTCGTGTTGCAGTCGAAATGGGTGCAACTCAAAACTGGTACAAATATGTTGGTCTTGATGGTGCCGTTCTAGGTATTGATACCTTCGGAGCCTCTGCCCCAGCACCAAAAGTATTGGCAGAATATGGCTTTACTGTAGAAAATCTTGTAAAAGTCGTTCAAGACTTGAAATAATCCTAAGAATCAGAGCGTAAGCTCTGGTTTTTCTTACTAGAAAAGCAGGTACAATCTTGTAAAAGTAGCTGAAATTTGATATAGTAGTCCTATGTAAAAGACAAAGGAGAATACAATGAATCCAAATTATACATTTTTAATTATGCTTGTAGCGATGTTGGGCTTGATGTTCTTTATGCAACGCTCTCAAAAGAAACAAGCACAAAAACGTATGGAAAGCTTAAATAAACTACAAAAAGGCTATGAAGTGATTACAATCGGTGGACTTTACGGAACAGTCGATGAAGTAGATACTGAGAAGAGAACGATTGTTCTTGATGTAGATGGAGTTTACTTGACTTTTGAACTAGCTGCTATCAAGACTGTATTACCGCTGAAAGAAACAGCTTCACTAGAAGGCGCAATTGAAAAATAAGACGGGATTACTAACTCCCGTTTTTCTATAAAAGAAAGGAAATGGGATGAAAAAATTAGTCTTTGTCTGTCTAGGAAATATTTGCCGCAGTCCTATGGCCGAGTTTGTTATGAAATCAATGACAGATAATTATGAAATCCAAAGTCGAGCGACTTCTTCTTGGGAACATGGCAATTCGATTCATAAGGGAACTCAAGGGATTTTTCAACAGTATGAGATTCCTTACGACAAAACCAAAACATCGCTTCAGATTAGTAAGGAAGATTTTGAAGCCTTTGATTATATTATCGGAATGGATGCTTCAAATGTTTCTGACTTACGTCAGATGTGTCCAGTAGACTGTCAAGATAAGATTTACTCATTTGCATCTGAAAGTGTTCCAGATCCTTGGTATACAGGAGATTTTGAGGAAACCTATCAGCGTGTTCAAGAGGGTTGTCAAGCATGGTTAGAACGTTTAGAGAAGGAGAGTGAAGATGGAAAATCTTAAGAATTTTTACGAAAAGTATCGTGTCTATCTGACTCGTCAACGTTTAGAGCTTTTGGCAGTAGTTACGATTGTTTTTTGTGCTGTGCTCGTCTTTTTTCTAAATATTCCCGGAAAAGGTGTTCTAAAGCTTGATAATGGAACCATTGTTTACGATGGCAGTCTTGTACGTGGTAAAATGAATGGACAAGGTACCATTACCTTCCAAAATGGAGACCAGTATACTGGTGGTTTCAACAATGGAGCCTTCAACGGAAAAGGTACCTTTCAATCTAAAGAAGGCTGGACCTACGAAGGTGATTTTGTAAATGGTCAGGCTGAAGGAAAAGGGAAACTAACAACAGAACAAGAAGTTGTTTATGAAGGGACTTTTAAACAAGGCGTTTTTCAACAAAAATAAAGCCTCCTTATCAAAGGAGGTATTGTTAGCATCTAAAAGTAAGCGCTTACTAGAAAATCTATCTCTTTCCAAGCTCCTCTTCCAATCAAGCTTGTGAAATAAAAAATATTTGAAATTGATTTCACAAACTCTAACGGAAAAACTTGATAAGTAAAGAAAATGATAAAAAATTCACAAACAATAAAAAATTCTTTGTGAAATGTTTATGAAACTGTTTACAAAGTTGAAATAATGCGTTATAATAAACTTGTGAAAAAATTAACAAAGGATATCAATCCTTGAAAGCTATGGAGGAAAATAAGGCTGATAAAAAAACTGTGACACCAGAAGAAAAGAAACTCGCTGCTGAAAAGCATGTCGATGGGTTGGTGCAAAAAGCTCTAGTTGCCCTTGAAGAAATGCGTAAGTTGGACCAAGAGCAAGCTGACTACATCGTAGCTAAAGCGTCAGTAGCAGCTTTGGATGCCCACGGAGAATTGGCTTTACATGCCTATGAAGAAACAGGACGTGGTGTATTTGAAGATAAAGCAACTAAGAACTTGTTTGCTTGTGAACATGTAGTAAACAACATGCGTCACACTAAGACAGTTGGCGTTATCGAAGAAGACGATGTAACAGGATTGACTCTCATCGCTGAACCGGTTGGCGTTGTTTGTGGTATCACTCCAACAACAAACCCAACATCAACAGCAATCTTTAAGGCATTGATTTCATTGAAGACACGTAATCCAATCGTCTTTGCCTTCCACCCATCAGCTCAAGAATCATCAGCTCACGCAGCTCAAATCGTTCGTGATGCTGCGATTAAAGCAGGAGCTCCTGAAAACTGCGTACAGTGGATCACTGAGCCATCTATGGAAGCAACTAGTGCCCTTATGAACCACGAAGGTGTTGCGACAATCCTTGCAACAGGTGGTAATGCCATGGTTAAAGCTGCATACTCATGTGGTAAACCAGCTCTTGGAGTAGGTGCCGGAAACGTTCCAGCTTATGTTGAAAAGTCAGCAAACATTCGTCAAGCTGCACACGATATCGTTATGTCTAAATCATTTGATAATGGGATGGTCTGTGCATCTGAACAAGCGGTTATCATTGATAAAGAAATTTACGATGAATTTGTAGCAGAGTTTAAATCATATCATACTTACTTTGTAAACAAAAAAGAAAAAGCACTTCTTGAAGAATTCTGCTTCGGCGTGAAAGCAAACAGCAAAAACTGTGCTGGTGCGAAATTGAACGCTGACATCGTTGGTAAACCAGCAACTTGGATTGCAGAGCAAGCAGGATTTACAGTTCCAGAAGGAACAAACATTCTTGCTGCAGAATGTAAAGAAGTTGGTGAAAACGAGCCATTGACTCGTGAAAAATTGTCACCAGTTATCGCAGTTTTGAAATCTGAAAGCCGTGAAGATGGTATTTCCAAAGCTCGTCAAATGGTTGAATTTAACGGTCTTGGTCACTCAGCAGCTATCCACACAGCTGACGAAGAATTGACTAAAGAATTTGGTAAAGCTGTTAAAGCTATTCGTGTTATCTGTAACTCACCTTCTACTTTCGGTGGTATCGGGGACGTTTACAATGCCTTCTTGCCATCATTGACACTCGGATGTGGTTCTTACGGACGTAACTCAGTTGGGGATAACGTTAGTGCCATTAACCTTTTGAATATCAAAAAAGTCGGAAGACGGAGAAATAACATGCAATGGATGAAACTTCCTTCAAAAACATACTTTGAACGTGATTCAATTCAATACCTTCAAAAATGTCGTGACGTTGAACGTGTCATGATCGTTACTGACCATGCCATGGTAGAGCTTGGTTTCCTTGATCGTATCATCGAACAACTTGATCTTCGTCGCAATAAGGTTGTTTACCAAATCTTTGCTGATGTAGAACCAGATCCAGATATCACTACAGTTGAACGTGGTACTGAAATCATGCGTGCCTTCAAACCAGATACAATCATCGCTCTTGGTGGTGGATCTCCAATGGATGCTGCTAAAGTAATGTGGCTCTTCTATGAACAACCAGAAGTGGACTTCCGTGACCTTGTTCAAAAATTCATGGATATCCGTAAACGTGCCTTCAAATTCCCATTGCTTGGTAAGAAGACTAAATTCATCGCAATCCCAACAACATCTGGTACAGGATCTGAAGTAACACCATTTGCCGTTATCTCTGATAAAGCAAATAACCGTAAATATCCAATCGCTGACTACTCATTGACACCAACCGTGGCAATCGTAGACCCTGCTTTGGTATTGACAGTTCCTGGATTTGTTGCTGCGGACACTGGTATGGACGTATTGACCCATGCGACTGAAGCTTACGTATCACAAATGGCTAGCGACTACACTGACGGTCTTGCACTTCAAGCCATCAAACTTGTATTCGAAAACCTTGAAAGCTCAGTTAAGAATGCAGACTTCCACTCACGTGAGAAAATGCATAACGCTTCAACAATCGCTGGTATGGCCTTTGCCAATGCCTTCCTAGGTATTTCTCACTCAATGGCCCATAAGATTGGTGCGCAATTCCACACAATCCACGGTCGTACAAATGCAATCTTGCTTCCATACGTTATCCGTTACAACGGTACTCGCCCAGCTAAGACAGCTACATGGCCTAAGTACAACTACTACCGTGCAGACGAGAAATATCAAGATATCGCTCGTATGCTTGGACTTCCAGCTTCTACACCAGAAGAAGGGGTTGAATCTTTTGCAAAAGCTGTTTACGAACTCGGTGAGCGCGTAGGTATCCAAATGAACTTCAAAGCACAAGGTGTTGACGAAAAAGAATGGAAAGAACATTCACGTGAATTGGCCTTCCTTGCTTATGAAGACCAATGTTCACCTGCAAACCCACGTCTTCCAATGGTTGACCATATGCAAGAAATCATCGAAGATTCTTACTATGGTTACAAAGAAAGACCAGGACGCCGTAAATAATTGTTATCAGCCTAGAGGCAGGAATTCCCTGTCTCTTTTCTTGTGGAATTGGAGTGTTGAAAATAATTTTTAGCTTTTCTATTTTTTACTTTTCATTTGAAAAGGAAAGTGGGAAATGACTAGGTAGACAAAGAAAGACAGCAGTATAGGCTTTTGAAGGAGAAAGAAAAATAAGTGGGGTATAGACAAAAAACAACGCCCGTACTTGCAATTCAACTCAAATAGTTATATAATAGGTTTGTTGAAAGGTGATTTGTAGTGATTCAAGTTACTCTTTTCACAATAAAAATTTCATGATTTTCATAAGGAGGAAATCACTAATGGTAGTTAAAGTTGGTATTAACGGTTTCGGACGTATCGGTCGTCTTGCTTTCCGTCGTATCCAAAACGTAGAAGGTGTTGAAGTTACTCGTATCAACGACCTTACAGATCCAGTTATGCTTGCACACTTGTTGAAATACGACACAACTCAAGGTCGTTTCGACGGTACTGTTGAAGTTAAAGAAGGTGGATTTGAAGTTAACGGTAAATTCATCAAAGTTTCTGCTGAACGTGATCCAGAACAAATCGACTGGGCTAACGACGGTGTAGAAATCGTTCTTGAAGCTACTGGTTTCTTTGCTAAGAAAGCAGCTGCTGAAAAACACTTGCACGCTGGTGGAGCTAAAAAAGTTGTTATCACTGCTCCTGGTGGAAACGACGTTAAAACAGTTGTATTCAACACTAACCACGACGTTCTTGACGGTACTGAAACAGTTATCTCAGGTGCTTCATGTACTACAAACTGCTTGGCTCCAATGGCTAAAGCTCTTCAAGACAACTTTGGTGTTGTTGAAGGATTGATGACTACTATCCACGCTTACACTGGTGACCAAATGATTCTTGACGGACCACACCGTGGTGGTGACCTTCGCCGTGCTCGCGCTGGTGCTGTAAACATCGTTCCTAACTCAACTGGTGCTGCAAAAGCTATCGGTCTTGTAATCCCAGAATTGAACGGTAAATTGGACGGAGCTGCTCAACGTGTTCCTGTTCCAGCAGGCTCTGTAACTGAGTTGGTAGCAGTTCTTGAAAAGAACGTTACTGTTGACGAAGTGAACGCAGCTATGAAAGCAGCTTCAAACGAATCATACGGATACACTGAAGATCCAATCGTATCTTCAGATATCCTAGGTATGTCTTACGGTTCATTGTTTGACGCAACTCAAACTAAAGTTCTTGACGTTGACGGTAAACAATTGGTTAAAGTTGTATCATGGTACGACAACGAAATGTCATACACTGCACAACTTGTTCGTACTCTTGAATACTTCGCAAAAATCGCTAAATAATTCATGAGTCGATAAAAAGCAAGGCCTCTGGTCTTGCTTTTTAAATATTTAAAAATGGATGACGCTATCATCCATTCTTTTTTAACTCTTTTTCAAAAGTATCTGATAGGGTAGTGAAGCTTAATTTCTCTAGAGTAAGCGGATGGGTAAAGGACAGTCGAAAGGCGTGGAGCATAAGCCGACTTGTTTTTGATTTACTATTATAGAGAGGGTCGCCTAAAATAGGGAAGTTATGATGCGAAAGGTGCACACGAATTTGATGGGTTCGCCCTGTCTTTAGTTTGCAACGAACCAAGGAAGTTTTGTTTGGGAATTGCTTTAATCTGCTTACATGTGTTTCAGCATATTGTCCATTTTTTGTATCAACTATTCGCTTTCTGCGATCATGGCGATCACGTCCAATTTTGTCTTTGAAAACAAGTTCTTTGCTGTTGATATGTCCGTCGACCTGTGCCCAATATTCCCTAGAAATCTCTTTTTTCTCCAGTAAGCGATTGAGAATAGGCAGGATAAAAGGATTTTTGGCAAAGAGAACCAAACCACTGGTTTCCATGTCCAGACGATGAACGACATAGCAGGTTTGGCCAACATAGGCACTGACATGGTTAAGAAGGGCGATTTCGTTTGGCTGATTACCATGCGTTTTCATCCCCTCTGGTTTGTTGACAATAATCAAGTGTTGATCTTGATAAACCTCTTGAACGAGGTTAGGATTGCCCCAAGGGATTTCTTTTTCGGGATAATCTTCCTTGTCAAACGTTAACTGGCAAATATCTCCAGGATTTACCATCTCGTTCCAGCGAACTTCTCGCTGATTAATTAAAATATGTTTCTTGATTCTCAAAAAATGCCGGATTTTTCTAGGAATGAGGAGTTGTTCCTCAAGTAATTGCTTTACCGTCATTTGAGGTAGAGAGTCTGGTAATGTAAATGTGAATTGCATACAGATATTGTAACAAAAAAAGCCCTATTTTGATAGGAAATAGCTAAATTCTTGTCTTCCTATGATGAAGATGATAAAATAAACGCATGAAATTAGATAAATTATTCGAGAAATTTCTTTCTCTTTTTAAAAAAGAAACAAGTGAATCAGAGGATTCTGGGTCTACTAGCTTGCGTCGTTCTCGCAGTGATAGAAAAAAATTAGCCCAAGTGGGTCCAATTCGAAAATTCTGGCGTCGCTATCATCTAACAAAGATTGTCCTTATACTAGGTTTGAGTGCAGGCTTGCTAGTTGGAACCTATTTGTTTGCTGTAGCCAAGTCAACCAATGTCAATGATTTGCAAAATGCCTTGAAAACTCGAACTCTTATTTTTGACCGTGAAGAAAAGGAGGCTGGTGCCTTGTCTGGTCAAAAAGGAACCTATGTTGAACTGACTGATATCAGTAAAAATTTGCAGAATGCCGTTATTGCGACAGAAGACCGTTCTTTCTATAAAAATGACGGGATTAACTATGGTCGTTTCTTCTTGGCTATTGTAACAGCTGGCCGTTCAGGTGGTGGATCTACTATTACCCAACAGCTAGCTAAAAACGCTTATTTGTCACAGGATCAAACTGTTGAGAGAAAAGCGAAAGAATTTTTCCTTGCCTTAGAATTAACAAAAAAATATAGTAAGGATCAAATTCTAACCATGTACCTTAACAACGCTTATTTTGGAAATGGTGTGTGGGGTGTAGAAGATGCGAGTAAGAAATACTTTGGAGTTTCTGCATCAGAAGTGAGTCTGGATCAAGCTGCGACTCTGGCAGGAATGCTAAAGGGGCCGGAACTGTATAATCCTTTGAATTCTGTAGAAGATTCTACCAATCGTCGCGATACTGTTTTGCAGAATATGCTTGCAGCGGGTTACATTGATAAAAACCAAGAAACCGAAGCAGCAGAAGTTGATATGACTTCGCAATTGCACGATAAGTATGAAGGAAAAATCTCAGATTACCGCTATCCTTCTTACTTTGATGCGGTTGTTAATGAAGCTGTTTCCAAGTATAATCTAACAGAGGAAGAAATCGTAAATAATGGCTACCGCATTTACACAGAGCTGGACCAAAACTACCAAGCAAATATGCAGGTTGTCTATGAAAATACAGCTCTATTTCCTAGGGCAGAGGATGGAACATTTGCTCAATCAGGAAGTGTAGCTCTCGAACCGAAAACAGGTGGAGTTCGTGGAGTTGTCGGTCAGGTTGCTGGCAATGATAAAACTGGATTCCGGAATTTCAACTATGCAACTCAATCAAAACGTAGCCCTGGTTCTACAATTAAGCCTTTAGTTGTTTATACGCCTGCAGTTGAAGCTGGCTGGGCTTTGAATAAGCAGTTGGATAACCATACCATGCAGTATGACAGCTATAAGGTTGATAACTATGCAGGGATCAAAACGAGTCGAGAAGTTCCTATGTATCAAGCCTTGGCAGAATCGCTTAATCTGCCTGCTGTTGCCACTGTTAATGATTTGGGCGTTGATAAGGCTTTTGAGGCGGGCGAAAAATTCGGACTCAACATGGAAAAAGTCGATCGTGTTCTTGGTGTCGCCTTGGGAAGCGGTGTTGAAACCAACCCTCTTCAAATGGCTCAAGCATATGCTGCCTTTGCAAATGAAGGATTAATGCCGGAAGCTCATTTTATTAGTAGAATTGAAAATGCTAGTGGTCAGGTCATTGCGAGCCATAAAAATTCACAAAAACGGGTGATTGATAAGTCTGTAGCTGACAAGATGACCAGTATGATGTTGGGAACATTTACAAACGGAACAGGTATTAGTTCATCGCCTGCAGACTATGTCATGGCAGGAAAAACTGGAACAACTGAAGCTGTTTTCAATCCGGAATACACAAGTGACCAGTGGGTAATTGGTTATACTCCGGATGTAGTGATTAGTCACTGGCTTGGTTTCCCTACCACTGATGAAAATCACTATCTAGCAGGATCTACTTCAAACGGTGCAGCTCATGTCTTTAGAAACATTGCTAATACCATTTTACCTTATACGCCAGGAAGTACCTTTACGGTTGAAAATGCTTATAAGCAAAATGGAATTGCACCAGCCAATACAAGAAATCAAGTACAGCGTAATGAAGAAAATCAGGCGGATAATAGCCTTTCTGATATTAGAAGTCGTGCACAAAATCTGGTAGATGAGGCTAGTCGTGCTATCTCGGATGCGAAGATTAAGGAAAAGGCTCAAACAATATGGGATTCGGTAGTCAATCTATTTCGCTAAGATGCTTGTCAAAGCCTAGCTTTCTTGTTATAATAGATAAGATGGAGGCGTTATGGCACTAAAAAAAGCAAGCCTAGCTTGTGCAGTTTGTGGTTCGAGAAACTATTCAATCAAGATCAGCGGAAACCCCAAGCCAACACGACTAGAAGTAAATAAATTTTGTAAACATTGTGGTAAGTACACTACACACAGAGAAACGAGATAGGAGAGAGCGATGCGTTTTATTGGAGATATTTTTAGACTTCTTAAAGACACAACATGGCCAACTCGCAAGGAAAGCTGGAGAGATTTTCGTTCTATCATGGAATACACTGCTTTCTTTGTTGTGATTATTTATATTTTTGACAAGTTGATTGTTTCAGGTTTGATTCGATTTATTAACATTTTTTAGAAGATCTGTGGAGTTATTCACGCTAAAAATCTTCTGTTATGAAAGGAAGTATCATGGATAGTTTTGATAAAGGGTGGTTTGTCTTACAAACTTATTCTGGTTATGAAAATAAGGTAAAAGAAAATCTATTACAACGTGCACAAACCTACAATATGTTGGATAATATTTTACGTGTTGAAATTCCAACACAAACAGTGCAAGTTGAAAAAAATGGAAAGAGAAAAGAAGTAGAAGAGAATCGCTTTCCAGGTTATGTTCTTGTGGAAATGGTGATGACAGATGAAGCTTGGTTTGTTGTTCGAAACACACCAAACGTTACAGGATTCGTCGGATCTCACGGAAATAGATCAAAACCAACTCCATTATTGGAACAAGAAATCCGTGATATCTTGGTTTCTATGGGACAAACTGTACAAGAGTTTGATATCGATGTTGAAGTTGGTCAAACTGTACGTATCATTGATGGTGCTTTTGCAGACTATACTGGTAAGATTACAGAGATTGATAATAATAAAGTGAAGATGATTATCTCTATGTTTGGTAATGACACAGTTGCAGAAGTAAACCTAAACCAAATTGCAGAATTATAACCCTGAGAGAGGCAAGACCTCTCTTTTTTATGCAGTTTAGACGGTGTAGGGAACAGAATGGAGAAAAGAACCGAATTGGCTTCATTATTTGTTAAACTGTATCTAGAAAGGGGGACGTTATGTTTAAAGAATTATATGAAGAAGTCCAAGGAATTGTATACAAGTGTAGAAATGAATATTACCTTCATTTATGGGAGCTATCAGATTGGGACCAAGAGGGAATGATTTGCTTACATGAATTGATCAGTAGAGAAGAAGAGCTAGTAGAAGATATTCCTCGTTTACGTAAATACTTCAAAACTAAATTCCGTAATCGAATTTTAGACCATATCCGTAAACAAGAAAGCCAGAAGCGTAGATATGATAAAGAACCCTATGAAGAAGTAGGTGAGATTAGTCATCGTATCAGTGAGGGAGGTATGTGGCTAGATGAGTATTATCTCTTTCATGAGACACTAAGAGATTATAGAAACAAACAAAGTAAAGACAAACAAGAAGAGTTAGAACGCGTCTTAAGACATGAACGCTTCCGAGGGCGTCAAAGAGTATTGAGAGACTTACGTATTGTGTTTAAGGAGTTTGATATCCGTACTCATTAGGGAGTCATACAAAAAAACATAAAAAGTTTAAAAAAGTTGTTGACAAGTCAGAAAAAGTCTGTATAATAGTAAGAGTTGAAAATAACAGCTCAGGTCCGTTGGTCAAGGGGTTAAGACACCGCCTTTTCACGGCGGTAACACGGGTTCGAATCCCGTACGGACTATGGTATGTTGCGGTTGAGGCACTTGATGAAAAAAGATTAAAAAAGTTTCAAAAAAGTGTTGACAAGCGAAAGCGACTGTGATATACTAATATAGTTGTCACTTGAGAGAAGCAAGTGACAAAGACCTTTGAAAACTGAACAAGACGAACCAATGTGCAGGGCACTATAACTAAGGTTATAGTACTGAACAATGAAAAAACAATAAATCTGTCAGTGACAGAAATGAGTGAGAACTCAAACTTTTAATGAGAGTTTGATCCTGGCTCAGGACGAACGCTGGCGGCGTGCCTAATACATGCAAGTAGAACGCTGAAGGAGGAGCTTGCTTCTCCGGATGAGTTGCGAACGGGTGAGTAACGCGTAGGTAACCTGCCTGGTAGCGGGGGATAACTATTGGAAACGATAGCTAATACCGCATAAGAGTAGATGTTGCATGACATTTGCTTAAAAGGTGCAATTGCATCACTACCAGATGGACCTGCGTTGTATTAGCTAGTTGGTGGGGTAACGGCTCACCAAGGCGACGATACATAGCCGACCTGAGAGGGTGATCGGCCACACTGGGACTGAGACACGGCCCAGACTCCTACGGGAGGCAGCAGTAGGGAATCTTCGGCAATGGACGGAAGTCTGACCGAGCAACGCCGCGTGAGTGAAGAAGGTTTTCGGATCGTAAAGCTCTGTTGTAAGAGAAGAACGAGTGTGAGAGTGGAAAGTTCACACTGTGACGGTATCTTACCAGAAAGGGACGGCTAACTACGTGCCAGCAGCCGCGGTAATACGTAGGTCCCGAGCGTTGTCCGGATTTATTGGGCGTAAAGCGAGCGCAGGCGGTTAGATAAGTCTGAAGTTAAAGGCTGTGGCTTAACCATAGTACGCTTTGGAAACTGTTTAACTTGAGTGCAAGAGGGGAGAGTGGAATTCCATGTGTAGCGGTGAAATGCGTAGATATATGGAGGAACACCGGTGGCGAAAGCGGCTCTCTGGCTTGTAACTGACGCTGAGGCTCGAAAGCGTGGGGAGCAAACAGGATTAGATACCCTGGTAGTCCACGCCGTAAACGATGAGTGCTAGGTGTTAGACCCTTTCCGGGGTTTAGTGCCGCAGCTAACGCATTAAGCACTCCGCCTGGGGAGTACGACCGCAAGGTTGAAACTCAAAGGAATTGACGGGGGCCCGCACAAGCGGTGGAGCATGTGGTTTAATTCGAAGCAACGCGAAGAACCTTACCAGGTCTTGACATCCCTCTGACCGCTCTAGAGATAGAGTTTTCCTTCGGGACAGAGGTGACAGGTGGTGCATGGTTGTCGTCAGCTCGTGTCGTGAGATGTTGGGTTAAGTCCCGCAACGAGCGCAACCCCTATTGTTAGTTGCCATCATTTAGTTGGGCACTCTAGCGAGACTGCCGGTAATAAACCGGAGGAAGGTGGGGATGACGTCAAATCATCATGCCCCTTATGACCTGGGCTACACACGTGCTACAATGGCTGGTACAACGAGTCGCAAGCCGGTGACGGCAAGCTAATCTCTTAAAGCCAGTCTCAGTTCGGATTGTAGGCTGCAACTCGCCTACATGAAGTCGGAATCGCTAGTAATCGCGGATCAGCACGCCGCGGTGAATACGTTCCCGGGCCTTGTACACACCGCCCGTCACACCACGAGAGTTTGTAACACCCGAAGTCGGTGAGGTAACCTTTTAGGAGCCAGCCGCCTAAGGTGGGATAGATGATTGGGGTGAAGTCGTAACAAGGTAGCCGTATCGGAAGGTGCGGCTGGATCACCTCCTTTCTAAGGATAAGGAACTGCGCATTGGTCTTGTTTAGTCTTGAGAGGTCTTGTGGGGCCTTAGCTCAGCTGGGAGAGCGCCTGCTTTGCACGCAGGAGGTCAGCGGTTCGATCCCGCTAGGCTCCATTGGTGAGAGATCACCAAGTAATGCACATTGAAAATTGAATATCTATATCAAATAGTAACAAGAAAATAAACCGAAAACGCTGTAGTATTAATAAGAGTTTATGACTGAAAGGTCAAAAAATAAGGTTAAGTTAATAAGGGCGCACGGTGGATGCCTTGGCACTAGGAGCCGAAGAAGGACGTGACAAACGACGATATGCCTTGGGTAGCTGTAAGTAAGCGATGATCCAGGGATTTCCGAATGGGGGAACCCAACAGGTACTACCTGTTACCCGCATCTGTTAAGGATGTGAGGAGGAAGACGCAGTGAACTGAAACATCTAAGTAGCTGCAGGAAGAGAAAGCAAAAGCGATTGCCTTAGTAGCGGCGAGCGAAACGGCAGAAGGGCAAACCGGAGAGTTTACTCTTCGGGGTTGTAGGACTGCAATGTGGACTCAAAGATTATAGAAGAATGATTTGGGAAGATCAGCCAAAGAGAGTAATAGCCTCGTATTTAAAATAGTCTTTGTACCTAGCAGTATCCTGAGTACGGCGGGACACGTGAAATCCCGTCGGAATCTGGGAGGACCATCTCCCAACCCTAAATACTCCCTAGTGACCGATAGTGAACCAGTACCGTGAGGGAAAGGTGAAAAGCACCCCGGGAGGGGAGTGAAATAGAACCTGAAACCGTGTGCCTACAACAAGTTCGAGCCCGTTAATGGGTGAGAGCGTGCCTTTTGTAGAATGAACCGGCGAGTTACGTTATGATGCGAGGTTAAGTTGAAGAGACGGAGCCGTAGGGAAACCGAGTCTGAATAGGGCGGATTAGTATCATGACGTAGACCCGAAACCATGTGACCTACCCATGAGCAGGTTGAAGGTGCGGTAAGACGCACTGGAGGACCGAACCAGGGCACGTTGAAAAGTGCTTGGATGACTTGTGGGTAGCGGAGAAATTCCAAACGAACTTGGAGATAGCTGGTTCTCTCCGAAATAGCTTTAGGGCTAGCGTCGACATTAGAGATTCTTGGAGGTAGAGCACTGTTTGGGTGAGGGGTCCATCCCGGATTACCAATCTCAGATAAACTCCGAATGCCAATGAATTATGGTCGGCAGTCAGACTGCGAGTGCTAAGATCCGTAGTCGAAAGGGAAACAGCCCAGACCACCAGCTAAGGTCCCAAAATAATTGTTAAGTGGAAAAGGATGTGGGGTTGCACAGACAACTAGGATGTTAGCTTAGAAGCAGCTATTCATTCAAAGAGTGCGTAATAGCTCACTAGTCGAGTGACCCTGCGCCGAAAATGTACCGGGGCTAAAACAATTTACCGAAGCTGTGGATACCTTTATAGGTATGGTAGGAGAGCGTTCTATGTGTGAAGAAGGTGTACCGTGAGGAGTGCTGGAACGCATAGAAGTGAGAATGCCGGTATGAGTAGCGAAAGACAGGTGAGAATCCTGTCCACCGTAAGACTAAGGTTTCCAGGGGAAGGCTCGTCCGCCCTGGGTTAGTCGGGACCTAAGGAGAGACCGAAAGGTGTATCCGATGGACAACAGGTTGATATTCCTGTACTAGAGTATGTAGTGATGGAGGGACGCAGTAGGCTAACTAAAGCAGACGATTGGAAGTGTCTGTCTAAGCAGTGAGGTGTGATATGAGTCAAATGCTTATATCTATAACATTGAGCTGTGATGGGGAGCGAAGTTTAGTAGCGAAGTTAGTGACGTCACACTGCCAAGAAAAGCTTCTAGCGTTTAAGCATACTCTACCCGTACCGCAAACCGACACAGGTAGTCGAGGCGAGTAGCCTCAGGTGAGCGAGAGAACTCTCGTTAAGGAACTCGGCAAAATGACCCCGTAACTTCGGGAGAAGGGGTGCTGACTTTAAGTCAGCCGCAGTGAATAGGCCCAAGCAACTGTTTATCAAAAACACAGCTCTCTGCTAAATCGTAAGATGATGTATAGGGGGTGACGCCTGCCCGGTGCTGGAAGGTTAAGAGGAGTGCTTAGCGTAAGCGAAGGTATGAATTGAAGCCCCAGTAAACGGCGGCCGTAACTATAACGGTCCTAAGGTAGCGAAATTCCTTGTCGGGTAAGTTCCGACCCGCACGAAAGGCGTAATGATTTGGGCACTGTCTCAACGAGAGACTCGGTGAAATTTTAGTACCTGTGAAGATGCAGGTTACCCGCGACAGGACGGAAAGACCCCATGGAGCTTTACTGCAGTTTGATATTGAGTGTCTGTACCACATGTACAGGATAGGTAGGAGTCTATGAGATCGGGACGCCAGTTTCGAAGGAGACGTTGTTGGGATACTACCCTTGTGTTATGGCCACTCTAACCCAGATAGGTGATCCCTATCGGAGACAGTGTCTGACGGGCAGTTTGACTGGGGCGGTCGCCTCCTAAAAGGTAACGGAGGCGCCCAAAGGTTCCCTCAGAATGGTTGGAAATCATTCGCAGAGTGTAAAGGTATAAGGGAGCTTGACTGCGAGAGCTACAACTCGAGCAGGGACGAAAGTCGGGCTTAGTGATCCGGTGGTTCCGTATGGAAGGGCCATCGCTCAACGGATAAAAGCTACCCTGGGGATAACAGGCTTATCTCCCCCAAGAGTTCACATCGACGGGGAGGTTTGGCACCTCGATGTCGGCTCGTCGCATCCTGGGGCTGTAGTCGGTCCCAAGGGTTGGGCTGTTCGCCCATTAAAGCGGCACGCGAGCTGGGTTCAGAACGTCGTGAGACAGTTCGGTCCCTATCCGTCGCGGGCGTAGGAAATTTGAGAGGATCTGCTCCTAGTACGAGAGGACCAGAGTGGACTTACCGCTGGTGTACCAGTTGTCTTGCCAAAGGCATCGCTGGGTAGCTATGTAGGGAAGGGATAAACGCTGAAAGCATCTAAGTGTGAAACCCACCTCAAGATGAGATTTCCCATGATTTTATATCAGTAAGAGCCCTGAGAGATGATCAGGTAGATAGGTTAGAAGTGGAAGTGTGGCGACACATGTAGCGGACTAATACTAATAGCTCGAGGACTTATCCAAAGTAACTGAGAATATGAAAGCGCAAGGTTTTCTTGGTTTGAATAGATATTCAATTTTGAGTAGGTATTACTCAGAGTTAAGTGACGATAGCCTAGGAGATACACCTGTACCCATGCCGAACACAGAAGTTAAGCCCTAGAACGCCGGAAGTAGTTGGGGGTTGCCCCCTGTGAGATATGGAAGTCGCTTAGCTCTAGGGAGTTTAGCTCAGCTGGGAGAGCATCTGCCTTACAAGCAGAGGGTCAGCGGTTCGATCCCGTTAACTCCCAAAGGTCCCGTAGTGTAGCGGTTATCACGTCGCCCTGTCACGGCGAAGATCGCGGGTTCGATTCCCGTCGGGACCGTTAGAATAACGTAAGTTATTTTAGACTCGTTAGCTCAGTTGGTAGAGCAATTGACTTTTAATCAATGGGTCACTGGTTCGAGCCCAGTACGGGTCATATATGCGGGTTTGGCGGAATTGGCAGACGCACCAGATTTAGGATCTGGCGCTTAACGGCGTGGGGGTTCAAGTCCCTTAACCCGCATTAAGATATAATAAATGAGCCGGCTTAGCTCAGTTGGTAGAGCATCTGATTTGTAATCAGAGGGTCGCGTGTTCAAGTCATGTAGCCGGCATTTTTAGATAGAAGAAAACAGTGCGAACGTAGTTCAGTGGTAGAACACCACCTTGCCAAGGTGGGGGTCGCGGGTTCGAATCCCGTCGTTCGCTTAGAGAGGCCGGGGTGGCGGAACTGGCAGACGCACAGGACTTAAAATCCTGCGATTGGTAACGATCGTACCGGTTCGATTCCGGTCCTCGGCATAATATAATGAGCACCCTTAGCTCAACTGGATAGAGTACCTGACTACGAATCAGGCGGTTAGAGGTTCGACTCCTCTAGGGTGCATTTTTCTATTTAACTCGGGAAGTAGCTCAGCTTGGTAGAGTACTTGGTTTGGGACCAAGGTGTCGCAGGTTCGAATCCTGTCTTCCCGATTTAGTACAGAGATACGCAAGCGTATCTTTTTTATTTAACTAGATATTATGGCTCTTTGTCAACTGTAGTGGGTTGAAGAAAAGCTAAGATCTAGAAAGGACAAATTTTGTCCTTTCTTTTTTGATATTCAGAGCGATAAAAATCCGTTTTTTGAAGTTTTCAAAGTTCCGAAATCCAAAGGCATTGCGTTTGATGAGTTTAATGAGATTATTTGTTGCTTCTAATTTGGCGTTGGAGTAGGGTAGTTGAAGGGCATTGACGATTTTCTCTTTATCCTTGAGAAAGGTTTTAAAGACAGTCTGAAAAAGAGGATGAGCCTGTTTTAGATTGTCCTCAATAAGTCCGAAGAATTTGTCTGGCTCCTTGTTCTGAAAGTGAAAAAGTAAGAGTTGATAGAGATGATAGTGGTGTTTCAACTCTTCTGAATAGCTCAAAAGCTTGTCTAGAATCTCTTTATTCGTTAAGTGCATGCGAAAAGTAGGGCGATAAAAACGTTTATCACTCAGTTTACGACTATCCTGCTGGATGAGCTTCCAGTAGCGTTTGATAGCCTTGTATTCATGAGATTTTCGCTCAAATTGATTCATGATTTGGACACGAACACGACTCATAGCACGGCTTAAGTGTTGTACAATGTGAAATCGATCTAGAACGATTTTAGCACATGGAAAAAGCTGTTTAGCCAAGGCATAATAAGGACTAAACATATCCATCGTAATGATTTTCACCTGACAACGAACGACTCTATCGTAGCGCAGAAAGTGATTTCGGATGATAGCTTGTGTTCTACCTTCAAGAACGGTGATAATGTTGAGATTATCAAAGTCTTGTGCAATGAAACTCATTTTTCCCTTTGTAAAGGCATACTCGTCCCAGGACATAATCTCAGGAAGATGAGAAAAATCATGCTTAAAACGGAAGTCATTGAGTTTTCGAATGACAGTTGAAGTTGAAATGGAAAGCTGATGTGCAATATCGGTCATAGAAGTCTTTTCAATCAGCTTATGAGCAATTTTTTGGTTGATGATACGAGGGATTTGATGATTTTTCTTTACTAGAGGAGTCTCAGCGACCGCTATTTTCGAGCACTGGTAGCACTTAAAACGACGCTTTCTAAGGAGAATTCTAGTAGGCATACCAGTCGTTTCGAGGTAAGGAATTTTCGACGGTTTTTGGAAGTCATATTTCTTCATTTGACTTCCGCAATCAGGGCAAGATGGTGCCTCATAATCTAGTTTAGCGATGATTTCTTTGTGAGTATTCCTATTGATGATATCCATAAATTTGATATTAGGGTCTTTGATATCGAGTAGTTTTGTGATAAAATGTAATTGTTCCATATGAATCTTTCTAATGAGTTGTTTGGTCACTTTTCATTATAGGTCATATGGGACTTTTTTTCTACACAAAAATAGGCTCCATAATATTTATAGGGGATTTACCCACTACAAATATTATAGAGCCGATATTATATACATTAAGAGGGAATCAGTTTGGTTCTCTCTTTTTTGTTTCTTTGTCAACTGTAGTGTGTTGAAGAATTTTAGTAATTCATTTTATATAATGATTTTAATAAAAATCGTTTAATAAATACAGTAGTTAATTATACACATTGAAATTTAACAGATTTTATAACTCTTATAAATTTTTAAGAAAGCAATAGAAGAGTTTTGTTCAACGTATAATATATGTGTTTGTATGATAAAAATTTCTGCTTTTTTGATTTTGAATGTGTATTAGTTTACATTATAGTGTGGATTGGGTTTGATATTTCTTTTGAGGAAGCTGCCTTAGGTTTTTCTACTTGTGTTTCATTGTATAGTGTATCTTTCTTGTTTTGAACAGAATCTTTTATGACATTTGTCATATTTCCTAGTGACAGAAGCATCTAGCTCCGCTAACTTCAAAAGGCTATAATTGAAGTATGAAATGGAGGAAGAAGAGATGAGAAATAAAATGATTATAGCAGTGAGTTTAGTAGTAGCAGGAGTTATGACCTATCTCATGTTTTCAGGGTTGGATGAGGGTTTCTACCATTTTCCTTGGGAGCTCTTTGCTGGCTTTGGAATGATGTCTTGGCTTATCAGAGAAGGTTTGAAATTAGTCAGTGATGTGAAAAAGGAGTTTGAAAAATGAAAAAAGCGTTTCTCTATCTTTTTATTGGACTATCACTAGTGGTATGGTTGGTGGAAATGTTTACAGGTTGGTTTGATCAAGCCTTCCTTCACCAATTCATCCGTGGTGCCTGGGGACTAGGATTTATGATTTTCGTCGTTTTCCCTATGGGAATGGAGTGGTTGAAGGGAGAATCTCATGACTGTGATTAAAGTTGAGAAATTGTGTAAGAAAATAAAAGACAAGGAGATCTTGCGGAACATCTCTTTTGAAATCAACGATGGTGAATGTGTTGCCTTGATTGGTCCCAATGGTGCTGGGAAGACGACACTTTTGGCATGTTTGCTTGGAGATAAACTGGTCACCAGTGGGCAAGTATCTATCCAAGATTTGCCGGTAACGAGCTCTAAGTTAGACTATACAAGATCCTACCTCCCTCAAGAGAATGTAATCGTTCAGAAACTAAAGGTAAAAGAGTTGATTGTTTTCTTTCAAAAAATTTATCCAAATCACTTGAGTAACCAGGAAATCGATCAACTATTGCAGTTTGATAAGCAACAAAAAGAGCAATTTGCAGAAAAATTATCAGGTGGGCAAAAGCGTCTTTTCTCTTTTGTCTTGACCTTAATTGGGCGACCAAAGCTTGTTTTTTTAGATGAGCCAACTGCTGCCATGGATACCTCTACTCGTCAACGTTTTTGGGAAATTGTTCGGGACCTAAAAGCGCAAGGAGTCACCATTGTCTATTCTTCTCACTATATCGAAGAGGTGGAGCATACGGCTGATCGAATCTTGGTGCTCCACAAGGGTGAATTGATTCGTGACACGACGCCTCTTGCTATGCGTAGTGAGGAGATTGAAAAGCATTTTATCCTTCCTCTAGCTTACAAGGAAGTCGTTGAGCAGTCAAACTTGGTTGAAAGGTGGGTACAAAAACAAGATGCTCTGCAAGTAGTCACACGAGAGGCAAATGCTTTCTGGGAACTGTTAGTGCAAGCAGGATGTAGGATTCAAGAAATTGAAGTCAATAATCGTAGTTTGTTGGATACAATCTTTGAAGAAACACAAAAGGGAGATGACTAAGATGAAACGATGGATCGCACTAAACAAGATAGAATTTCTATTGACCAAACGACAATTAGTCTATTATTTATTATCAGTAGGTATGCCGACAGCCTTCTATTTATTCTTTTCAGGCATGTACCAGGACACACCCGGTGGACCAGCTAATTTTATGCGTGATTACCTCATCTCCATGACGGCTTTTTCCATGATGTCGACAGCCATGTTTTCATTTCCAGCTGTCTTACATACCGATAAAATCAACAACTGGCAGAAAACATTGCGCCATACTCCGGTAAATATGGTAGAATATTATCTATCAAAGATAACAAGTATGATGGTTGATTATTTGGTCTCAATCCTGGTTGTTTTCTCAGTTGGGCACTTGGTTAGAGGTGTGGATATGCCTTTAGGAAGCTGGATTTGGGCTGCGCTCTTGCTGATTGCGGGAAGTATAGCCTTTGTAGCACTTGGCTTGACCCTGACACTCTTACCGTCTAGTCAGCTGATGTCTGTAGTGGGCAATCTTCTCTATCTAGGCTTGGCTGTGTTAGGTGGACTCTGGATGCCCATCTCTTTATTTCCAGACTGGATGCAAGCAATCGGGAAGTGCCTACCAACCTATCAGTTGATGGAGTTGCTCAAGACCTTCTTAAACGAGGGTGGCATCAATCTATCAGCCACAGTTTATCTACTTGTTTTTTCAGCAGTTTTGTTTGGTTTGACCATTTACCTTCAAGGTCATAAGGAGAATTCTTAATGCTTGAAAGACTGAAAAGCATACACTATATGTTTTGGGCCAGTTTAATTTTTATGATTTTCCCCATCCTACCTGTAGTGACTGGGTGGCTTTCTGTCTGGCATTTATTCATTGATATTCTATTTGTAGTGGCATATTTGGGTGTTTTAACAACTAAGAGCCAGCGCCTATCTTGGATATATTGGGGTCTCATGCTGACTTATGTAGTTGGGAATACTGCCTTTGTTGCTGTTAATTATATCTGGTTCTTCTTTTTCCTTTCTAACCTCTTAAGTTATCATTTTGGCGTACGTAGTTTAAAGTCTTTACATGTCTGGACTTTTCTTCTTGCTCAAGTCCTTGTTGTGGGCCAACTTTTGATTTTTCAGAGAATCGAAGTTGAGTTTCTATTCTATCTACTTGTAATTCTTACTTTTGTCGATTTAATGACTTTTGGATTGGTTCGGATTCGGATTGTGGAGGATTTGAAAGAAGCGCAGGCTAAGCAAAATGCCCAGATAAATCTATTGCTTGCTGAAAATGAACGCAGTCGTATCGGTCAGGATTTGCATGATAGTCTGGGACACACTTTTGCTATGCTGAGTGTCAAGACAGATTTAGCCTTGCAGTTGTTTCAGATGGAGGCTTATCCACAGGTGGAAAAGGAATTAAAAGAAATTCACCAGATCAGTAAGGATTCCATGAATGAAGTGCGAACCATTGTGGAAAATCTGAAATCACGGACCTTAGCATCAGAACTTGAAACTGTCAAAAAGATGCTAGAGATTGCTGGAATTGAGGTGGAAACGGCTAATCAACTAGATACCGCTAGCCTTACTCAGGAATTGGAGTCAACGGCTTCCATGATTTTGCTTGAGTTAGTGACCAATATCATCAAGCATGCTAAAGCGTCTAAAGTCTACTTAAAATTAGAACGGACAGAGAAAGAACTCATTCTAACAGTGAGAGATGATGGCTGTGGCTTTACTTCTATAAAGGGGGATGACCTCCATACAGTTCGAGATCGTGTTCTTCCATTTTCGGGAGAAGTAAAGGTAATTAGTCAGAAACAACCGACAGTAGTTCAGGTTCGACTACCTTATAAGGAGAGAAAGTAGATGAAAGTATTAGTCGCAGAAGATCAAAGTATGTTGCGAGATGCCATGTGCCAGTTGCTCACGCTTCAACCGGATGTAGAGTCTGTCTTTCAAGCAAAGAATGGGCAAGAAGCAATCCAACTATTAAAAAAGGCGTCTGTGGATATCGCCATCCTTGACGTAGAAATGCCTGTTAAGACAGGTCTTGAAGTCTTGGAATGGATACGAGCAGAAAAGCTTGAAACAAGGGTGGTTGTGGTGACGACCTTCAAGCGTCCTGGGTATTTTGAACGTGCGGTCAAGGCTGGAGTAGATGCTTATGTATTAAAAGAAAGAAACATTGCAGACCTCATGCAAACCTTGCACACCGTCCTAGAAGGACGCAAGGAGTATTCGCCTGAATTGATGGAAGTGGTGATGACGCATCCCAATCCATTAACAGAACAAGAAATCGCAGTTTTAAAGGGAATTGCTCAGGGCTTCTCTAACCAAGAAATTGCAGACAAACTTTATCTATCCAACGGAACAGTCCGAAACTATGTCACCAATATTCTTTCGAAACTAGATGCAGGTAATCGAACAGAGGCAGCCAATATCGCTAAAGAATCTGGTTGGTTGTGATACTATCATATCTCGAAAACCATTATGTGCTAAAATTGATGGGATTGAATGGAACAATACTAACTTTAGGAGGGTGGGATTCCTCCTTTTTCTTTTTTAGGGAGCACTACAAAAGAGCTAAAATTAACAATAAAAAAGAAAAATATCTTGACAACCAAGGGAAAATTTTGTTACAATAATACACGGTACTTTTTACTTTTGGTCTCTCAAGAGTGTACAGGGACGTGCTGACAAATGTTGCAAAAGTACACACAGATGATAGCTGTCACCAAGTGTATCATCACCAAAAATAAAAAAACACAGGAGAATGTAGATGCCTACAATTAACCAATTGGTTCGCAAACCGCGTAAATCAAAAGTAGAAAAATCTAAATCACCAGCTTTGAACGTTGGTTACAACAGTCATAAAAAAGTTCAAACAAACGTTTCTTCACCACAAAAACGTGGTGTTGCAACTCGTGTTGGAACAATGACACCTAAAAAACCTAACTCAGCCCTTCGTAAATTCGCTCGTGTACGTTTGAGCAACCTTATCGAAGTTACTGCCTACATCCCAGGTATCGGACACAACTTGCAAGAGCACAGCGTGGTTCTTCTTCGTGGTGGACGTGTAAAAGACCTTCCAGGGGTACGTTACCATATCGTCCGTGGTGCACTTGATACTGCAGGTGTTAACGATCGTAAACAAGGCCGTTCTAAATACGGTACTAAACGTCCAAAAGCATAAGGAAAGGGGATAAAGAGAAATGAGTCGTAAAAATAGAGCTCCAAAACGTGACGTATTGCCAGATCCGCTTTACAATTCACAACTAGTTACTCGTCTTATCAACCGCGTTATGCTTGATGGTAAACGTGGTACAGCTGCTTCAATCGTTTACGGTGCCTTTGAGCAAATCAAAGAAGCTACTGGAAACGATGCACTTGAAGTATTTGAAACAGCTATGGAAAACATCATGCCTGTACTTGAAGTACGTGCACGTCGTGTTGGTGGTTCTAACTACCAAGTCCCAGTTGAAGTTCGTCCAGAACGTCGTACAACACTTGGACTTCGTTGGTTGGTAACAATCGCTCGCCTTCGTGGTGAACACACAATGCAAGACCGTCTTGCAAAAGAAATCTTGGACGCTGCTAACAACACTGGTGCAGCTGTTAAGAAACGTGAAGACACTCACCGTATGGCTGAAGCTAACCGTGCATTCGCACACTTCCGTTGGTAAAATCATGATGCTAGGAACGGTAAGGATGCAAGGTGAAAATAGAAAACTGACGCAGTATTCGACGAATACAAGGAAGTTTATCTTTTTCACACAGCATCCCGTTCCGGCTCAAATCGGCTAATTAACTTTAGCCCGAGTTCAATTCAACTTGTAAATCTACAAGTTGAAACCAACAATAGCATGAAAACATTGAGAACGGGTAGGTCCTGCCTATCCGTTTTTATTAAAATCATGTTATAATAGAATAGAAATCAAAAATAAATAGGAGAAACAAACCTCATGGCACGCGAATTTTCACTTGAAAAAACTCGTAATATCGGTATCATGGCTCACGTCGATGCTGGTAAAACAACAACTACTGAGCGTATTCTTTACTACACTGGTAAAATCCACAAAATCGGTGAAACTCACGAAGGTGCGTCACAAATGGACTGGATGGAGCAAGAGCAAGAACGTGGTATCACTATCACATCTGCTGCGACAACAGCTCAATGGAACAACCACCGCGTAAACATTATCGACACACCAGGACACGTGGACTTCACAATCGAAGTACAACGTTCTCTTCGTGTATTGGATGGTGCTGTTACCGTTCTTGACTCACAATCAGGTGTTGAGCCTCAAACTGAAACAGTTTGGCGTCAAGCAACTGAGTATGGAGTTCCACGTATCGTATTTGCCAACAAAATGGACAAAATCGGTGCTGACTTCCTTTACTCTGTAAGCACACTTCACGATCGTCTTCAAGCAAATGCACACCCAATCCAATTGCCAATCGGTTCTGAAGATGACTTCCGTGGTATCATCGACTTGATCAAGATGAAAGCTGAAATCTATACTAACGACCTTGGTACAGATATCCTTGAAGAAGACATCCCAGCTGAATACCTTGACCAAGCTCAAGAATACCGTGAAAAATTGATCGAAGCAGTTGCTGAAACTGACGAAGAATTGATGATGAAATACCTCGAAGGTGAAGAAATCACTAACGAAGAATTGAAAGCTGGTATCCGTAAAGCGACTATCAACGTTGAATTCTTCCCAGTATTGTGTGGCTCTGCCTTCAAGAACAAAGGTGTTCAATTGATGCTTGATGCGGTTATTGACTACCTTCCAAGCCCACTTGACATCCCAGCGATCAAAGGTATCAACCCAGATACAGATGAAGAAGAAACTCGTCCAGCATCTGATGAAGAGCCATTTGCAGCTCTTGCCTTCAAGATCATGACAGACCCATTCGTAGGTCGTTTGACATTCTTCCGTGTTTACTCAGGTGTTCTTCAATCAGGTTCATACGTATTGAACACTTCTAAAGGTAAACGTGAGCGTATCGGACGTATCCTTCAAATGCACGCCAACAGCCGTCAAGAAATTGACACTGTTTACTCAGGTGATATCGCTGCTGCCGTTGGTTTGAAAGATACTACAACTGGTGACTCATTGACAGATGAAAAAGCTAAAATCATTCTTGAGTCAATCAACGTTCCAGAACCAGTTATCCAATTGATGGTTGAGCCAAAATCTAAAGCTGACCAAGACAAGATGGGTATCGCCCTTCAAAAATTGGCTGAAGAAGATCCAACATTCCGCGTTGAAACAAACGTTGAAACTGGTGAAACAGTTATCTCTGGTATGGGTGAGCTTCACCTTGACGTCCTTGTTGACCGTATGCGTCGTGAGTTCAAAGTTGAAGCAAACGTAGGTGCTCCTCAAGTATCTTACCGTGAAACATTCCGCGCTTCTACTCAAGCACGTGGATTCTTCAAACGTCAGTCTGGTGGTAAAGGTCAATTCGGTGATGTATGGATTGAATTTACTCCAAACGAAGAAGGTAAAGGATTCGAATTCGAAAACGCAATCGTCGGTGGTGTGGTTCCTCGTGAATTTATCCCAGCGGTTGAAAAAGGTTTGGTAGAATCTATGGCTAACGGTGTACTTGCAGGTTACCCAATGGTTGACGTTAAAGCTAAGCTTTACGATGGTTCATACCACGATGTCGACTCATCTGAAACTGCCTTCAAGATTGCGGCTTCACTTGCTCTTAAAGAAGCTGCTAAATCAGCACAACCAGCTATCCTTGAGCCAATGATGCTTGTAACAATCACTGTTCCAGAAGAAAACCTTGGTGATGTTATGGGTCACGTAACTGCTCGTCGTGGACGTGTAGATGGTATGGAAGCACACGGTAACAGCCAAATCGTTCGTGCTTACGTTCCACTTGCTGAAATGTTCGGTTACGCAACAGTTCTTCGTTCTGCATCTCAAGGACGTGGTACATTCATGATGGTATTTGACCACTACGAAGATGTACCTAAGTCAGTACAAGAAGAAATCATTAAGAAAAACAAAGGTGAAGACTAATCAGTCCTCACTCTAGAAGGAAGTCACTTAGTGGCTTCCTTTTGTCTTTAGAAAACACCTCTAAGTATGGTAAAATAGTAGGAGAATAATGTGAGGAAAATGAATGTCAAATAGTTTTGAAATTTTGATGAATCAACTGGGGATGCCTGCTGAAATGAGACAGGCTCCTGCTTTAGCACAGGCCGATATTGAGCGAGTTGTGGTTCATAAAATTAGTAAGGTATTGGAGTTTCATTTCGTATTTTCTAATATTTTACCGATTGAAATCTTTTTAGAATTAAAGAAAGGTTTGAGGGAAGAATTTTTTAAGACAGGCAATAAAGCTATTTTCGAAATCAAGACTCTGTCTCAAGAATTTTCAAATCAGCTCTTGCAGTCCTACTATAGAGAGGCTTTTTCTGAAGGTCCGTGTTCGAGTCAAGGTTTTAAGTCCCTTTATCAAAATTTGCAAGTTCGTGCGGAGGGGAACCAACTCTTTATTGAAGGTTCCGAGGCGATTGATAAGGAACACTTTAAGAAGAATCACCTTCCTAATTTAGCGAAACAACTTGAAAAATTTGGATTTCCAACTTTTAACTGTCAAGTAGAGAAGAATGATATGCTGACTCATGAGCAGGAAGAAGCCTTTCAAGCTGAAAATGAGCAGATTGTTCAAGCGGCCAATGAGGAAGCGCTCCGTGCTATGGAACAACTAGAACAGATGGCACCTCCTCCAGCGGAAGAGAAACCATCCTTTGATTTTCAAGCTAAAAAAGCTGCAGCTAAACCCAAGCTGGATAAGGCAGAGATTACTCCTATGATCGAAGTGACGACGGAGGAAAATCGTCTGGTCTTTGAAGGGGTTGTTTTTGATGTGGAGCAAAAAGTGACCAGAACAGGGCGTGTTTTGATCAACTTTAAAATGACTGACTACACTTCAAGTTTTTCTATGCAAAAGTGGGTTAAGAACGAGGAAGAGGCCCAGAAGTTTGACCTAATTAAGAAAAATTCTTGGCTCCGAGTTCGTGGGAATGTGGAGATGAATAACTTCACACGTGATTTGACTATGAACGTACAGGATGTGCAGGAAGTTGTTCACTATGAGCGGAAGGATTTGATGCCAGAAGGAGAGCGTCGAGTTGAGTTTCATGCTCATACTAACATGTCGACTATGGATGCTCTGCCAGAGGTCGAAGAAATCGTTGCGACAGCTGCTAAGTGGGGACACAAGGCGGTTGCCATCACGGACCATGGGAATGTCCAGTCCTTCCCACACGGCTATAAGGCTGCTAAGAAAGCGGGAATCCAGCTAATCTATGGAATGGAAGCCAATATCGTGGAGGACCGTGTCCCTATCGTCTATAACGAAGTGGAGATGGACTTGTCAGAAGCGACCTACGTGGTCTTTGACGTGGAAACGACAGGACTTTCAGCTATCTATAATGACTTGATTCAGGTTGCAGCTTCTAAGATGTACAAGGGGAATGTCATTGCTGAATTTGATGAATTTATCAATCCTGGGCATCCCTTGTCAGCTTTTACTACTGAGTTGACTGGAATTACAGATGATCATGTCAAAAATGCCAAGCCACTGGAACAAGTTTTGCAAGAATTCCAAGAATTTTGTAAGGATACGGTCCTAGTCGCCCACAATGCCACCTTTGACGTTGGCTTTATGAATGCCAACTATGAACGTCATGGTCTGCCAAAGATTAGTCAGCCAGTTATTGATACGCTCGAGTTTGCTAGAAATCTCTATCCTGAGTATAAACGTCATGGTTTGGGGCCTTTGACCAAGCGTTTTGGTGTGGCCTTAGAGCATCACCACATGGCCAACTACGATGCGGAAGCTACAGGTCGCCTGCTTTTCATCTTTATCAAAGAAGTAGCAGAAAAACATGGTGTGACCGATCTAGCTAGACTCAATATTGATTTGGTTAGTCCAGATTCTTATAAAAAAGCTCGAATCAAGCATGCGACCATTTATGTCAAGAATCAGGTAGGTCTAAAAAATATCTTTAAGTTGGTTTCTTTGTCCAATACCAAATACTTTGAAGGGGTGCCACGAATTCCGAGAACGGTTCTAGATGCCCATCGGGAGGGCTTGATTTTAGGCTCAGCCTGTGCAGAAGGTGAAGTTTTTGATGCAGTCGTTTCCCAGGGCGTGGATGCGGCGGTTGAGGTGGCCAAGTATTATGACTTTATCGAGGTCATGCCACCAGCTATCTATGCTCCCTTGATTGCCAAGGAGCAGGTTAAGGATATGGAAGAACTCCAGACCATTATCAAAAGTTTGATAGAGGTTGGAGAACGCCTTGGTAAGCCCGTTTTGGCTACGGGAAATGTCCACTATATCGAACCAGAAGAAGAAATTTACCGTGAAATTATTGTCCGTAGTTTGGGACAGGGAGCTATGGTTAACCGAACTATCGGTCATGGGGAACATGCCCAACCAGCTCCTCTTCCGAAGGCTCATTTTCGAACAACCAATGAGATGTTGGATGAATTTGCCTTCTTGGGAGAGGAATTAGCTCGGAAATTGGTTATTGAAAACACCAATGCCTTGGCAGATATCTTTGAACCTGTTGAGGTTGTTAAGGGGGACTTGTATACGCCTTTCATCGACAAGGCTGAAGAAACAGTTGCCGAGTTGACCTATAAGAAGGCCTTTGAGATTTATGGAAATCCGCTGCCAGATATTGTCGATTTGCGGATTGAAAAAGAATTGACTTCCATTCTGGGGAATGGATTTGCCGTGATTTATCTGGCATCGCAGATGCTGGTGCTACGTTCCAATGAACGGGGCTACTTGGTTGGTTCTCGTGGGTCTGTAGGATCTAGTTTTGTTGCGACCATGATTGGTATTACAGAGGTCAATCCTCTCTCTCCTCACTATGTCTGTGGTCAATGTCAATACAGTGAGTTTATCACCGATGGTTCGTACGGTTCAGGATTTGATATGCCTAATAAGGACTGCCCAAAGTGTGGTCACAAACTCAGCAAAAATGGGCAGGATATTCCGTTTGAAACCTTCCTTGGTTTTGATGGAGACAAGGTTCCTGATATTGACTTGAACTTCTCGGGAGAAGATCAACCTAGCGCCCATTTGGATGTGCGTGATATCTTTGGTGAGGAATATGCCTTCCGTGCGGGAACGGTTGGTACGGTAGCTGCCAAGACTGCCTATGGATTTGTCAAGGGTTATGAGCGGGACTATGGAAAGTTTTACCGTGATGCAGAGGTAGAACGCCTCGCTCAAGGAGCGGCGGGTGTCAAGCGGACAACAGGTCAACACCCGGGGGGAATTGTTGTTATTCCGAACTACATGGATGTCTACGATTTTACTCCTGTTCAGTATCCAGCGGATGACGTGACCGCTGAATGGCAGACCACTCACTTTAACTTCCATGATATCGACGAGAACGTCCTCAAACTTGATGTACTGGGACATGATGATCCGACTATGATTCGAAAACTCCAGGACTTGTCTGGGATTGATCCTAATGAAATCCCTATGGATGACGAAGGTGTGATGGCCCTCTTTTCTGGGACGGATGTGCTTGGGGTAACACCTGAACAAATTGGAACGCCTACGGGCATGCTGGGGATTCCAGAATTTGGAACCAACTTTGTACGTGGGATGGTAGATGAGACGCATCCGACGACTTTTGCGGAGTTGCTTCAGCTCTCAGGTCTGTCCCACGGTACTGACGTTTGGCTGGGCAATGCCCAAGATTTGATTAAGCAAGGAATAGCGGACCTATCAACCGTTATCGGTTGTCGGGACGACATCATGGTGTACCTCATGCATGCTGGTCTTGAACCTAAGATGGCCTTTACCATCATGGAACGGGTACGTAAGGGCTTGTGGCTCAAGATTTCCGAAGAGGAGAGAAATGGCTATATCGAAGCTATGAAGGCCAATAAGGTGCCAGAGTGGTATATCGAATCCTGTGGGAAAATTAAGTATATGTTCCCTAAAGCCCATGCGGCAGCCTACGTTATGATGGCCTTGCGTGTAGCTTACTTCAAGGTTCACCATCCTATTTATTACTACTGTGCTTACTTCTCAATCCGTGCTAAAGCCTTTGATATCAAGACTATGGGTGCGGGCTTGGATGCCATCAAGCGCAGAATGGAAGAAATCTCTGAAAAACGGAAGAACAATGAGGCTTCTAATGTGGAAATTGATCTCTATACAACTCTTGAGATTGTCAATGAGATGTGGGAACGAGGTTTCAAGTTTGGTAAACTCGATCTCTACCGTAGTCAGGCGATAGAGTTCCTCATCGATGGGGATACCCTCATTCCACCATTTGTAGCAATGGATGGTCTGGGAGAGAACGTTGCTAAGCAGTTGGTGCGAGCGCGTGAAGAGGGAGAATTCCTCTCCAAAACAGAACTACGCAAACGCGGTGGCCTCTCATCTACCTTGGTTGAAAAGATGGATGAAATGGGGATTCTGGGCAATATGCCAGAGGATAACCAGCTCAGTTTGTTTGATGAGTTGTTTTAAGGTCTTGGAGGAAAAAAGATGAAACTAAGAATCTTTGCGGAAGACAAGCCGGCTGAGAAGGTGTTTGAGTATCAATTGGAACTTGCTGACCAGACAATACTTCTATCAACAGCATTTTTGTCTGGTGCTATTGCTTTGGCAGGATTATTTTCTGCTTTGAAAGAAAAATAAAAATAGAAAAGGAAGAATAGAATGGTTTTACCAAATTTTAAAGAAAATCTAGAAAAATATGCGAAATTATTGGTTGCGAATGGAATCAACGTGCAACCTGGTCACACTTTGGCTCTTTCTATCGATGTGGAGCAACGCGAGTTGGCGCATTTGATTGTGAAAGAAGCTTACGCCTTGGGTGCGCATGAGGTTATTGTTCAGTGGACAGATGATGTGATTAACCGTGAGAAATTTCTCCATGCGCCGATGGAGCGTCTGGACAATGTGCCAGAATATAAGATTGCTGAGATGAACTATCTCTTGGAGAACAAGGCTAGCCGTCTTGGTGTCCGTTCTTCTGATCCAGGTGCCTTGAACGGAGTGGATGCTGACAAGCTTTCAGCTTCTGCTAAAGCTATGGGACTTGCTATGAAGCCAATGCGTATTGCAACGCAATCCAACAAGGTCAGCTGGACGGTAGCAGCTGCTGCTGGACTTGAGTGGGCTAAAAAAGTCTTTCCAAATGCTGCTAGCGACGAAGAAGCAGTTGATCTCCTATGGGACCAAATCTTCAAAACTTGCCGTGTCTACGAAGCAGATCCTGTTAAGGCTTGGGAAGAGCATGCAGCCATCCTCAAGAGTAAGGCTGATATGCTTAATAAAGAACAATTTTCAGCCCTTCATTACACAGCACCAGGAACTGATTTGACACTTGGCTTGCCGAAGAACCACGTTTGGGAATCAGCTGGTGCTATCAATGCGCAGGGTGAAGGATTCTTGCCGAATATGCCGACAGAGGAAGTATTCACAGCACCTGACTTCCGTCGCGCAGATGGTTATGTCACTTCTACAAAACCGCTTAGCTATAATGGAAATATCATCGAAGGAATTAAAGTAACCTTCAAGGATGGACAAATTGTGGATATTGCTGCAGAAAAAGGCGATCAAGTCATGAAAGACCTTGTCTTTGAAAATGCGGGTGCGCGTGCCTTGGGTGAATGTGCCTTGGTACCAGATCCAAGTCCAATTTCTCAGTCAGGCATTACCTTCTTCAACACCCTTTTTGATGAGAATGCTTCAAACCACTTGGCTATCGGTGCAGCCTATGCGACTAGCGTCGTTGGTGGAGCAGAGATGAGCGAAGAAGAGCTTGAAGCTGCAGGGCTTAACCGTTCAGATGTTCATGTGGACTTTATGATTGGGTCTAGTCAAATGGATATCGATGGTATCCGTGAGGATGGGACACGTGTACCACTCTTCCGTAACGGAGATTGGGCAAATTAAGGAGATAATATGTTAGGAAGTATGTTCGTTGGTCTCCTAGTGGGATTTTTAGCAGGTACTCTAACCAATCGTGGAGAGCGCATGGGATGTTTTGGGAAAATGTTTCTAGGCTGGATTGGTGCCTTTATAGGGCACTTGCTTTTTGGGACTTGGGGACCGATAATAGCAGGAACTGCCATTATTCCGGCAGTACTAGGTTCCATGATTGTCTTAGCGATTTTCTGGAGACGAGGAAGTTAATTTCTTAAATCTGATACTCAATGAAAATCAAAGAGCAAACTAGGAAACTAGCCGCAGGCTGCTCAAAGCACTGTTTTGAGGTTGTAGATAGAACTGACGAAGTCAGCTCAAAACACTGTTTTGAGGTTGCAGATAGAACTGACGAAGTCAGCTCAAAACACTGTTTTGAGGTTGCAGATAGAACTGACGAAGTCAGTAACATCTATACGGCAAGGCGACGTTGACGCGGTTTGAAGAGATTTTTGAAGAGTATGAAACGAAAAGGAGGTTGGTCATTGTACCAGCCTCCTTTTGAGTATGATATAATAGTTCTATGAGATTAGATAAATTTTTAGTTGCCTGCGCTGTGGGGAGCCGAACTGAGGTCAAAAACTTGCTCAAGGCTGGTCGCGTGACGGTAAATGGTAAAAAAGAAAAGTCAGCTAAATTGCAGATTGATGAAGAAAGAGATGAGATTCGCTTTGATGGGAAAGTGTTGGAGTATGAAGAGTTTGTCTACTACATGATGAACAAGCCCCAAGGGGTTATTTCAGCGACTGAGGATCCCAAGCACAGAACCGTTCTGGACTTGCTGGATGATATTGCTCGGAGCAAGGAAGTTTTCCCAGTAGGACGCTTGGATATTGATACACATGGTCTTCTACTCTTGACCAATGATGGCCAGCTGGCCCATGCTCTTCTTTCACCTAAGCGTCATGTGAACAAGACGTATCTGGTTCAGGTCAAAGGAATTATGACCCAAGGAGATGTGGATATATTTGCTGAGGGTATTCCTCTCAAAGACTTTACCTGTCAACCCGCTAGACTGGAGCTTGTATCCATAGATACAGAAAAAAATCAAAGCCAAATCCGTGTGACCATTGCAGAAGGGAAGTTTCATCAGGTCAAGCGTATGGTGGGCTACTGTGGCAAGGAAGTAGTAGACTTGCAACGTTTGACTATGGGAACGCTAGTATTGGATGAGAACTTAGAACGAGGGGAATGGCGTCGCTTGACCAAGGAGGAATTAGAAAATCTTCTTGCTAGTATTGCTTAATTTGGTTTATATTTGAAAAAGGCGAGGGAGAATGTCCTCGCCTTTTATGTTTTTCAGTTGCTTCCTTTGTGAAAAGAGTTATAATAGACTGTAGAATAAAAGGAGGAATCTATGAACGCGATTCAAGAATCATTTACTGATAAATTATTTGCCAACTATGAAGCAAATGTAAAATACCAAGCGATTGAAAATGCTGCCAGCCACAACGGAATTTTTGCAGCCCTAGAACGTCGCCAAAGCCATGTAGACAACACCCCTGTTTTCTCATTGGATTTGACCAAGGACAAAGTAACTAACCAGAAGGCTTCTGGTCGTTGCTGGATGTTTGCAGCCCTTAACACTTTCCGCCACAAGCTCATCTCACAATACAAACTAGAAAACTTTGAGTTGTCACAGGCCCACACTTTCTTCTGGGACAAGTATGAGAAATCAAACTGGTTCTTGGAACAAGTCATTGCGACTGCAGACCAAGACTTGACGAGCCGTAAGGTTAAATTTCTACTCCAAACACCACAACAAGATGGCGGTCAGTGGGATATGGTCGTTTCTCTCTTTGAGAAATACGGTGTCGTACCTAAGTCTGTTTATCCTGAGTCTGTTTCATCTAGTAGCAGCCGTGAACTAAATGCCATTCTCAACAAATTGCTTCGTCAAGATGCTCAAATCTTGCGTGACTTGCTTGCTTCTGGTGCAGACCAAGCGACTGTTCAAGCTAAGAAAGAAGACCTCTTGCAAGAAATTTTTAACTTCCTTGCTATGTCATTGGGTCTTCCACCACGTCAGTTTGACTTTGCTTATCGCGATAAAGACAACAACTACCAAAGCGAAAAGGACATTACACCACAAGAGTTTTACAAGAAATATGTAAATCTTCCTCTAGAAGACTACGTTTCTGTTATCAATGCTCCAACTGCTGATAAACCATACGGCAAATTCTTACACAGTTGAGATGTTGGGAAAATGTGGTTGGTAGCCGTGCGGTTCGTTACATCAACGTGCCGATGGATCGCTTGAAAGAATTGGCAATTGCTCAAATGCAAGCAGGTGAGACTGTTTGGTTTGGTTCTGATGTTGGTCAGCTCAGCAACCGTAAAGCTGGAATCCTTGCGACAGATGTTTATGACTTTGAATCAAGCATGGATATTCAATTCACTCAAGACAAGGCTGGACGTCTGGACTATAGTGAAAGCTTAATGACCCACGCTATGGTCTTGACAGGTGTTGATTTGGACGAAAATGGGAAGTCAACCAAGTGGAAGGTTGAAAACTCATGGGGAGACAAGGTCGGTACCGATGGGTACTTTGTTGCCTCAGATGCTTGGATGGACGAGTACACTTACCAAATTGTTGTTCGTAAGGAATTACTAACAGCAGAAGAACAAGCTGCCTATGAAGCAGAACCAATCGTCCTTGCACCATGGGATCCAATGGGTGCCTTGGCTGAATAAATGAGATATAAAAAGAACGGTTCTATAATTTTTAGGGTTGATGGAAATTTTCCACCAACCCTATTTTAGTGTATACAAAAAGGCCAACATCCATTATATTAAAAGCGCTGAAACCTAAAACAAAAGGATGATGACCATATGAACAATATACTAGAAGCTACACTACAAATCAAAGATAAAAACATTATTTGGGATAATAAAGTTCAAGAGAAGATATTTAAAAAGAGAAAATCTTTATTTTATGCAGCTACTTATACGCATAAACCAGAATTTTGTACCGTTTGTGGGTGTGTTAGCCGAAATAATAATATCGTTAAAAACGGCACGAAAACATCTCGTATCACTCTCTGTTCTGTTTCAGGCCTAGCGGCCTACTTAAATCTACGCAAGCAGAGATTTCTCTGTAGAGAATGCGGCTCTTCATTTACCGCAGACACTAGTCGAATCGTAGAAAAACACTGTCATATCTCTAAACGCTTAAAAAACGAAATTAAATCAAAAATAAGTGAAACAGTATCTGAAACCTATATCGCAAAAGAAACAAATGTTTCAGTTCATACGGTAAGACGTATCATAGATGATACAACACGTTTACTAAAGATTAAACCATTACACGATTTACCTGAGCATTTGTGTTTTGATGAATTTAAATCCGTCAAATCTTCCGATAGTAATATGAGCTTCATTATTTGTGATAGCACTACACACAAGCTGGTCGATGTTGTACGAGATAGAAAATCTTACAGCTTGAAAAAGTATTTTCATCGTTTTGAGCCTAAGACTAGATTAAAGGTAAAAACTATCTCCATCGACATGTACTTACCGTACATTCAATTAATAAAAGAAATGTTTCCTAACGCTAAAATTATCATTGATCCTTTTCATATCGTACAAGCCTTAAATAGAGAATTAAATCGAACTCGGGTACGTGTCATGAATAAGCATCGCTATAAAGACTCTAAATTATATCGAAAGTTAAAACATTATTGGAAGTTAATTTTAAAGAACTCTAATGAACTTCAGAACTATAAATATAATCGTTATAAGCTTTTTGAAAGCTTCATAACAAGTAAAGGAATCGTAGATTATATCTTAGAAAAAAATCCATCTCTTAAAAATGATTATGAGGTTGTACATTCACTTCGTGAATGTATACAGGATAGAGATTATATAGAATTCAAGGAAACGATTGAAGCAGCTACGCAATTAGACCTATCTCCTGGTTTAAAAAGAGTATTAAAGACTCTTATGACTTACTTGCCATATATTCAAAATACTTGTGAGTATCCAACTAGAACAAATGGCCCTATTGAAGGAATAAACAATAAAATAAAAGTGCTTAAAAGAAATGCCTACGGCTTTAGAAACTATTACCATTTTAGAAATAGGATTATTTTAATAACAAAAATGTTTGGCCCAAAACAAAAAGGAATTAAGCAACAATTAGTTGCTTAATCCCTTCCTAAATTTCTTCATCAACACTATTTGACAAAGAGCCCTTTTTTAGTGCTCAAAATAGCACTCAATTTTAAATGGATTTGGTGTTCAAAAAATATAATCAAATGCAACAAACTAATTTCATTTTTAATAGGCACAATTAATTTTAGAAGATAGTACGAAAAAATATTGACTATTTTCTTTAGAATGTGTAAAATTTAGATAGATTATTTAAAGTGAGGTTTTTTTATCTTGTCTATATTAAAGAAGAAAGTTAATATGTTTAGTGTACTATTGAATGTGGTATTAATAGCTATTATAGCTATTGGAGTGCTATTTTTCTTACCTAAGGAACATAAATCAGAAGTCAAATCGTCAATTAATATCGAAAGTATTGAAAAAGTGAATGAAGTTGTATTTTTGAATGCGGGAATTAATGAAATTATTTCTGAAACAAAAACAACTCAAGTTTTTGGGTTTGATGTGCCGTTCTCTAAAAAAGCAGCATTAGTAATTTTAAATTATAAAGCTAAATTTGGAATTAAAAGTAGTGTAAAGGTTGAACAAATAAGCGAAAAAGAATATAAGGTTATTGTTCCAAAATTGGAAGTAATTGGTGTTGAACTTTCAAAAGATAATCCTTATGATTTATATGATAGTCATGGAGAGTTATTAAGTGGAACTACAGAAGATATTGATACTGGGAAATTGGTCGCTAACCAACTTTCTAGTGATAAACAAGCAGAGTATTTAGATAAATTTAAGAGTGAAATTAAAGAATCTGCAATCAATTATTATAAAACAATATTTTCTTCAATGGATTCTGAAGTAAAAGTAACTATAGAATTTACAGAATAATTTTTGAAATACAAAACCCTGGCCATCTCTGGTCAGGGTTTTGTGTGGTTCTATAATTTTTAGGGTTGATGGAAATTTTCCACCAACCCTATTTTAGTGTATACAAAAAGGCCAACATCCATTATATTAAAAGCGCTGAAACCTAAAACAAAAGAATGATGACCATATGAACAATATACTAGAAGCTACACTACAAATCAAAGATGCACACAATGAAGGTGTTACATTCCATTTCTTAGAGAATATTAAAGAAGTATTGCGTGATGAGAGTGGGAAAGTAACTGGTGTAAAGGTTATTACAATGGAACTTGGTGAATCAGATGAAAGTGGAAGAAGATCAACGCATGAAGTGGCAGGTAGTGAACATATTATTCCATGTGACCTTGTCGTTGCAGCAATTGAACAAAAGTAGACTTTAGTGTTCTAGATGAAAGGTAAAAATTTGACTTTCGGTCAACATCAGAATACAATAGAAATGAACTAATAACAGGGGATGCATATTTAGGTCCTCAATCTATCGCAACCGCAATTAAAGGCGGGTGAGAAGTTGCGACAGAAGTACATGAATCGTTTAAAGAAAACACATAAATAACTTGTGGTGCCTTTCGTTTTTTTACTGGGAAAATTAAGGAACTATAGTTATAAATCCTTAAATATATTAATATATTAACATGCTTATATTTATGGGAAGAAGGTTATGTCATCTATAGTTGTACTTCTGACGATAAGGTTGTTCGTGTACCAAAGGAAATTAAAGGTAAACCTGTTATCGCAATTGGAGAACGTGGTCTTGCGAACTTGAAACATTGTGAGGCAATCGTTTTACCAGATACAGTACGATATATTGGAAAAGGTGCGTTTACGATTGACAATAAGTTAAAGTATGTCCACTTTGGTAAGTCAATAGAAACAGTAGAAGATGATGTTTTCAACTCTGATAGTTCATTAGAATCAGTTGTATTCCCAGAAGGAACAAAGAGTATTGGAACATTAGTATTTTGGGGGACATCATCAATTAAATCTATTACAATTCCAGCAAGTGTAACAGAAATTACAGAATACTTCTATTTTGTGGATAACTGTAACCCAGATGTAGAAATCCATACACCTAAGGGATCAAAGGCAGAAGAAGTAGCTAAAGCAATGCAACTTAAAGTAGTAAATGACTAAAGGGGAATAGTATGAACAAAAAATTACTATCAGGCTTAGGGACTGACCCCAAAAAGTGAGAATTTAATAAAAACACCCTAGGGCTACCGTCTTCGGTATTCAACCGGAGACAGGTAGTCCAATTTTTGTTGGATTCTTTTTTCATTAGGTTCTTCATCAACACTATTTGACAAAGAGCCAAAAGAATCAGGTGATAAACCTGATTCTTTTTTTGTTTGTACATTCTCACCAAGATTACATGATACCGAAGAAACGAGCTGCGATACCTACTGCAAAGAGTGCAAGGATGATTGAGATTGGTGATACTTTTTTCTTAAGCAACCACATGCAAAGGAAAGTAAGGAGAAGTCCCATCAATCCTGGAATCAATGAGTTTAACTGACCTTGCAGGGTTTGTGGTTGAACGCTATCCAAGCTCAATCCACCAAGTGCTTGACCAAGGATACCTTTCAATTCAGCACCTGATACAGGTCCTTCTGGGAATTTGATGTAGGCACCTTCAGCCAATTGTTTACCAGGAAGGTTAACAGTGAAGTTAATCGATACCCAACGTTGTACAAGGACGGCAAGGATGAACATACCAAGGATAGAAGCACCTTTAGTGATGTCTTTCAAGATACCACCAGACATATCTTTAGTGATTTCAGATCCAGCTTTGTAACCAAACTCTTGTGTGTACCATAGGAAGGCCATACGGATCGCATTCCATCCGAAGAAGAAGAGAAGTGGCCCAACTAAGTTACCAGATGCAGCAAGTGATGCACCAAGAGCTCCAAGGATAGGACGAACTGTAAACCAGAATACTGGGTCACCGATACCAGCAAGAGGTCCCATCATACCGATTTTAACCCCTTGGATAGCAGCGTCATCGATTTCAACACCGTTCGCACGTTCTTCTTCAAGTGCAAGAGTAACCCCCATGATAGGAGCAGCTACGTATGGGTGAGTATTGAAGAATTCAAGGTGACGCTCAAGAGCAGCAGCTTGGTCTTCTTTAGTAGTGTACAATTTTTTGATAGCTGGGATCAATGAATAAGCCCAACCCAAGTTTTGCATACGCTCGTAGTTCCAAGAACCTTGAAGGAATTGTGAACGCCACCAAACTTTTTTACGATCTGATTTTGATAATTGAAGTTTTTCAGTCATGATTGTTCCCCTTTCTAGTAGTCTTCTAGGATATCACCGATTGGGTCGTTAGAAGTCGCAGCTCCGCCGCCACCGTTACCACCTTGTTTTGAAAGGTTAAGGTAGATGAAGGCAAGGGCAACACCGACTACACCAAGGGCAATCAAAGTCAATTGAGAAATCGCAGCAAGTGCAAAACCGATTGCGAAGAATGGCCATACTTCACGAGTTGCCATCATGTTGATAACCATAGCGTAACCAACGGCAACGACCATAGCACCACCGACAGCCATACCACCGTTCAACCATTCTGGCATCAATTTAAGAGCATCTTGAACGGCAGAAGCTGGGATAGCGATAAGGAAGGCTGCAGGGATAGCAATACGAAGACCTTGAAGAAGAAGTGCGATAAAGTGAGCACGTTCAACAGCCGCAATATTTCCTTCTTTAGCAGCAGCATCTGCAGTGTGAACCAAACCAACTGAGATTGTACGAACAATCATAGTCAAGAAAAGTCCAGCTACGGCAAGAGGGATAGCTGTTGCTGTTGCAACGGCGATACCTTCAGTAGTAAAGTTACCACCTTTGATCAAGATGATTGCTGCGGCAACAGATGCAAGAGCAGCGTCAGGAGCTACGGCAGCTCCGATATTTGCCCAACCAAGGGCGATCATTTGAAGTGATCCACCAAGCATAACCCCTGCTTCGAGGTTACCAGTTGCAAGTCCGATAAGGGTACATGCGACGATTGGTTGATGGAATTGGAATTGGTCGAGGATACCTTCAAGACCTGCAAGGAAGGCAACAACTACAACCAAGACAGCAGAAATAATTGAAATATCTGACATGGTTTTATTCCTTTTCTATTTAATGATAATAAAGTGAAAAATTTTCTTAGGATTCTTCTATAGTTTGATATTTGTTATTGAACGTTGGCTTTGCTAATCAAGTCAAACAAATCTTTTTTAGTGTCGTTTGGTACTTTACGTACGTCAAATTCAACACCGAGGTCACGCATTTTTTCAAATGTAGCAACGTCATCTTTGTCCATAGACAAAACGTTGTTGACCATTGTTTTACCTGTTGAGTGAGCCATTGATCCTACGTTAAGGGTCTTGATTGGCACGCCACCTTCGATTGCACGAAGGGCATCTTGAGGTGTTTCAAACAAGATAAGGGCATGTGTTTCTCCAAAGCGTGGGTCTTTTGAAACCTCAATCAATTTTTGAATTGGAACAACATTAGCTCTGACATTATTTGGAGCTGCTTGTTTAATCAATTCTTTACGAAGGTCGTCGTTGGCAACGTTATCTGAAGCAACGATGATGCGGTCTGCTTTTGAATCTGGAGTCCAAGCAGTTGCAACCTGACCGTGAAGGAGACGAGTGTCAAGACGGGCAAGGTTAATCTTGAGTTTTCCATCTCCGATAACAGTTCCTTCTGGGATAGCAGCTTGGGCAACTGGAGTAGCTGTAGCACTTGCAACTTCTTCAGCTGGATTGAGCTCTTCTGGAAGAGCTTTGATGCCATCTTTGGCTTCTTTGATAATATTAGCAGCGACTTTTTCTACACCTGCAGCAGCGTCCATCAGGCGCTCTGTGTAGGCTTGAATTAACATCGGTAAGTTAAGTCCTGTGATGATGGCAAACTTACGCTCAGGATTTTCTCCCATCACGCGACTAGCTTGGTTAAATGGAGATCCACTCCAAAGGTCAGCCAAAACTAGAACCTCATCTTCTGCGTCAAATGCAGCAACAGCGTTATTAAACTTAGCGTATAGATCATCAGGACCTTCATTTGGCATAAAGGTTACAACTTGAACCTTTTCTTGTTCACCAAAGATCATAGAACCTGACTGATGAATACCCGCAGCAAATTCGCCGTGACTCGCAATAATGATTCCGATACTCATTATTGTCATTCCTCCTTTTTGTTTTAGTTTTCGTTTAAGAAAACTTTAAGACTTTTTAAGTATAAACCGTTTTCATCTAAAAATCAACTATTTATCATAAAATAATTAAAAAGATTACATCTGAAAATATTGATATATTGAGTTTTAGAGAAGTTTTTTTGAATCCTTATTAAAAAATTTAATATAAAAAAGTTGGAAGCGTATTCCAACTTTTAAAATAGGTTTTTATTAGATTAGTGGGTGAAGTCGAGTACCATACGTCCTTGGATTTGACCTTTTTCCATTTCGTCGAAAATTGCTACGGCATCTTCTATTGGACGTTTTTGAACAACTGGAACTACCAAACCTTCTGCACCGAATTGGAAGGCTTCTTCCAAGTCTTTACGAGTTCCAACAAGAGAACCGATGACTTGGATTCCATCTAGAACGGTTTTGACGATGCTGAGTTCCATCATTTCAGAAGGAAGACCAACAGCGACTACGCGACCACCAGCACGAACTGAGTCAACAGCCTGGTTGAAGGCAACTTTAGACACAGCAGTTACGACAGCTGAATGAGCTCCACCATCAGTTTTTTCCTTGATGAGTCCAGGTACATCTTCAACTTCGAGGCCGTTAATCACAATGTCAGCACCTACTTCTTTTGCAAGGGTAAGTTTGTCGTTATTGATATCAACTGCGATGACATGAGCATTGAATACTTTTTTAGCGTATTGAACAGCTAGGTTACCAAGTCCACCAGCGCCGTAAAGAACAACCCATTGGCCTGGTTCAACTTTGGCTTCTTTAATGGCTTTATAGGTTGTTACACCAGCACATGTGATAGAAGAGGCTTGGGCTGGATCAAGTCCGTCAGGAACTTTGACAGCATAGTCTGCAGTTACGATACATTGTTCAGCCATACCACCATCTACTGAGTAGCCAGCATTTTTCACTGTACGGCAAAGGGTTTCGCGACCAGTTGTACAGTATTCGCAAGTGCCACATCCTTCAAAGAACCAAGCAACGCTGACTCGGTCACCGACTTTAAGGCTTTTCACATCTGGGGCAATTTCTTTAACGATACCAACACCTTCGTGACCTAGGACACGTCCTGGTACTTGACCAAAGTCACCATGGGCAACGTGGAGGTCAGTGTGGCAAACACCACAGTATTCAATTTCTACAAGTGCTTCCCCAGTTTCAAGTGGACGGAGTACTTTTTCTTCAACAGCAACACCAGTGCTTTCTGGATTTACAACAACAGCTTTCATAGCTATCCTCCTTGATATTGACCGAGAACAGGGATAACGGGACTGGATTGATTTTGTGTCAACAGAGTCGAGTATGACGAGTTCTCTTGTATTTATATGTGAATTATATCACAAAAGAAAGCCTTTTCCAAGGTTTTGGAGGTAAAAAATAGAATAATTGATTAACTGGTTGATGAGACTGTGAAAAGAGCACAAAGACCAGCTTGCAAGCTGGTCAGAATGAACTATAAGAATAAATCTTGCAGAGTTTTGGCAACCCCGTCTTGGTCATTTGTCAAGGAAATTTGCTCATCTGCATAGGGGAGTAGCTCTGGGTTGGCATTTTTCATTGCATAACCTTTCCCAGCAAAAGCGAGCATTTCGGTATCATTGTGCTCATCTCCAAAAGCAATCAAATCTTTTTTGTCGCGGTTCATTACCTTGAGCAAGTAGTCCAAAGCAAAGGCCTTGTTGACTCCTTTTGGAGTACACTCAAGGATATTGAGCGGACCTCCCCAGGTATTGATAGACAGTTGATGCTGGTAGAAGGCGTTCATTTCTTTTGCCAAGGCATATTTGTCACTGGCTCTGGTCTGTAAAAGAATACAGTTAGGATCCTTGGTTACCAACTCAGGCTGGAATTGATCTTCAGGCTGGAAAGCTTCTACACCAAATAGTTTGGGATTAGCAATTTCTTCATTAGGATTTGTAATGTAGAATTTTTTACGATATTCTCCAGCGATAAAATCGGCTTGAATGTCCTCTGAACGTCGAACCATATCTAGCAGATATTTTTTGTCTACAGTCAAACACTTTTCAAAGTCCCAAGTTTGGTCTGGTAAATGAGTGAGGGAGCCGTTGAAATTAATCATAGGAGTGTCTAAGCCTAGTTCATGGTAAAAATCTTTTGCCATGCGGTAAGGGCGCCCTGTCGTAATAATAACCTGATGGCCTTTTTCAGCAACTTTTTTAATGGTTTTTTTGGTAAAGTCAGAAATTTGACTGTCTGAGTTGAGCAGGGTGCCATCCAGGTCAACTGCAATAATTTTTTTCGTCATAGGGACCTTTCTAGTGTCTTTTCAGATAAGATGTTTTCTATTATAACAGAAAGCAGGCAGAAAAGCAGATTCCAAACAAAAAATGAAATTAGATCAATTTCTTAAATAAATCAAACAAAGATGTTGAAAAAGTGAATGATAAATGATATAATTCTATTATTGTTCGTAAAAATTAAAAGGAGATTGATAATGGACAAATTATTTAAACTAAAAGAGAACGGTACAGACGTTCGTACAGAGGTTCTCGCTGGTTTAACAACTTTCTTTGCAATGAGTTATATTCTCTTTGTAAACCCACAAATTCTTTCGCAAACAGGAATGCCTGCTCAGGGTGTATTCCTCGCAACGATTATCGGTGCAGTAGCTGGTACCTTGATGATGGCTTTCTACGCTAACTTACCTTATGCCCAAGCGCCAGGTATGGGACTTAATGCCTTCTTTACCTTTACAGTTGTATTTGGACTCGGTTATTCTTGGCAAGAAGCCCTAGCTATGGTCTTCATCTGTGGAATTATCTCATTGATTATCACTTTGACAAATGTTCGTAAAATGATCATTGAATCGATTCCAAATGCCCTTCGCTCAGCTATTTCAGCTGGTATCGGTGTCTTCCTTGCCTACGTGGGAATTAAGAATGCTGGACTTTTGAAATTTACGATTGATCCAGGCAACTATATTGTTGTAGGAGAAGGGGCTGACAAAGCTCAAGCAACGATTGCAGCAAACTCTTCAGCAGTTCCAGGCTTGGTCAGCTTTAATAATCCAGCTGTTTTGGTGGCTCTTGCAGGACTTGCCATTACTATCTTCTTTGTCATTAAAGGGATTAAAGGGGGAATTATCCTTTCTATCTTGACAACAACTATTCTTGCTATTGCAGTTGGTTTGGTAGATTTGTCTAGTATCGATTTTGCTAATAACCATGTTGGTGCAGCCTTTGAAGACTTGAAGACAGTTTTTGGTGCAGCTCTTGGTTCAGAAGGTTTGGGAGCTTTGATTTCAGATACAGCTCGCTTGCCTGAAACTCTGATGGCTATTCTTGCCTTTTCATTGACAGATATTTTTGATACAATTGGTACCTTGATCGGTACAGGTGAAAAAGTTGGTATCGTAGCGACAAATGGTGAAAATCACCAATCAGCTAAGTTGGACAAGGCTCTTTATTCAGACTTGATTGGTACTTCAATTGGTGCCATCGCCGGTACTTCAAACGTAACGACTTATGTTGAGTCTGCTGCTGGTATTGGTGCAGGTGGACGTACAGGTTTGACAGCCTTGGTTGTGGCAATCTGTTTTGCAATTTCAAGCTTCTTTAGCCCACTTCTAGCGATCGTACCAACAGCTGCTACAGCTCCAATCTTGATTATCGTTGGGATTATGATGTTGGCTAGCTTGAAAAATATCCATTGGGATGATATGGCTGAAGCGGTTCCTGCTTTCTTCACATCTATCTTTATGGGATTCAGCTACTCTATCACTCAAGGGATTGCAGTTGGTTTCTTGACTTATACCTTGACTAAGCTTGTCAAAGGTCAAGCTAAAGATGTTCATGTAATGATTTGGATTTTGGATGCCTTGTTTATCCTTAACTACATTAGTATGGCACTATAAATGCTATAATATAAAAAGGGGGTCTCCCCCTTTTATATTATAGTTACTTGAAAATTGCTTTAAACTAAGTAGGTGATTTTGATTAAATGATAGGAGGATGATCGATGATAAAAAAGAATATTTGGAGTGAAGTATTAAACAGGGGGAAGTGGCTAATAATCTTTCTAGTAGGGCTTTTATTTTCTCAGTTTCCTTTGGCTCTAGCAACTTTTCTAACTAGCAGAAAATTTCCACTGCTTCAAACTGGACTATTAGTAGGAATCTTATCTCTTGTGGTTTTAACTGTATTTATCATAGGTGCTAGAAAATCACAGTTGGCTAGTTTTAGTTTATCGTTTTTTAAGGTAAAGGACTTGGTTAGATTGGCCGTAAGTTATTTAGTCATTCTTATTAGTAATATTTCGGGTGTATTATTGTTACATTTGAGGAATGAAACAACAACCAGCAATCAATCAAACATTAATGATCTGGTCCAGAATAGTTCCTTGATTTCCAGTTTTTTCTTACTCGTTCTAATAGCTCCTATCTGTGAGGAGATTTTATGTCGAGGAGTGATTCCCAAAAAACTCTTTCGTGGTAAAGAAAATGTGGGTTATATAGTCGGTGCTATTATCTTTGCCTTGCTTCATTTACCGACCAATTTACCTTCCCTTCTTATCTATGGAGGTATGTCAACAGTGCTATCTTGGACGGCTTACAAGACCCAACGTTTGGAAATGTCTATCTTACTTCACATGATTGTTAATGGGGTTGTTTTCTGTTTGTTGGCTCTCGTGGTGATTTTGAGTCGGACATTAGGGATTTCTGTTTAAGATTTTTGACAATTGCTTACTTGTTTCTACTGGGAAAAAGATGAATGCAATCGTGTCCATCTTTTTCTTTTTATGGTAAAATAGAGAAATAATATGGTGAAAAGCCTTGAGGGAGTGACCGATATGTCAAGTAAAACCAATCATGCAAAGACAGCTATTTGCGGAATTATCAATGTAACCCCAGACTCCTTTTCGGATGGTGGTCAATTTTTTGCTCTTGAGCAGGCGCTCCAGCAGGCTCGTAAATTGATAGCGGAAGGAGCCAGCATGCTAGATATCGGCGGAGAATCGACTCGGCCGGGAAGTAGCTATGTTGAGATAGAAGAGGAAATCCAGCGTGTTGTTCCAGTGATTAAAGCTATTCGCAAGGAAAGTGATGTCCTTATCTCCATTGATACTTGGAAAAGTCAGGTAGCAGAGGCTGCTTTGGCTGCTGGTGCCAATCTAGTCAATGATATTACTGGTCTCATGGGTGATGAAAAAATGGCCTATGTGGTTGCTAAGGCTGGAGCGAAGGTGATCATCATGTTTAATCCCGTTATGGCTCGACCTCAGCATCCTAGCTCGCTCATATTTCCTCATTTTGGCTTTGGTCAGGCTTTTACAGTGGAGGAGTTAGATGGCTTTGAAAAATTGCCAATCGAAGACTTGATGGAGGCTTTCTTTTACAGAGCCTTAGCGAGAGCAGAGGAAGCTGGGATTGCACAAGAGAATATCCTGTTGGATCCAGGAATTGGCTTTGGTCTGACCAAGAAAGAAAATCTGCTTCTTTTACGTGACCTGGATAAACTAAATCAGAAGGGGTATCCAATCTTTCTCGGAGTATCGCGCAAGCGGTTTGTCATCAATATCCTTGAAGAAAATGGTTTTGAAGTCAATCCTGAGACAGAACCTGGTTTCCGTAATCGAGATACGGCTTCGGCTCATGTAACTAGTATCGCTGCGCGACAGGGTGTGGAAGTGGTACGAGTGCATGACGTAGCTAGTCACAGGATGGCGGTTGAAATTGCCTCCGCTATTCGTCTGGCTGATGAAGCGGAAAATCTAGATTTAAAACAATACAAATAAGATGAAAGAAATTGAAAACAATCAGTGGATTACTAACTACCGGACGGACCAACCGCATTTTGGCTTGGAACGAATGGTGGAACTGTTAGCTTTGCGTGGCAATCCCCATCTCAAACTTAAGGTCATCCATATCGGAGGGACCAATGGCAAGGGGTCTACCATTGCTTTTTTGAAAAATATGCTAGAAAAGCTAGGGCTGAGAGTTGGGGTGTTCAGCTCGCCCTATCTCATTCATTATACAGACCAGATTAGCATCAATGGGGAATCTATCCCAGAAGCGAAGCTAGAAACCCTCATGGCAGACTATCAGTCTTTGCTGGAGGGAGAAGCGGTCGCTAATTTACAGGGCACAACCGAGTTTGAGATTATCACAGCCATAGCCTATGACTACTTTGCCTCAGAGCAAGTAGATGTGGCTATCATGGAAGTGGGCATGGGTGGACTCTTGGATAGTACCAATGTCTGCCAGCCTATTCTAACAGGCATCACGACTATTGGATTGGACCATGTAGCCCTTTTAGGTGACACCTTGGAAGCCATAGCAGAGCAGAAAGCTGGTATTATCAAACAAGGTATTCCCTTGGTGACAGGTCGCATTGCTCCAGAAGCTTTGGCTGTGATTGACCACACTGCGGAAGGGAAAGATGCGCCGAGACTTGCCTACGGGGCAGATTATCAGGTTGGTCATCAAAAGAGTGTGATGACAGGGGAAGTCTTTGATTATACTAGCTCTCTCAGACAAGGTCACTTCCAGACTGGCCTGCTTGGTTTGCACCAGATAGAGAATGCTGGGATGGCCATAGCTTTACTTGATACTTTTTGTCAAGAAGATGGTCGAGAACTAGCAAGCAATCACTTGCTTGCTCAAGCCTTGGAAGAAACAAGTTGGCCAGGGCGTTTGGAAATCGTGTCAAGAGATCCCTTGATGATTTTGGATGGAGCCCACAATCCCCATGCTATTAAGGCTTTATTAGCAACCTTGCAAGAACGTTTTGCAGATTATCGTAAGGAAATCCTCTTTACTTGTATCAAAACCAAGGCCTTGGAGGATATGTTGGACTTGCTGGGGGCCATGCCAGATACCGAGCTTACTCTGACACATTTTGACGATAGTCGGGCGACTGATGAAAACGTGCTGAAAGAGGCAGCTAAGTCTAGAAATCTCAGCTACCAAGGTTGGCAGGATTTTCTAGAGCAGAAATTGACAGATAAAAAAGAAGAGAAACAAACAGTTAGGATTGTCACAGGTTCATTGTATTTCTTGAGCCAAGTGAGAGCTTATCTGATGGAGAGGAAGAACGAAAATGGATACACAAAAGATTGAAACAGCTGTAAAAATGATTATCGAGGCTGTCGGAGAGGACGCTAACCGTGAGGGCTTGCAGGAAACGCCTGCTCGTGTGGCCCGTATGTACCAAGAGATTTTTTCAGGGCTTGGTCAAACAGCGGAGGAACATTTGTCAAAATCCTTTGAGATTATCGACGATAATATGGTGGTAGAAAAGGATATCTTTTTCCATACTATGTGTGAACACCACTTCTTGCCATTTTATGGTAGAGCGCATATTGCCTATATTCCAGATGGCCGTGTAGCAGGTTTGTCTAAGCTAGCCCGTACGGTTGAAGTTTATTCGAAAAAACCACAAATTCAAGAACGTTTGAATATCGAAGTGGCCGATGCCTTGATGGACTATCTAGGTGCTAAAGGAGCCTTTGTTGTCATTGAGGCGGAACATATGTGTATGAGCATGCGTGGTGTCAGAAAACCAGGCACTGCAACCTTGACGACAGTAGCTCGTGGTCTATTTGAAACAGATAAGGACCTCCGAGACCAGGCTTATCGTTTAATGGGACTATAAAAAGAATCCGCTTTGGGCGGATTTTTCTAGAAAGGAATCATTATGGATCAACTGCAGATTAAGGATTTGGAAATTTTTGCCTATCATGGTCTTTTTCCTAGTGAAAAGGAATTAGGGCAGAAGTTTGTTATTTCCGCAATCCTATCCTATGATATGACCAAGGCGGCTACAGACTTGGATTTAACAGCCTCTGTCCATTATGGAGAACTGTGTCAGCAGTGGACGACTTGGTTTCAGGAAACAACTGAGGACTTGATTGAAACGGTAGCCTACAAACTGGTAGAACGTACCTTTGAAACTTATCCTCTTGTCCAAGAAATCAAGCTGGAACTGAAAAAACCTTGGGCGCCGGTTCATTTGCCACTAGATACTTGCTCGGTAACCATTCATCGCCGCAAGCAACGAGCCTTTATCGCTCTAGGAAGCAATATGGGAGATAAACAAGCAAACTTGGAGCAAGCCATTGACAAACTGCGAGCTCGTGGCATCCATATTCTTAAAGAGTCCAGTGTCTTAACGACGGAGCCTTGGGGTGGAGTGGAGCAGGATAGCTTTGCTAATCAAGTGGTTGAGGTGGAAACCTGGCTACCAGCACCGGTCTTGTTAGAAAGCTTGTTAGCCATTGAGTCAGAGATGGGACGGGTGAGAGAAGTGCATTGGGGACCTCGTTTGATTGATTTGGACTTGCTCTTTGTGGAGGACCAGATCCTTTATACAGCCGACCTCATATTGCCTCATCCTTACATAGCGGAACGCCTTTTTGTCCTTGAATCTCTACAAGAAATTGCGCCTCATTTTATCCATCCGACATTAAAGCAACCTATCCGTAACTTGTATAATGCTTTGAAAAAATAGAAAAAACTCTAGTTTTCAGTCACTTGCAACTGAAGGCTAGAGTTTTTATACTCTTCGAAAATCTCTTCAAACCACGTCAGCTTCCATCTGCAAAATCAAAACAGTGTTTTGAGCAGCCTGCGGCTAGCTTCCTAGTTTGCTCTTTGATTTTCATTGAGTATTAAAATAGGTCATTTTCTTCTGGGAGGAGAATAGTCTCTCTACCATCCATGTCTAAAACCAGAACTCTCGGGGGATAAAGAGGGTCGAAAGGATGGTTAAAGTCAAAATCAATGGCTGTAGGGAGGTGTTGACTTGAGAAGTGGAAGGTAATTTTGCCTTGGTTATTAAGCAATTGAAATTCGAGTTCTTCTTCCAATTCAAAGACATTTTTTAAGAAGTGGTCGATGATATACCAAAAAGAGTCAATGACATCATCAGGTAAGCTGGTTACAATGCCAAAACTAGCCGACCGCATGTGGGTATTGGTAAAAGCCATATTTCTGCCCCCCTTTCTTTTCCCTTATCATACAGCAAATAGGATTAAAAATCAAGAAAAGGTGATTTTTTCTTCATAAACATAGCTTCCTATGAAATTTTTTCAAATAATCTTCAAAAAAAGCTTGAAAGTGTTTACAAATAGTGATAAAATGGAATAAGTAGAATCATGAAAACGAAATTTTCATACCGTCTCTTTTTTAGAGTCTCGTGAGGTATGATATAGAAAGGAAATGGAATGAATACAGACGATACAGTAACGATTTATGATGTCGCCCGTGAAGCAGGAGTTTCAATGGCGACAGTTAGCCGTGTAGTCAATGGCAATAAGAATGTAAAAGAGAATACTCGTAAAAAAGTGCTTGAGGTGATTGACCGTTTGGATTACCGTCCAAATGCAGTGGCGCGTGGTCTTGCAAGTAAAAAGACAACCACTGTCGGTGTGGTGATACCAAATATTACCAATGGTTATTTCTCAACGCTTGCCAAAGGGATTGATGATATTGCTGAAATGTACAAGTATAATATCGTTCTTGCTAATAGTGATGAGGATGATGATAAGGAAGTTTCAGTTGTCAATACCCTGTTTTCTAAGCAAGTGGATGGTATCATCTTTATGGGGTACCACTTGACTGAAAAAATTCGTTCAGAGTTTTCTCGTTCTCGAACACCAGTTGTTCTTGCAGGAACTGTGGATGTAGAACACCAACTTCCAAGTGTTAATATTGACTACAAACAAGCTACGATTGATGCAGTGACCTACCTTGCTAAAGAAAATGAGCGCATTGCTTTCGTAAGCGGTCCACTAGTGGATGATATCAATGGTAAGGTTCGTTTGGTTGGCTACAAGGAAGCCTTGAAAAAAGCAGGTATTTCTTATAGCGAAGGATTGGTATTTGAGTCTAAATACACTTATGAAGATGGTTATGCCTTGGCAGAACGCTTGATTTCATCAAACGCAACTGCAGCAGTTGTAACAGGTGATGAGCTGGCAGCAGGTGTCTTGAACGGCCTTGCTGATAAGGGTGTATCAGTACCAGAAGAATTTGAAATCATTACTAGTGATGATTCACAAATCTCACGCTTTACCCGTCCAAACTTGACAACTATTGCCCAACCTCTTTATGACCTTGGGGCCATCAGTATGCGTATGTTGACCAAGATTATGCACAAGGAAGAGTTGGAAGAACGTGAAGTTCTCTTACCTCATGGTTTGACAGAACGTCGCTCAACACGAAAACGGAAATAGAAAAAATCAGGGAATCGTGCAGATTTCCTGATTTTGCTTTCTGGAGAAGAGACTTACCCTTCCATATAGTCTTTCAAAGCCTGTCCTCTTAGTCCGGCATTGAGGGCAATGAGGAGTTTCAAACGGGCTTTTTGGGCATTGAGTTCTTTAACAAAGAAAACGCCTGATTTTTGCAACTGTACGCCTCCACCTTGGTAGGCATAAACAGGTTCCGCTATACCGTTAAAGCATCGTGATACCAGGGCGACTGGGATTCCTTTTTGCAGAAGGTTTTCTAATTTTTGAGCCGTTTCTTTGGGAATATTACCAGCTCCGAAGGCTTGGATAATCAAGCCGTCCAATTGTTCCAAATCCAGCATATCAATCAGCTCATCTGTCATACCTGCATAAGCCGAGATGATAGGGACTAAGCCTTGTATGTGATCAAGGTCAAAGCGAACACGAGGTTCAGCTGTTTTGAAGTAGAGGATTTCCCGCTTCGTAATCAGACCAAGTGGCCCATGTGTTGGGGTCTGGAAGGTGCCGACGTTGGTCGTATGCGTTTTGGTAACATACTTGGCAGCATGGATTTCATCGTTCATAACAACCAAAACCCCTTTGTCAGCAGCCCTGTCATCGCTAGCCACCCGTAAAGCACTCAGATAGTTATAAACACCGTCGCTGCCGAGTTCGTTAGAGCTACGCATGGCCCCTGTTAGAACGATAGGCATATGGGGAACTTCCATGGTATCAAGGAAATAGGCTGTTTCCTCTAAAGTATCGGTCCCGTGTGTGATTACCACTCCATCGTAGTTAGCAGCTTCCTCTTTAATTTTCTGGTAGAGGGCTAGCATATGCTTGGGTTTGATATGGGGGCTTGGCAGGTTAAAAAAGTCTAAGGCGTGGACTTGGATTCCTTCAAGTGGGTTGGACACATGGTTCATGGGATTATCTGAACTCGTCACAACAGCGCCAGAAGCATCGGCCTGCATGGAAATAGTTCCACCCGTATGTAAAACAAGGATTTTCTTAGGCATGATTTACTCACTCTTTCTGAAATGTGGTATAATCATTGTATCACAAAAGGGGAGATTGGGATAGGATGGAAGTCAAAGCTGTTTTTTTTGATATCGATGGAACCTTGGTCAACGATCACAAGAGTGTTTTGAAATCCACTAAGGACGCGATTAAAATCGTCAAAGAGCAAGGGGTACTTGTCGGCGTAGCGACAGGTCGAGGACCTTTTTTTGTTAAGGAATTGATGGACGATTTGGATCTGGACTTTGCGGTAACTTACAATGGCCAGTATATCTTTAATAAAGACAGAGTCTTGTTTACGAGCCCTATTTCCAAGTTACATTTGCGCCAGCTCATTACTTATGCTAAAAAAGAGGGTAAGGAGATTGCTCTAGGGACCAAGGATGCCATGTTAGGTTCTAAAATCATGTCCTTTGGTTTGGGTTCTTTTTCCCAACGAATCAGTCGCTTCGTTCCCTCTGTTTTAACTCGGACGGTGAGTCATTCCTTTAATCGTATGGTCAGCAAGGTTGTTCCCCAAAAGGAAGAAGATCTGCTTCATCTGATCAATCAGCCTATCTACCAAGTTTTGATGCTGATGACGCCAGAAGAATCTGAGAAGGCGGCAGCTGATTTTGAAGATTTGAAATTGACACGTAGCAATCCTTTTGCAGCGGATGTCATCAATCAAGGAAACTCTAAATTGGAAGGTATTCGCCGAGTTGGAAAAGAATATGGCTTTGACCTCAACCAAGTCATGGCCTTTGGTGACTCCGATAACGATCTTGAAATGCTGGCAGGCGTTGGGATGTCGGTTGCTATGGGAAATGGTAGTAGCAGTGTCAAGGAAGTTGCCAAGCACATTACCACTAGCAATCAACAAGACGGAATCCACAAGGCACTGGAACATTTTGGTGTTTTGGCTTCAGAAAAAGTCTTTGTCAGCCGTGATTATCATTTCAATAAGGTCAAGACCTTCCACCACATGATGGATGAACGGACCCAAGAAGAACCTCGAGCTTGGGATTTAGAAGGTGCAACCCACAGGGCTGGCTTTAAAATAGAAGAATTGGTAGAGTTTGTTCGAGCTGCCAGTCCTTCTGAAGAGGACTTTGGTCAAGCTCTATCGCAACTTCATCAAGCTCTTGATAAGGCGGCCGATAAAGTGGCTAAGAAGACGCCTGCTCAGCAAGATTTGATAGGTCAGGTAGATGCCCTGATTGACACGCTTTACTTTACCTACGGTAGTTTTGTCTTGATGGGGGTGGACCCAGAACGTATTTTTGATATCGTCCATCAGGCTAATATGGGGAAAATTTTCCCAGATGGCAAGGCTCACTTTGATCCAGTGACCCATAAAATCTTAAAACCAGATGATTGGGAAGAAAAATATGCTCCAGAACCTGCTATTAAAAAGGAACTGCAGCGCCAGCTCAAGGCTTATGAGCGCCATAAAGAGAGAAATAATACTCAATGAAAATCAAAGAGTAAACTAGGAAACTAGCCGCAGGCTGCTCAAAGCACTGCTTTGAGGTTGTAGATAGAACTGACGAAGTCAGCTCAAAACACTGTTTTGAGGTTGCAGATAGAACTGACGAAGTCAGTAACATATATATATGGCAAGGCGACGTTGACGTGGTTTGAAGTATAAACAGTAAACAAAAAGGAGCTTCTAGCTCCTTTTCTTCGTTATTACAAAGTTTTCTCTTGTTCTCTCACAACCAGCAAATCGACCTTAGCATGGCGGAGAATGTATTCAGATGAAGAACCGACCAAGAGGCGTTCAAAGGCGTTGAGGCCAGTTGCGCCAACAAGGATGAGGTCCACTTCTTCAGCATCGGGAATGGTACGCGCTAGTAGGGTCTTTGGATTTCCCATTTCAATGACGATATGAACATCTGCCACACCAGCATCTTTAGCACGTTTTTCGTACTCTTTCATCAAACTTTCAGCGTCGACTTGGAGTTCTTCGTAAACTTCAGCATCAAAGGTGGATACGCTTTGGAGTGCGCGTGTGTCAATGACATGGGCGATGGTGAGTTTAGCGTCGTTTCGTAGAGCAGAATGAACTCCCTTGACAAAAGCCAAGTCCGCTTCTTTAGAACCATCGATTGCGACCATGATATTTTGGTAACGTTGTGCCATAATGAAACCTCCTGAAATTTTCTTACTATAATTGTAAACCTTTTCACTATAGAAGTAAAGCAAAAAAAGTATTTTTCAAAAGAATGTTAGCGATTAAAATCTATATAAATATATGATAAAATAAAAGAAAGGATAGCAGGAAAGAAGTGAAGGGAGGGAGAATGATGAAAAACGCTTTTCAAGAAACAAAAAATTCAAATTTCCTTTATTATGGAATCATCCTAGTTTCAGTCTTGCTAGAAGTTATCATGATCTGGCAATTAGAGAAGCTAATTCCGCTTCTCTATCCAGGTTTTGTTGGCTTTTTAGTCTTTCATTTACTCTACCATTTGGTATTATTCCTAGTCGCTAAACGAAGTGGGCGTTGGGATTACTTGATGATATGGGGACTTTTCCTCATGTTCAATCTTCTTTATGACTCCTTTTTAGGCTTGCTTTTTCTAGGCTTATCTTTTGGTATGTGATGTTTTTTTGTCAAAACACCTGCTATCTCCCCTGTCTTGACCTCGCTCTTAGTGAGGTTTTTCTTCTGTAGGATTTTAATAACACATTTCAGTAAACTTGTCGCAATCCCTTTCTAGTGGTATAATGTTACTATCTCGATGAATTGAGGAAACAAGATGAAAGAATATAACAAGTCTAGTAAGTTAGAGCATGTTGCTTATGATATCCGTGGTCCTGTTTTGGAAGAAGCCATGCGGATGCGAGCAAACGGAGAAAAGATTTTACGTCTGAATACAGGAAATCCAGCAGAATTTGGCTTTACAGCGCCAGACGAGGTCATTCATGATTTGATTATGAATGCACGTGATAGTGAAGGATATTCTGACTCCAAGGGGATTTTCTCAGCCCGTAAGGCTATTATGCAGTATTGTCAACTGAAGAAATTCCCAAATGTAGATATTGATGATATTTATCTTGGAAATGGTGTTAGTGAGTTGATTGTCATGTCCATGCAGGGGCTTTTGGACAATGGAGACGAGGTCTTGGTGCCAATGCCAGACTATCCTCTTTGGACAGCGGCTGTCAGCCTAGCTGGAGGAAATGCCGTTCACTATATCTGTGATGAAGTTGCAGAATGGTACCCAGATATTGACGATATCAAGTCAAAAATCACTTCCAATACCAAGGCAATCGTCCTTATCAATCCAAACAACCCAACTGGAGCCCTTTATCCTAAAGAACTCTTGCTGGAAATTATTGAGATTGCCCGTCAAAACGATTTGATTATCTTTGCGGATGAAATTTACGACCGCATGGTCATGGATGGACACGTGCATACGCCTGTGGCGAGCTTGGCACCAGATGTCTTCTGTGTCAGCATGAATGGTTTATCAAAATCCCACCGTATTGCTGGCTTCCGTGTAGGTTGGATGGTCTTGTCTGGACCTAAGACACATGTTAAAGGCTATATCGAAGGGCTCAATATGCTGTCCAATATGCGTCTTTGCTCTAACGTTTTGGCCCAACAAGTCGTACAAACTTCCTTGGGTGGTCACCAATCAGTTGATGAATTGCTCCTTCCAGGTGGACGAATTTACGAGCAAAGAAACTTCATCTACAATGCCATTCAAGATATTCCAGGTTTGTCTGCCGTTAAACCCAAGGCTGGACTCTATATCTTCCCTAAAATCGACCGCAATATGTACCGTATCGATGATGATGAACAGTTTGTCCTTGATTTCTTGAAGCAGGAAAAGGTTCTCTTGGTTCATGGTCGAGGCTTTAACTGGCAGGAACCAGACCACTTCCGTATCGTTTACCTTCCTCGTGTTGATGAACTAGCCCAAATCCAAGAAAAGATGACTCGTTTCTTGAAACAGTATCGTAGATAGGGCTTACATTCGAAAAAGCTGGAAACATTTGCCTAGAGCTATTGACAAAAGTGAAAGAATCAGATAGAATAGTAAAGTATGTTTAGTAACTGATCACTTTATAGCCGGCTAAACGAATACAAAATCTATGAGGAGGTATTCATCGTGAAACGTACTTATCAACCAAGTAAACTTCGTCGTGCGCGCAAACACGGATTCCGTAACCGTATGTCAACTAAAAACGGTCGTCGCGTATTGGCAGCTCGTCGTCGTAAAGGACGCAAAGTTTTGGCTGCATAATCCAAACGAACCATAACAAAAATCAGTAGGAACTCGAGTCTACTGATTTTTATTTTTGTAAAAAAGTTCAAAAAGGCTTTATATTTTTGCTCAAATAGTGTATAATATTTCACATACTGTAAAAAATGGAGAATAATCATGAAGAAATCAAAAGTTATGCTTTTTGGAGCTATGGCTTTGACAGCAGGTCTAGCTCTAGCGGCATGCGGGTCATCTCAATCAAGCAATGCTGACAAGACATACTCTTATATCTTTGTCAGCAACCCTGATACCTTGGATTACATTACCTCTACACGAGACTCTACATCTAGTATCACAACCAACTTGGTTGATGGTTTGTTGGAAAATGACCAGTATGGCAATCTCATCCCCTCTATGGCTGAGTCATGGACCGTGTCAAAAGATGGTTTGACTTACACTTATAAAATCCGTCAGGGAGCTAAATGGTACACTTCTGAAGGAGAAGAGTATGCGGATGTGACGGCTCATGATTTTGTGACTGGTCTCAAGTATGCGGCTGATAAAAAAGCTGAGAACTTGTACTTGGTTCAAGACTCTATCAAGGGACTAGCAGACTATGTTGAAGGGAAATCATCTGATTTTGCAACTGTTGGTGTTAAGGCAGTGGATGATTACACGCTACAATACACTCTCAACCAACCTGAGACTTATTGGAACTCTAAAACAACAGCAAGTATCCTTAGTCCTGTAAATGAAGCCTTCTTGAAGTCTCAGGGAGATGACTTTGGAAGTGTGACACCATCAAGTATCTTGTCAAATGGTCCTTACTTATTTAAATCATTCACATCCAAATCTTTGATTGAACTTGACAAAAACCCTAATTACTGGGATAAGGACAATGTTAAAATCGAGAAAGTGAAACTCTCTTTCTTTGACGGTTCTGACCAAGACAGCATTGCTAGAGGTTTCTTGGATGGTAACTATACAGATGGCCGTATCTTCCCAACAAGTTCAGTCTTTGCTGAACTCAAGAAGGGGAATGAGGACAAGATTACCTACACACCGCAAAACTCAGTTACTTTCTATTATCTTTTCAACGTGAATCGTCAAAGCTACAAGCAGACTATGAAACAGTCTGATAAGGAAAAGACGGATTCACGCGCAGCTATGCAAAATAAAGATTTCCGTCAGGCTATCAACTTTGCCTTTGACCGTCATGCCTATGCAGCGCAGACAAATGGTGAAGATGGAGCAGACCGTATCTTGCGTAATACGATTACACCAAGTAACTTTGTTCAAGTTGGTGATAAGAACTTCGGTGACATTGTCAATGAGAAAATTGTCAACTACGGTAAAGATTGGGCAAATATCAACCTAAACGATGGTAAGCAAGCCTTCTTGAATCCTGAAAAGGCCAAAGAGAAGTTTGCCAAGGCCAAAGAAAGTCTGCAAGCTCAAGGAGTAACCTTCCCAATTCATTTGGATATGCCAGTTGACCAGACTGCCAAATTAGATGTGCAACAGGCTGGCTCTTTCAAACAAACAGTAGAAGAAACTCTTGGTAAGGAGAATGTAGTTATCGATGTTATCCAACTTTCTCCAGATGAAAAAGACCAGGCAACCTACTTTGCAGATACAGCAGAACAAAAAGACTACGATATCGACATCTCAGGATGGGGTGGAGACTACTCAGATCCTAAGACTTACCTAGCTATTCTTGATCCAGAGACAGGTTCTCAGTTGAAAAACATGGGCTTGTCTGAAGGAAAAGACAAGGAAGTCAAGAACAAGATTGGTCTTTCTGACTACAAGAAACTCTTGGATCAGGCTGATGCGGAAATCACAGATACTCAAGCTCGCTATGAAAAATATGCTGAAGCCCAAGCTTGGTTGACAGATAGTGCCCTCTTCCTACCAGTTCAAAGTGGTGGAGCTAACCCAATCTTCCGTAAGACTGTACCGTTTACAGGCCCATTCTCATTCGTTGGTCATAAGGGAAATGCTGACAACTACAAATATGTTGAATTGCAAAAAGAGCCAGTCACTGCTAAACAGTATCAAGAACTCTATGAAAAATGGCTGAAAGAAAAAGCTGAGTCAAATAAAAAAGCTCAGGAAGATTTAGCTAACCATATTCAATAATATTCCTAGTCATGCTTTTCAGTTAATACTCTTCGAAAATCTCTTCAAACCACGTCAGCGTTGCCTTACCGTATATATGGTTACTGACTTCGTCAGTTCTATCTGCAACCTCAAAACAGTGTTTTGAGCTGACTTCGTCAGTTTCATCTACGACCTCAAAGTAGTGCTTTGAGCAGCCTGCGGCTAGCTTCCTAGTTTGCTCTTTGATTTTCATTGAGTATAAGCATAGTGGCTGAATTCAGAAAAAGGCCTTACCAGACGCTTCTTGCTTCTGGTAGGGCCTTTTCTTTATTCTTTTAAGTGATAAGAGTAGCTAGCGACAACGACGTCTTGGTGCCAACGAAGGGCGTATTTGAGTTTAAGACTCATCTGATTGTGCAGGATATTTTGCCAAGGTTTATTAGGGATAAACTGGGGTACCAGGACAGTGACTGTATAGTTCTTTTTCTGGGCATCCTCAGAGATTCGTTTGACATACTTGACAGTAGGGGTGATGATGTCGCGGTAGCTGGTCTTGATGTTCTTCAGAGTAATGGTTGGGAAGTAATCGGCAAATTCTTGGAGAATTTCTTGGTCTTTCTCTGCTGTTTCCTTAGTAGAAATGTGCATGGCTAAGACTTCATCACCGATACTTTGAGCGTAGTTAATGGCTCCGACGCTAACTCGGGTGACATTTCCTACTAGGACGAGGACAAGATTGCCATCGTAGGTACGTTTTTCGATGCCTTCATAGAGACGTAGTTGTTGGGCCACTTTTTGGTAATGACTGTGAATGGCCAAGAAAAGTAGGGTGAGTACGAGAATAATCGGGAAGAAAGGCCAGATATCACTGAGACGGAAAAAGAGCAGGATCAGCACGATAGCGTAGCAAATGATGGCTCCAAGGATATTGGCAAGGGCAGGTTTTAAGAAATTTGTCCCTTTTTCTTTTTTCCAATGGCGAATCATCCCAGTCTGAGATAGGGCGAAGGGAACGAAGACCCCGATAGTATAAAGGGGAATCAAACGTTCGGTATTGCCATTAAAAATGAGAAGAAGAATCATAGCCCCAAATGCCAGAGTTAAAATTCCATTAGAGTAGCCTAGGCGGTCTCCTTTTTCCATAAAGAGATGGGGCATGTATTTGTTTTTAGCCATATTGTAAGCTAGCATAGGGAAGGCCGAAAAGCCGGTATTTGCAGCTACGGCCAAAATTAAGGCTGTGGAGAATTGGAAGGTATAATAGCCAAGGTGGCCTAAGAAGGAATTACCAAGGATACCTTGAGCCATCTGTGAGAGGATGGTTTCTCCGTGTTGCGGCATAATTCCCATCCAGTAGTTTAGGAAGGTAATACCAGCAAACAGAAAACCTAAAATCAGTGACATGATGGTCAAGGTCTGAGCTGCATTCTTTTCTTTCGGAGCCTTGAAAAAGGGAACGGCATTTGAAATAGCTTCAACCCCTGTCAGAGAGGCAGAACCACTGGTAAAGGCTCTTAGAATGAGAACGATAGACAGACTCGGTACAGCATGCCCGATAGGAGAAGTTGCCTGATAGCTGAGAGAACCAGTTACTAGTTGAAAGATTCCATAGAGCAAGAGAAAGACAGTACTGATGATAAAGAGATAGACAGGAATCATCAGTGAACTGGCAGATTCTTTTAAGCCCCGTAAATTCAAGAGCATAAGCAAACAAACTAGAAAAATGGAAATGTGGAGGTTGTAAGGGTGGAGAGCAGGGAGAGCTGCTGTGATAGCATCGGCTCCAGATGACACCGATACCGCCACAGTCAGCATGTAGTCAACCAGCAGACTACCTCCAGCAATTAAGCCAAGTTCGGGAGATAGATTTTCTCGAGTAACCATATAGGCCCCTCCTCCTTGAGGGTAGGCATGGATGATTTGACGGTAGGAGACGGTCAGGCTAGCTAGGAGTAGGAGGACAAAGAGGCCGATAGGAAGACTCCACCATATCGCAAGAGGAGAGAGACTAGCCAAGACGAGGACTACTTGCTCAGGCCCATAGGCAATGGAAGATAGAGCGTCGCTTGACAACATGGCCAAGGCCTGCATTTTTCCCAGCAGACCTCCCTCGCCTTCTGTTAAGGACTTAAGAGGACGACCGATAAAGGTCTGTTTTAATTTTGTAAACATTGTATTTTCCTTTTCTGAAAATTTCAATAAGTGCTATTATACTGCTTTGGGAAAATAGCGTCAAGAGACGACGATGGATTTTAGAATATTTTGTACAGATGAGGAGAGAGGGCAGTTTTTTGGTATAATAGAAGATAGAAAACGAGGTTAGAAGAGATGATTTTTGATACACATACACACTTGAATGTAGAAGAATTTGCAGGTCATGAGGCAGAAGAAATCGCCTTAGCTGCTGAGATGGGTGTGACACAGATGAATATTGTTGGTTTTGATAAACCGACGATTGAGCGTGCCTTGGAGTTGGTAGATGAGTATGACCAGCTCTATGCGACTATTGGTTGGCATCCGACAGAAGCAGGGACTTACACGGAGGAGATTGAAGCCTACTTGCTTGATAAGCTCAAGCATCCCAAGGTTGTTGCTTTAGGTGAGATTGGTTTGGACTACCATTGGATGACAGCGCCAAAAGAGGTGCAGGAGCAGGTTTTTCGCCGTCAGATTCAGTTATCTAAGGACTTGGATTTACCTTTTGTTGTCCATACTCGTGATGCGCTGGAAGATACCTATGAGATTATCAAAAGTGAGGGCGTTGGTCCTCGTGGTGGGATTATGCACTCATTTTCAGGGACTCTTGAGTGGGCAGAGAAGTTTGTCGCGCTTGGCATGACTATTTCCTTCTCAGGAGTGGTGACTTTTAAGAAGGCCACCGACATCCAAGAGGCGGCTAGAGAACTTCCTTTGGACAAGATTTTGGTGGAGACGGATGCGCCTTACTTGGCTCCTGTTCCTAAACGTGGTCGTGAAAATAAAACAGCCTACACTCGCTATGTAGTGGACTTTATCGCCGACTTACGTGGTATGACGACAGAAGAGCTAGCGGCGATAACAACTGCAAATGCAGAACGAATTTTTGGATTGGACAGCAAGTAATGAAAGAAAAAATTTCCCAAGTTATCGTGGTCGAAGGGCGCGATGATACGGCCAATCTCAAACGCTATTTCGATGTAGAGACCTATGAGACACGAGGTTCTGCCATCAATGAGCAAGATATTGCACGTATTCAGCGCCTACATGAGCTTCATGGAGTCATTGTCTTTACAGACCCAGATTTTAATGGGGAGCGGATTCGTCGCATGATTATGACGGCTATTCCAACAGTTCAGCATGCCTTCCTCAAACGAGATGAAGCTGTTCCCAAGTCCAAGACCAAGGGCCGTTCTCTGGGAATTGAGCATGCCAGCTATGAAGACCTGAAAATGGCTCTAGCTCAGATTACAGAACAATTTGAACATGAGAGTCAGTTTGATATCAGTCGTAGCGACTTGATTCGCCTTGGTTTTCTAGCAGGGGCAGACAGCCGTAAGCGACGAGAATATCTAGGAGAGGCTCTCCGAATTGGCTATTCCAACGGCAAGCAACTCCTCAAACGCCTAGAGTTGTTTGGGGTTACCTTGGCAGAAGTGGAAGAAGCTATGAAATCTTATGAGAACAGCTAAGCAGACCCCAAATGTAAGGGGAATGTGTTACAATAGAAGTAACAGATAATAGAAAAGAGAATAGATGAGAATTGCAGATTACAGCGTGACCAAGGCAGTGCTGGAGCGTCACGGTTTTACCTTTAAAAAGTCCTTCGGGCAAAATTTCTTGACGGATACCAATATTCTTCAAAAAATCGTGGATACGGCTGAGATTGATGACCAGGTTAATGTCATCGAAATCGGGCCAGGGATTGGTGCCTTGACGGAGTTTTTGGCTGAGCGTGCAGCAGAAGTTATGGCCTTTGAGATCGACCACCGTTTGGTGCCTATTTTGGCAGATACCTTGCGTGATTTTGACAATGTGACCGTAGTCAACGAGGATATTCTCAAGGTTAATTTGGCGCAACATATCCAGAATTTTAAAAATCCTGACCTGCCAATCAAGGTAGTAGCTAACTTACCATACTACATCACGACACCTATTCTCATGCACTTGATTGAAAGTGGCATTCCGTTTAGTGAGTTTGTCGTCATGATGCAAAAAGAAGTGGCGGACCGCATTTCAGCCCAGCCTAACACTAAGGCATATGGCAGCTTGTCAATCGCTGTTCAATACTATATGACAGCTAAGGTTGCCTTTATCGTGCCTCGTACGGTCTTTGTGCCAGCGCCAAATGTGGATTCGGCCATCTTGAAAATGGTGCGTCGTCCAGAGCCAGCCGTAGCAGTGGAAGACGAGAACTTCTTCTTTAAGGTTTCCAAGGCTAGTTTTACCCATCGCCGCAAGACCTTGTGGAATAACTTGACAGGTTACTTTGGCAAGACTGAAGAGGTTAAGGACAAGCTGACCAAGGCTTTGGATCAAGCAGGCTTGTCACCAAGTGTACGTGGGGAAGCTCTCAGCTTGGCAGAGTTTGCTAGCCTAGCAGACGCACTTAAAGGGCAAGGACTCTAAGATGCAGGGACAAATCATTAAAGCCTTGGCGGGGTTCTACTATGTAGAAAGTGAGGGCAAGGTGTATCAAACACGAGCGCGTGGAAATTTCCGTAAAAAAGGTCATACCCCTTACGTTGGGGACTGGGTCGACTTTTCTGCCGAAGAAAATTCAGAAGGCTATATCCTCAAGATTCACGAACGCAAAAATAGCCTAGTCCGTCCGCCCATTGTCAATATTGACCAAGCTGTAGTAATCATGTCCGTCAAGGAACCTGATTTTAACAGCAATTTGCTGGATCGTTTCTTGGTTCTTTTGGAACACAAGGGAATCCATCCCATCGTTTATATTTCTAAAATGGATTTGTTGGAAGATAGAGAAGAACTGGATTTTTATGAACAGACTTATGGTAATATCGGCTACGACTTTGTGACCAGTAAAGAGGCACTCCTGCCTTTATTAACAGGCAAGGTTACGGTCTTTATGGGGCAGACAGGTGTTGGGAAGTCAACTCTTCTCAATAAAATCGCACCAGACCTCAATCTTGAAACAGGAGAAATTTCAGACAGTCTGGGTCGCGGGCGCCACACTACTCGAGCAGTTAGTTTTTATAATCTCAATGGGGGTAAAATCGCAGACACACCAGGTTTTTCATCCTTGGATTATGAAGTATCAACGGCGGAAGACCTCAATCAGGCCTTCCCAGAGATTGCCACTGTCAGTCGAGACTGCAAATTCCGTACTTGTACCCATACCCATGAGCCTTCTTGTGCGGTTAAGCCAGCAGTTGAAGAAGGTACCATTGCGCCCTTCCGTTTTGACAACTACCTGCAATTCCTCAGTGAGATTGAAAATCGCAGAGAAACCTATAAAAAAGTCAGCAAAAAAATTCCAAAATAAGGAGAAACCTATGTCTCAATACAAGATTGCTCCGTCAATTCTGGCAGCAGATTATGCCAACTTTGAACGTGAAATCAAACGTCTAGAAGCAACTGGGGCAGAGTATGCCCATATCGATATCATGGATGGCCATTTTGTCCCGCAAATCAGTTTTGGTGCAGGTGTGGTTGAAGCTCTTCGTCCTCATAGTAAGATGGTCTTCGACTGCCACTTGATGGTAGCTAATCCAGAGCATCATTTAGAAGACTTTGCGCGTGCAGGTGCGGATATCATCAGTATCCATGTGGAAGCAACGCCCCATATTCATGGTGCCCTCCAAAAAATTCGTTCACTCGGAGTTAAGCCTTCAGTTGTTATCAATCCTGGCACACCAGTTGAAGCCATCAAGCACGTGCTTCACCTAGTTGACCAAGTCTTAGTCATGACAGTTAACCCAGGCTTTGGTGGGCAAGCCTTTCTACCAGAGACCATGGATAAGGTCCGTGAGTTGGTTGCCCTTCGTGAGGAAAAAGGTTTGAACTTTGAGATTGAAGTGGATGGTGGGATTGATGACCAAACTATTGCCCAAGCTAAAGAAGCTGGTGCGACCGTTTTTGTAGCAGGTTCCTATGTCTTTAAGGGAGATGTCAATGAGCGAGTACAAACTCTCAGAAAACAACTGGACTAGGGTTGCCGTTTTTGCAGGCGGAGACCGCGGTCATTATCGGACAGACTTTGATTGCTTTGTCGGTGTGGATCGAGGCTCGCTCTGGGTCTTGGAAGAAAAGCTGCCTCTTGCTCTAGCAGTTGGGGATTTTGATTCTGTTACTGCAGAAGAGCGACAGGTGATTCAAAAACGTGCCCAGCATTTTGTTCAAGCCCGACCAGAAAAAGATGATACAGATCTGGAATTGGCTCTCTTAACCATCTTTGAGCAAAATTCTCAGGCTCAGGTTACTATTTTCGGTGCTTTGGGTGGTCGTATTGATCATATGCTAGCTAACGTCTTTCTACCTAGCAATCCTAAGTTGGCGCCCTATATGCGCCAGATAGAAATTGAGGATGGGCAAAATTTGATTGCCTATTGTCCAGAAGGGACCAGTCAGCTAGAACCCCGTTCAGACTACGACTATCTAGCCTTTATGCCAGTTCGGGATAGCCAGCTGACTATTCTCGGAGCTAAGTATGAGTTGACAGAGGAGAATTTTTTCTTTAAAAAAGTGTACGCTTCTAACGAATATATAGATAGGGAAGTTTCGGTGACTTGCCCAGATGGTTATGTGGTCGTACTGCATAGCAAGGACAGGAGGTAGGATGGAAAGTTTACTTGTTCTATTATTGATTGCCAACCTAGCTGGTATCTTTCTGATTTGGCAAAGGCAGGATAAGCAGGAAAAACATCTAAGTAAGATCTTGGAGGATCAGGCAGATCACTTGTCAGACCAGTTGGATTACCGCTTTGAACAAGCAAGACAAGCCAGCCAGTTAGATCAAAAAGATTTGGAAGTGTCTGTCAGTGACCGTTTGCAAGAAGTGAGAATTGAATTGCACCAAGGTCTGACTCAGGTTCGTCAAGAAATGACAGATAATCTCCTCCAAACCAGAGACAAGACTGACCAACGTCTCCAAGCCTTGCAGGAATCAAATGAGCAACGCTTGGAACAAATGCGCCAAACAGTCGAGGAAAAACTAGAAAAGACCTTACAGACACGCTTGCAGGCTTCCTTTGAGACAGTTTCCAAACAACTGGAGTCGGTCAATCGTGGCCTGGGAGAAATGCAGACAGTTGCCCGTGATGTCGGCGCCCTTAACAAGGTTCTCTCTGGAACCAAAACGCGAGGGATTCTTGGAGAATTGCAACTGGGGCAAATCATCGAAGACATCATGACACCTGCCCAGTACGAAAGAGAATTTGCAACGGTTGAAAACTCTAGTGAACGAGTGGAGTATGCCATCAAGTTGCCCGGACAAGGCGACCAGGAATACGTCTACCTACCAATTGACTCTAAGTTTCCACTGGCAGATTATTACCGTCTAGAAGAAGCCTATGAAGCAGGTGATAAGGACGAGATTGAACGCTGTCGTAAATCGCTTTTAGCAAGCGTCAAGCGCTTTGCTAAGGATATCAGGAATAAGTATCTAGCACCGCCTCGGACAACCAATTTTGGAGTCTTGTTTGTTCCAACAGAAGGTCTCTACTCAGAAATTGTCCGCAATCCGGTTTTCTTTGATGATTTGAGACGGGAGGAACAGATTATTGTCGCAGGTCCAAGTACCCTGTCAGCCCTCCTCAATTCCCTATCAGTTGGCTTCAAGACTCTCAATATCCAAAAGAGTGCCGACCATATCAGCAAGACCCTTGCTAGCGTTAAGACCGAGTTTGGCAAGTTTGGTGGCATTCTGGTCAAGGCACAAAAACACCTCCAACATGCCTCTGGCAATATTGATGAACTATTAAACCGTCGTACCATAGCTATCGAGCGGACGCTCCGTCACATTGAGTTGTCAGAAGATGAGCCTGCGCTTGATCTACTCCATTTCCAAGAAAATGAGGAAGAATATGAAGATTAGTCACATGAAAAAAGATGAGCTGTTTGAAGGTTTTTACCTAATCAAGTCAGCTGATCTGAGGCAAACTCGAGCTGGGAAAAACTACCTAGCCTTTACCTTCCAAGATGATAGTGGCGAGATTGAAGGGAAACTCTGGGATGCCCAACCTCATAACGTTGAGGCCTATACTGCAGGTAAGGTTGTCCACATGAAAGGACGCCGAGAAGTTTATAACAACACCCCTCAAGTCAATCAAATTACCCTTCGCCTGCCTCAACCTGGTGAACCCAATGACCCAGCTGATTTCAAGGTCAAGTCACCAGTTGATGTCAAGGAAATCCGTGACTACATGTCGCAAATGATTTTTAAAATTGAAAATCCTGTCTGGCAACGAATTGTCCGAAAGCTCTACACCAAGTATGATAAGGAATTCTACTCCTATCCAGCTGCCAAGACTAATCACCATGCCTTTGAAACGGGTTTGGCCTATCATACGGCGACCATGGTGCGTTTGGCAGATGCTATTAGCGAAGTTTATCCTCAGCTCAATAAGAGCCTGCTCTATGCGGGGATTATGCTGCATGACTTGGCTAAGGTCATCGAGTTGACGGGACCAGACCAGACCGAGTACACAGTGCGAGGCAATCTTCTTGGGCATATTGCTTTGATTGATAGCGAAATTACCAAGACAGTTATGGAACTCGGTATCGATGATACCAAGGAAGAAGTCGTTCTGCTTCGTCACGTCATCCTTAGTCACCACGGCTTGCTTGAGTATGGAAGTCCAGTCCGTCCACGCATTATGGAAGCAGAGATTATCCATATGATTGATAATCTGGATGCAAGCATGATGATGATGTCAACAGCTCTGGCTTTGGTGGATAAAGGAGAGATGACCAATAAAATCTTCGCTATGGACAATCGTTCCTTCTATAAACCAGATTTAGATTAATAATTTAAGAAAAACGAGCATTTTTAGGATAAGAATGTTCGTTTTTTTATGTGAATATGGTATAATAGATAAAATATCAAAATTAAATGAAGTGGGAAATAGAAATGAAATTAAGAAGAAGTGATCGGATGGTTGTCATTTCCAACTATTTGATCAATAATCCTTATAAACTAACTAGTCTCAATACTTTTGCTGAAAAGTATGAATCTGCTAAATCATCCATCTCAGAGGATATCGTCATTATCAAACGTGCCTTTGAGGAAATTGAAATCGGTCATATCCAGACAGTAACTGGTGCTGGTGGTGGTGTCATTTTCACACCATCAATCTCAAGCCATGATGCCAAGGAAATGGTTGAAGACTTGCGTGCCAAGTTGTCAGAAAGTGACCGTATCTTGCCAGGTGGTTACATCTACCTGTCCGATTTGCTCAGCACACCAGCTATCTTGAAAAATATTGGTCGTATTATTGCCAAGAGCTTTATGGACCAAAAAATTGATGCCGTTATGACCGTAGCGACTAAGGGTGTTCCTCTTGCAAATGCAGTTGCCAATGTCCTCAATGTTCCCTTTGTTATTGTGCGCCGCGACCTGAAAATTACCGAAGGTTCAACTGTTAGCGTCAACTATGTATCAGGTTCAAGTGGTGACCGCATTGAGAAAATGTTCCTTTCAAAACGCAGTCTCAAGGCAGGCAGCCGTGTCTTGATTGTGGATGACTTCTTGAAAGGCGGAGGAACTGTCAACGGGATGATTAGTCTCTTGCGTGAGTTTGATTCAGAATTGGCTGGTGTAGCGGTCTTTGCGGATAATGCTCAAGAAGAACGCGAAAAGCAGTTTGACTACAAGTCACTCTTGAAGGTAACCAATATTGATGTCAAGAACCAAGCCATCGATGTTGAGGTTGGTAATATCTTTGACGAAGATAAATAAGAGATAGAACTAAAGGTTGGAACGCTTGTCCCAGCCTTTCTTTGCAAATAGAATAGAAGGAAGTATATGAAAACACCATTTATCAATAGAGAAGACTTAGAAGCGATTGTTGCCGAGTTCCCGACTCCCTTTCACTTATATGATGAGAAGGGGATTCGTGAGAAGGCAAGGGCCGTCAACCAAGCATTTTCCTGGAACAAGGGCTTTAAGGAATATTTTGCGGTTAAGGCTACTCCAACACCAGCTATCTTGAAAATTCTTCAAGAGGAAGGTTGTGGAGTGGACTGCTCTAGTTATGTAGAACTTTTGATGAGTCATAAACTGAATTTCCCTGGTTCTGAGATTATGTTCTCTTCAAACAATACGCCAGATAAGGAATATGCCTATGCGCGTGAATTGGGTGCGACCATTAACTTGGATGCCTTTGAAGATATTGAACATCTAGAGCGCGCAGCAGGCATTCCAGAAATCATCTCTTGTCGTTACAATCCTGGTGGTGTTTTTGAGCTAGGAACAGATATTATGGACAATCCTGGAGAAGCCAAGTTTGGCATGACCAAGGACCAGCTCTTTGAAGCTTTTGCCATCTTGAAGGAAAAAGGAGCTAAGACTTTTGGGATTCACTCCTTCCTAGCGTCCAATACCGTGACCCATCTCTATTATCCAGAGTTGGCTCGTCAGCTTTTTGAATTGGCTGTTGAAATCAAGGAAAAGTTGGGCATTTCGCTAGACTTTATCAATCTTTCTGGCGGTATTGGTGTCAACTATCGTCCAGACCAGGAGCCAAATGATATTGCCTTGATTGGTGAGGGAGTTCGTAAGGTGTATGAAGAGGTCCTTACGCCAGCAGGTCTTGGTCAAGTCAAGATTTTCACCGAATTGGGTCGCTTTATGTTAGCACCTCACGGTGCTTTGGTCACAAGAGTTACCCATAAGAAGAAAACCTACCGTACCTATCTAGGTGTGGATGCATCGGCAGTCAACCTCATGCGTCCAGCCATGTACGGAGCCTACCACCATATTACCAATCTGACACATCTAGAAGGACCAGCTGAAGTGGTAGATGTGGTCGGTTCACTCTGTGAAAACAATGATAAATTTGCAGTGAATCGCGAATTGCCTCATACAGAAATCGGTGATTTGCTGATAATTCATGATACAGGTGCCCACGGTTTTTCAATGGGTTACCAGTACAACGCCAAACTTCGTTCTGCGGAAATCCTCTATACCGAAGAAGGTAAAGCCCGTCAAATTCGCCGTGCAGAGCGACCTGAGGACTACTTTGCAACCTTGTATGGCTTTGATTTTGAAGAATAAAATGATAAGTAATTGAAAATGAAATTGAAAAACAGATTGCTTTCTAAAAAATAGGCAAAAATCTTGTTTTTCCTTCAAGTCGTGATATAATAAAACTATAAAACGTTTTCAAGGAAGGTAACGATATGTCTGAAGAAACAATTGATTATGGACAAGTGACAGGAATGGTACATTCGACAGAAAGCTTTGGATCAGTAGATGGACCTGGTATTCGCTTTATTGTCTTTTTGCAGGGCTGTCACATGCGTTGCCAGTATTGCCACAACCCGGACACTTGGGCTATGGAGTCTAATAAATCGCGTGAACGGACGGTAGATGATGTTTTGACAGAGGCCTTGCGCTACCGCGGTTTCTGGGGAAATAAGGGTGGGATTACAGTCAGTGGAGGAGAAGCCCTCTTGCAGATTGATTTCCTGATTGCCCTCTTCACTAAGGCTAAGGAACAAGGAATCCACTGTACCTTGGATACCTGTGCCCTTCCTTTCCGTAATAAACCACGTTACCTTGAGAAGTTTGACAAACTCATGGCTGTCACTGACTTGGTTCTCTTGGATATCAAGGAAATCAACGAAGAACAGCACAAGATTGTCACTAGCCAAACCAATAAAAATATCTTGGCTTGTGCCCAGTATCTATCAGATATTGGAAAACCTGTCTGGATTCGCCATGTGCTAGTTCCAGGATTGACAGATAGAGATGACGACTTGATTGAACTTGGGAAGTTCGTCAAGACCCTCAAAAATGTTGATAAGTTTGAAATTCTGCCTTATCACACTATGGGTGAGTTTAAATGGCGTGAATTGGGAATTCCATATTCCCTCGAAGGGGTCAAACCACCAACAGCAGACCGCGTCAAGAACGCTAAAAAACTCATGGATACCGAAAGTTACCAAGACTATATGAAACGTGTACATGGATAAAAAAGAAGCCTGATGGAAACATCGGGCTTTTGATACTCAATGAAAATCAAAGAGCAAACTAGGAAGCTAGTCGCAGGCTGCTCAAAACATGGTTTTGAGGTTGTGGATAGAACTGACGAAGTCAGCTCAAAACACTGTTTTGAGGTTGTAGATAAGACTGACGAAGTCAGTAACACATCTACGGCAAGGCGAAGCTGACGTGGTTTGAAGAGATTTTCGAAGAGTATGACTTGCAAAAAGACTTAGCAAACCAGCTAAGCCTTTTTCTTCTTATCTCGAACGTTGTTTTCCAGCGTTGCGATTTTTGTGTTTTTTCTTGCTTGTGATAGCAGTTGGTTGTTCAGGGGTAACGTCTTTTCGTCCACTTGGTGTAGAGAAAGCACGTGCTTTTGGTGGGTTCTTGGCTAGTTCTTCACGGACTTTTTTGCGAAGTTTTGGACGGACGATATAGTTGACGATAAACTGTTGGAGAATCATCATGAAACCACCGACAACCCAGTAAAGTGTGACACTGGCTGGTGAAATGAGGGAGAAGACAACAATCGTGATTGGGCTCACGTAAGCCATTTTCTTGATTTGTTCTCTTTGCGTTTCGTCTTCTACTCCGTGAAGTGAAAGGAGCGATTGAAGATAGTAAAGGACACCTGCGCAGGCAACCAAAATCATACTTGGAGAACCTAGAGGAATGCCTAGGTAGCTTGCTTGAGCAACCCCTTCAGTATGTTGGGCAGCAAAGTAGATAGCTGAGAAGAAAGGCATTTGAAGGAGGATAGGGAAGCATCCTACACCACCAAACATGCTGATGCCGTGCTCTTTTTGAGCAGCAAAGAGAGCTTGTTGGGCTTCGAGTTTTTCTTCTTGAGTAGTCGCTTCCTTGAGACGTGTTTGGTGTGGCTCAAGGACGTGCTTGAGGGCGTTCATCTTTTCAGAGTGAAGCGTTGCCTTCCATGATTGGTAGATACCAAGTGGCAAGATAATCAAGCGCACGATAATGGTTACGATAATGATAGCCATACCAAAGCCTAGACCTTGATCAGTAGCGAAGTACTTGATAGCTTCAGCCATAGGCGCTCCGAAAGTATTCCAAATAAATCCTGTTGGCTCTCCTGTTGCTTTATCGACGCTAACACAGCCAGTCAAGACAAGCAACATAGCCACTCCCATAGTCGAGAGTGCAAAACGTTTAATAGATTTCACTGTTTTTATTCCTTCTTTAAAAATTATACCTTTCTATTCTACTGTTTTTTTACAAAATATACAATAGTTCTAGAGACTTAATTTGCGATTTTAAAGTCAGGGTAGGGAGGAAAGTTACTTAGTTTGACATCTAAGTAGCTGACTTTTGAAAAAGGTGTGGGTCCTTTGCGGATTTCTTGGATAAATTTTGCCATGGTAGCAGATGAGTCTGCTTGGGCTAATATTTCCACTGTGCCATCGTCGTTATTCCATACTCGACCTGTGATGCCACCAATTTCAAGCGCCAAGCTGTAAACACCCCAACGAAAACCGACTCCCTGCACCCTGCCTTGGGCGATCATTCTAACCTTTTGCATACCAAACTCCTTTGATTGTGTTATAATATTTCTATGACTATTATAACCTCAAAAGCCAATTCTGTGGTAAAAAATGCCAAGAAATTACACCAAAAAAAATACCGCAAGTCTGCTTATTTGATTGAAGGCTGGCACTTGTTTGAAGAAGCTGTTCAAGCTGGAGTGACGATTGAGAAAATCTTTGCCCTAGAAAGTTATCGAGAACAGTTAGCTGCTTTTTCGCAAACTGTCTGGGTGTCAGAGGATATTTTGCTAGATTTGGCGGATTCTCAGACTCCACAGGGAATTGTTGCCGTGGTTCAAAAAGAAGAAGTAGGGCAAGCTGACTTTAGCCAGGGCAAGTTCTTGTTTTTGGAAGATGTGCAAGATCCTGGTAATGTGGGAACTATCATTCGGACTGCGGATGCAGCAGGTTTTACTGGAGTGATTGTTTCAGATAAATCGGCAGATATATACAGTCTCAAGACTCTACGTTCCATGCAAGGCAGTCATTTCCACCTGCCCATTTATAGGATGTCGAGTCAAGCGCTTCTTAAGGAAACCAAAGAGGCAGGTATCTCAGTGCTGGCAACAACCCTATCTAAAGATTCTGTTGATTACAGAGAACTGCCTCCTATAGAAAATTTTGTACTAGTCATGGGAAATGAGGGTCAAGGAATTAGTTCCCTCATGGCTGAAAGTGCAGATCAATTGGTCCATATTAGCATGAAGGGGAAGGCAGAGAGTTTGAATGTTGCAGTTGCGGCCGGTATTTTAATTTTCCATTTAAGCTAATTTTAACTTTCTTTGTTATAATCAAGGAAAGATGTTCATAGAAAAGGAGAAAAGATGAATCACACTATTATTCACGACCGCGCAGGTCTCAATCAATTTTACGCTAAGGTTTATGCCTTTGTTGGTCTGGGAATCGGATTATCCGCTTTAGTATCAGGTCTTATGTTGACGGTCTTTCAATCTCAGTTGGTTTACTTTTTGATGCAGGGACGCCTCTGGTTGACCATTGCTACTTTTGCGGAGTTGGCCTTGGTTTTCGTTGCCAGTAACATGGCCTTAAAGAATAGTCCAGCGGCTCTTCCAGTATTTTTACTTTACTCTGTTTTAAACGGCTTTACTCTTAGTTTTGTGGTGGCCTTCTATACTCCGGGTACAGTTTTATCCGCCTTTGTGTCTAGCGCCCTTCTCTTCTTTGTCATGGCGGCAGTTGGCATGTTCACCAAGAAAGATTTGAGTGGCCTTGGTCGGGCTATGATGGCGGCTCTTATCGGTTTGCTGATTGCCATGGTAGTTAATATTTTCTTGGCTAGCGGCTTCTTTGATTATATGATTAGCGTAGCCATGGTTTTGGTTTTCTCAGGGTTGATTGCTTGGGACAACCAAAGAATTCGTCTTGCTTATGAACAATCACAAGGCCGTGTAGCGACAGGTTGGGTTGTGTCAATGGCTCTCAGTATCTATCTTGATTTTATCAATCTCTTCCTAAGTATTCTACGTATCTTCGGTCGAAATGACTAAAAGGTTCATGACATCAGTGTTCGAAGGAGCACTGATTTTTTTATATTTGGTCTTTTCTTTTCTTGGAAATAGGTGTATAATGCTTTTAATTAATTTTTTGAGGAGTAGTTTATGAAGAAAAGTTTTATTCATCAACAAGAAGAGATTTCCTTTGTCAAAAACACTTTTACCCAGTATTTGAAAGATAAGTTAGAAGTTGTCGAAGTTCAAGGTCCTATCTTGAGCAGGGTCGGCGACGGGATGCAGGATAATTTATCAGGTGTGGAGAATGCCGTATCGGTCAAGGTTCTCCAAATCCCTGATGCTACTTATGAAGTGGTGCACTCACTTGCCAAATGGAAACGCCATACTTTGGCCCGTTTTGGTTTCGGTGAGGGAGAAGGCCTTTTTGTCCACATGAAGGCCCTTCGTCCAGACGAAGATTCGCTGGATGCGACCCACTCTGTTTATGTTGACCAGTGGGACTGGGAGAAAGTTATCCCAAATGGTAAACGTAATATCGCTTATCTAAAAGAAACAGTTGAGAAGATTTACAAGGCTATTCGTCTTACTGAGCTAGCTGTTGAAGCCCGCTATGACATCGAATCAATCTTGCCAAAACAAATCACTTTTATCCACACAGAAGAGTTGGTAGAACGCTACCCAGATTTGACACCAAAAGAGCGTGAAAATGCTATTTGTAAAGAATTTGGAGCAGTATTGCTTGATCGGTATCGGTGGTGAATTACCAGACGGTAAACCGCACGATGGACGTGCACCAGACTACGATGACTGGACAAGTGAGTCTGAAAATGGTTACAAGGGTCTAAATGGTGATATTCTTGTTTGGAATGAGTCTCTGGGGGGAGCCTTTGAGTTGTCTTCTATGGGAATCCGTGTAGATGAAGAAACGCTTCGTCGTCAGGTTGCCATTACAGGTGATGAAGACCGCTTGGAATTGGAATGGCACAAGGCTTTGTTGAAATGGTCTATTCCCATTGACAATCGGTGGAGGAATTGGACAATCTCGTATGGCCATGTTCTTACTTCGCAAGAAACACATCGGAGAAGTGCAAACAAGTGTTTGGCCTCAAGAAGTCCGCGATACTTACGAAAATATTTTGTAGAGAATCGAACCGCAAGGTTCGGTTTTCTTTCTCTTTTCGCCCATAATTTGGTATAATAAACGGTATGAAAATCGTATCAGGAATCTATGGGGGACGTCCCCTCAAGACACTAGAAGGAAAGACGACAAGACCTACTTCGGATAAGGTTAGGGGAGCCATTTTTAACATGATTGGTCCCTACTTTGAAGGGGGACGAGTCTTGGACCTGTATGCAGGTAGTGGTGGTTTATCTATCGAGGCAGTCTCGCGTGGCATGTCCAGCGCTGTTTTGGTGGAACGAGACCGTAAGGCTCAGGCTATCGTGGCTGAAAATATTCAGATGACCAAGGAAGTTGGAAAATTTGAGCTCCTCAAGATGGATGCAGAAAGGGCATTGGAACAGGTATCTGGGGAATTTGACCTCATTTTCTTAGACCCTCCTTATGCCAAGGAACAAATCGTAGCAGATATTGAAAAAATGGATGAGAAAGAGCTTTTTTCTGAAGATGTCATGGTCGTGTGTGAGACGGATAAGGCCGTCGAACTTCCAGAAGAAATTGCCTGCCTGGGTATCTGGAAGGAAAAAATTTATGGAATTAGTAAGGTGACAGTTTATGTCAGATAAGATTGGCTTATTCACAGGCTCATTTGATCCGATGACAAATGGGCATCTGGATATGATTGAACGGGCGAGCAGACTCTTTGATAAGCTCTATGTCGGTATTTTTTTTAATCCCCATAAACAAGGATTTCTCCCTATCGAAAATCGTAAACGGGGGCTAGAAACGGCTTTGAAACATTTGGAAAATGTTGAAGTTGTGTCTTCTCATGATGAATTGGTGGTTGATGTTGCAAAAAGACTGGGGGCTACTTTCCTAGTGCGAGGCTTGAGAAATGCGTTGGATTTGCAATATGAAGCCAGTTTTGATTACTACAATCATCAGCTGTCTCCTGATATAGAGACCATTTATTTACATAGCAGACCTGAACATCTCTATATCAGTTCATCAGGTGTTAGGGAACTATTGAAGTTCGGTCAGGATATTGCCGGCTATGTTCCTGATAGTATTTTGGAGGAAATAAGAAATGAAAAAAAAGATTAGATGGCCCTTATATGTCATTGCGGCCTTGATTGTGACTTTCTTGGCATTTGTAGTGCCCTTGCCTTATTATATAGAGGTTCCAGGTGGTTCGGAAGATATTCGCCAAGTTCTTAAAGTAAATGACACAGAAGATAAGGAAGCTGGGGCCTATCAATTCGTTACGGTTGGTGTCCAGCACGCTACTTTAGCCCATATGATTTATGCTTGGTTGACGCCTTTTACAGATATTCGTAGTGCCCAAGAGACTACAGGTGGCTCTTCCGATGTTGAATTTATTCGGATCAATCAATTCTACATGCAAACATCACAAAACATGGCCAAGTATCAAGGGTTAAAAACAGCTGGTAAGGATATTGAACTCAAATATCTTGGGGTTTATGTTTTGACTGTGACAGATAATTCAACCTTTAAAGGGATTCTCAACATCTCTGATACGGTCACAGCAGTCAATGATCAGACCTTCGACAGTTCCAAAGATTTGATTGATTATGTCAATTCTCAAAAATTAGGGGACTCCGTCAAGGTCACCTATGAAGAGGATGGGCAAACCAAGTCTGCAGAAGGAAAAATTATTACTCTAGAAAATGGCAAAAATGGGATTGGAATCGGTTTGATTGACCGTACGGAAGTGACCAGTGATGTCCCAATTCGCTTTTCAACAGCTGGTATCGGCGGACCAAGTGCTGGTCTCATGTTTAGTCTGGCCATCTATACCCAAATAGCTGACCCTGGCCTTAGAAATGGCCGTATCGTTGCCGGTACAGGTACCATTGACCGCGATGGTAATGTGGGGGACATTGGAGGTATTGATAAGAAAGTTGTAGCTTCAGCTAGAGAAGGTGCCGCGATTTTCTTTGCACCTGATAATCCTGTTAGCGAAGAAGAAAAGACAGCACATCCTGATGCTAAAAACAACTACCAAACAGCCCTAGAAGCAGCTAAAACAATCAAGACGGATATGAAAATCGTGCCTGTTAAAACCCTACAAGATGCAATTGATTACTTGAAAAACAATCCCTAGTTTTAAGTTAAGTTTCCAAACTAGCGCACAAACAGAGAAGATGGTATAATAGTCAAATGGTTCAATTATTATTCACTCTAAGCAGTCACATGCTCTTTATTTATGTGAGTTTTTACCTTTTAAAGAATCTTGTTAGATGGGAAAAGGTTTTAAAAGTGACAGCTGAGAATACAGGAAAAGTTCGTTTACTAGTAGCCTTTTTCAGCATTGTAATGGGCTATATCATGAGTTCTTTCTTTATCAGCCTATATCAGTTGTGGCAAGAAGCGCTTAGAGGATTATTATAAAATCAAATGTAAAGGAAATAAGTATGGAAAAAATTGTGGTTCAAGGTGGCGATAATCGTCTGGTAGGAAGTGTTACGATTGAAGGAGCAAAGAATGCAGTCTTACCTTTGTTGGCAGCGACTATTCTAGCAAGTGAAGGGAAGACCGTCTTGCAGAATGTTCCTATCTTGTCAGATGTTTTCACTATGAATCAGGTGGTTCTCGGTTTAAATGCCAAGGTGGATTTTGATGAGGAAGCTCATCTTGTCGAGGTGGATGCGACTGGCGATATCACAGAGGAAGCTCCTTACAAGTATGTCAGCAAGATGCGTGCATCTATCGTTGTCTTGGGACCAATTCTTGCCCGTGTAGGTCATGCCAAGGTATCCATGCCAGGTGGTTGTACGATTGGTAGCCGCCCTATTGATCTTCATTTAAAAGGTCTGGAAGCTATGGGGGCTAAGATTAGTCAAACAGCTGGTTACATCGAAGCCAAGGCTGATCGCTTACATGGAGCTCATATCTATATGGATTTCCCAAGTGTTGGTGCTACTCAGAACTTGATGATGGCAGCGACTCTGGCTGATGGGGTGACAGTGATTGAAAATGCTGCGCGTGAGCCTGAGATTGTGGACCTAGCCATTCTCCTCAATGAAATGGGAGCTAAGGTTAAGGGGGCTGGTACAGAGACCATTACCATTACAGGTGTTGAGAAACTTCATGGTACGACTCACAATGTAGTCCAAGACCGTATCGAAGCCGGAACCTTTATGGTAGCTGCTGCCATGACTGGTGGTGATGTCTTGATTAAAGACGCTGTCTGGGAGCACAACCGTCCCTTGATTGCCAAGTTACTTGAAATGGGAGTGGAAGTGACAGAGGAGGCTGAAGGAATTCGAGTTCGCTCTCAACTAGAAAATTTAAAAGCTGTTCATGTGAAAACCTTGCCCCACCCAGGATTTCCAACAGATATGCAGGCCCAATTTACAGCCTTGATGACCGTTGCAAAAGGGGAATCAACTATGGTGGAGACAGTTTTCGAAAATCGTTTCCAACATCTAGAAGAAATGCGTCGCATGGGCTTGCACTCTGAGATTATCCGTGATACAGCTCGTATTGTTGGTGGTCAACCTTTGCAGGGGGCAGAAGTTCTTTCAACTGACCTTCGTGCCAGTGCTGCCTTGATTTTGACAGGTTTGGTGGCACAAGGAAAAACTGTAGTTGGTAAATTGGTTCACTTGGATAGAGGTTACTACCGTTTCCATGAGAAGTTGGCACAGCTAGGTGCTAAGATTCAGCGGATTGAGGCAAGTGATGAAGATGAATAAGAAATCAAGCTACGTAATCAAGCGTTTACTTCTAGTCATTTTGGTACTGTTTTTAGGTGCTCTAGCCCTAGGTATCGGCTTAATGGTAGGTTATGGAATCTTGGGCAAGGGTCAAGATCCATGGGCTATCCTGTCTCCAGCAAAATGGCAGGAATTGATTCATAAATTTACAGGAAATTAGGCTGGAGAACCAGTCTTTTTCTAGAGATAAGGAGAAAAATGGATAAAAAAACAAGACAGACACTGATCGGACTGCTAGTGTTATTGCTTTTATCTGCGGGAAGCTATTATATCAAGCAGATGCAGTCGACAGCTAATAGTCCTAAAACAAAGGTTAGTCAGAAAAAACAAGCGTCGGAAGCTCCTAGTCAAGAATTGGCAGAAAGTGTCTTAACAGACGCAGTCAAGAGTCAAATAAAAGGGAGTCTGGAGTGGAATGGCTCAGGTGCTTTTATCGTCAATGGTAATAAAACAAATCTAGATGCCAAGGTTCAAGTAAGCCCTACGCTGATAATAAAACAAAGACAGTGGGAAAGGAAACAGTGCCAACCGTAGCAAATGCCCTCTTGTCTAAGGCTACTCGTCAGTACAAGAATCGTGAAGAAACTGGGAATGGTTCGACTTCATGGACTCCTCCAGGCTGGCATCAGGTTAAGAATCTAAAGGGTACTTATACCCATGCGGTCGATAGAGGTCACTTGTTAGGCTATGCCTTAATCGGTGGCTTGGATGGTTTTGATGCCTCGACAAGCAATCCTAAAAACATTGCTGTTCAAACAGCCTGGGCAAATCAGGCTCAAGCCGAGGATTCGACTGGTCAAAACTACTATGAAAGCATGGTACGTAAGGCCTTGGATAAAAACAAGCGTGTTCGTTACCGTGTAACTCTTTATTATGCTTCAAACGAGGATTTAGTTCCTTCAGCTTCACAGATTGAAGCCAAGTCTTCAGACGGAGAATTGGAATTTAATGTTCTAGTTCCCAATGTTCAAAAAGGGCTTCAACTGGATTACCGAACTGGAGAAGTGACTGTTACTCAGTAAAATACAAAATAAACTCCTATGTCACTTGTGGATATAGGAGTTCTTTCTTACTAGTTTAAGCAGGGCTACAATAGACACTGATACTCAATGAAAATCAAAGTGCAAACTAGGAAGCTAGCCGCAGGTTACTCAAAGCACAGTTTTGAGGTTGCAGATAAAGCTGACGTGGTTTGAAGAGATTTTCGAAGAGTATGGGAAAAATAATATGTACTGGACTATATTTTGTGATATAATAAAGGATAAGATACTATTTTAGGAGAAGAACTATGGAAGACCCAAGTAGTCAGAATTTGTTGCTACAATTTGTTTTATTGTTTATCTTGACGGTGTTAAATGCCTTTTTCTCAGCCACAGAAATGGCCATGGTTTCACTTAACCGTGCGCGGGTTGAACAAAAGGCAGAAGAAGGAGATAGACGCTATATCCGTCTGCTGAAGGTACTAGAAAATCCTAACCACTTTTTATCAACTATTCAAGTAGGAATTACCTTGATTACGATCTTGTCAGGGGCAAGTTTGGCAGAAACTCTGGGACGAGAAATTGCATCTTGGCTTGGAAATGGCGAAACAGCTTATGCTATTGCAAGTTTTCTATCTTTAGCATTTTTGACTTATATTTCTATCGTTTTTGGGGAATTGTATCCTAAGAGAATCGCTCTTAACCTAAAGGACGCTTTAGCGATTCGTACAGCGCCAGTTATTATTGGTCTGGGGAAACTAGTTAGTCCTTTTGTCTGGCTCTTGTCTGCGTCTACCAATCTTTTGAGTCGTTTGACTCCTATGACCTTTGATGATGCTGACGAAAAAATGACCCGTGATGAAATTGAGTACATGCTGACAAATAGTGAAGAAACACTAGATGCTGACGAAATTGAGATGTTACAAGGGATTTTTTCACTAGATGAACTGATGGCCAGAGAAGTCATGGTTCCTCGAACGGATGCCTTTATGGTCGATATTCAGGATGATAGTCAAACCATTATCCAAAGCATTTTAAAACAAAACTTCTCCCGTATACCAGTTTATGATGGGGATAAAGACAATGTGATTGGAATCATTCATACCAAGAGTCTCCTTAAGGCAGGCTTTGTGGACGGTTTTGACAATATTGTTTGGAAGAAAATCTTACAAGATCCACTTTTTGTTCCTGAAACTATTTTTGTGGATGACTTGTTAAAAGAATTGCGCAATACCCAAAGACAAATGGCAATCTTGCTGGATGAATACGGTGGGATGGCTGGTTTGGTGACCCTGGAAGACCTCTTAGAGGAAATCGTTGGGGAAATCGATGACGAAACAGATAAGGCTGAAATCGAAGTTCATAAAATTGGAGAAGATACTTATATCGTTCAAGGCACCATGAATCTCAATGATTTTAATGACTACTTTGATGTTGAACTGGAAAGTGATGATGTTGATACCATCGCTGGTTACTATTTGACAGGAGTGGGGACCATTCCAACGACTGAGAAACTCAGTTATGAATTAGTCAGCCAAAACAAACAGCTTATCCTAACCAATGATAAAGTGAAAAATGGACGTGTTACCAAGGTAAAAGTCCAAATTACCGAAGTTGAAATAGAAGAAGAAACAGAGTAAACTAGAGGCTTTTGTCACCAGGCGTGACGAAGCTTTTTTCAGTTGATTTCAAGAGGGAATTGTGTCCTCGAAAAACTCAGCCCCAACCTAGTCTCAAAAGTTTTTTAAGGTTATACGTATTTATTCGAGGAAAAAAGAAAAAAGCCCTTTAAATTGGGCTTTCTGTTTAAATGAAACCTGAAAAAATCAAGTTATAGAAGGCGGTAGACGGATTTGAACCGACGATCAAGCTTTTGCAGAGCCGTGCCTTACCACTTGGCTATACCGCCTTAACGTTTATTATTATACCTTGAAAATGATTTTCAGTCAATAGCTTTTTCAGATTTTTTGTGTCAATAAGCCTAAATATTCTGAAAATTCGTTTACTTTTCTTGAAATCTATGATATAATTGATGATAACCTATACTTTATTTATAAGAGGAGTAAATAAATGAAAAAAAGTCAAGTGCTTGCTGTAGCGGGAGCTACCTTATTAGCGTCAGGAGTTCTAGCTGCGTGTTCAAACACTAGTTCAAATAATGCTAAACTAGCAAAAGATTACCAATATGTCTATCAAACAGATCCAGAAACTTTGGATTATATCGTCAGCAATATCGATTCAACATCATTCGTCACAACAAATGCTGTAGATGGTTTGTTGGCTAATGATAAATATGGTAACTTGGTTCCTTCTATTGCTGAATCATGGACAGTTTCAAAAGATGGTTTGACATATACCTATAAAATCCGTAAGGATGCTAAATGGGTGACAGCAGAGGGAGAGGAATACGCTCCTGTAACTGCTAAAGACTTCGTTACTGGTTTGAAACACGCCGTAGATGGAAAATCAAAAGGACTTTCAATCGTTAGCTCTTCTATTAAGGGATTAGAAGCCTATATCAAGGGTGAAACAAGCGATTTTTCAACCGTTGGAGTAAAAGCACTTGATGATCAAACACTAGAATATACCTTGAACCAGCCAGAAACTTTCTGGAATGACAAGACCACTAGTGGTGTTTTGATGCCGGTTAATGAAGAATTCTTAACTTCAAAAGGGGAAGGTTTTGGTGCCCCAACCGATGCTAACTCTATTCTTTATAACGGTCCATTTGTCTTAAAATCTGTAACTCCAAAATCATCTATCGAGATGGCTAAAAATGATGCTTACTGGGACAAAGAAAATGTAAAAATTGAGAACGTTAAGTTCACTTTCTGGGATGGTAAGGACCAAGATGTGATTGCCAAAGGTTTTGCTGATGGTCAATATAGCAAGGCTCGTATCTTCCCTACAAGTTCTACATATGAAAAATATGCAGCTGACTTTAAAGATAACATTTACTTTAATGAACCAGGAGCGGGTGTTGCAACTGTCAGCTTGAACTATGGCCGTACAACCTATAATCATACTGCCAAAACAAGTGATGCTCAAAAGACATCTACTCAGAAAGCATTGCTAAACAAGGAATTCCGTCAAGCCTTGAACTTTGCTGTCGATCGCAATTCTTACTCAGCTCAAACAAATGGTACTGATGGAGCTGCAGTAGCCATCCGTAATACATTCGCACCATATAATCTTCAAGTTGGTAAGAAAACATTTGGTGAATTGGTACAAGATAGCTTGGCTAAGACAAATTCTTCTACTTGGTCAAACGTGTCTCTAGCAGATTCTCAAAATGGCCTTTACAATGAAGAAAAAGCGAAAGAAGTCTTTGCTAAAGCCAAATCAAGTCTACAAGCTGAAGGTGTTGAATTCCCAATCCACTTGGATGCCCTGGTTATCCAAGAATCAACAGCGGTTGTAAACCGTGTTCAATCATTGAAACAATCAATTGAAAAAGTATTGGGTTCAGATAATGTTGTTGTAGACTTACAACAAATGACTCAAGCAGAAGCTTTACCAATTTCATTTAGCGCTCCAACAGCTAAAGAGCAAGACTGGGATATCCATACCTTGCTAGGATGGAACCCGGACTATCAAGATCCTTCTACTTTCTTGGATCAATTCGTCCTTAAGGGAGGAAGCACTCGCCTTTACCTTGGTATTGACCAAAACACAGATGCATCAGTAGTAAGCAAACTTGGTTTAGCTGACTATGGAAAATTACTTGATGACGCAAACAGCGAAAACCAAGATGTTCAAAAACGTTATGAAAAATACGCGGTGGCACAAGCTTGGTTGACTGACAATGCTTTGACAATTCCAGTAATGGCTTCTCCTAAAGAAACAGCCGTTTCATATGTTTCAAAAGTTCTACCATTTAGCTCTTCATATTCTGTAGCCGGCCTTAAAGGTGAAAATTCAGGATACTTGAAGTACACTGAAGTTGGTGAAAAAGCAATCACCAAAGAAGAGTATGAAAAAGCTCGTGAAAAATGGTTGAAAGAAAAGACTGAGTCAAACGAAAAAGCTCAAAAAGAATTGGCAAGTCATGTGAAGTAAATAATTTTCAATAGAACTTTCTCTCCATGAGGAGAAGGTTCTTTTGGGATTTTTAAAGGAAATGATATGAAAAAATATATTTTTATGCGTGTTTTGCGGTCCTTGGTTTCTATCTTCTTAGTAACAACCTTGACTTACACGATTATCTATACAATGGTTCCTCGAAAATTGATTTTCAAACAGGATACCAACTATAACAAGATTGCTACAACTGCTGATAAACGTGATAACTATGAGAATACCGTTTATGAGCGTATGGGCTATATCGAGTACTACGATACCAAAGAGTTGCAAGAAAAAGCTAGCCAGATGGATGCTTCTGTAACAGTTGAAGCCAATGATACCAACAAGGCTATCTATGAAAAATACATCAAACAAATCGGTCATGGTTGGACCCTGGGAGAATTTACTGAAAGTGGCCAATTCTACGCTACGCGTGAAATCCCGATTTTTGAACGTGTTTTTCACTTCTATGCTAACTTGATTGACATTGATCATACAAATAAAATTCAAGACCCTGAAAATCCAGACTTGAAACGTTACCTTCGTTTTGAAAACGATCCAGCGATCGGATGGTCCTTGGTCGGTTCAGGAACAAAACACAAATATCTCTTGTACTTCAACAGTCAGTTCCCGTTTGTGCATCAAAACTTTGTGAACATTAATTTAGGTGACTCTTATCCAACCTATGCTAATAGCCCTGTTTTACAGGTCATTACTCAAGGACAAGGGCAAACAAAAACATCTCAAGTTCAGTTCCCAACAGGTAAGAAAACTTCTTCTGTAAATATTTACTCAAGAACCTACAAATCGCCTAGTCAGGCTGATTCTCGTGAAGTAGCCAACTATGGGAAAGATGACCCATATACTGCAACTGAAAGCAACTACCAATATCCTTCTATGATTGCTAGCTCTGCAGTCGTTGGATTGATTGGTTTGGTGATTTCTTATGCGATTGCCGTGCCACTTGGTTCAGCTATGGCTCGCTTCAAGAATACTTGGATTGATAGCTTCTCAACAGGGTTTTTGACCTTCTTGATGGCCCTTCCAACCATTGCCTTGGTTTACATTGTTCGTTTGATTGGATCATCAATTGGTCTTCCAGATTCATTCCCTATTTTGGGTGCTGGAGATTGGCGTTCGTATGTTTTACCAGCAGTGATTCTTGGTTTGTTGGGTGCTCCTGGTACAGCTATTTGGATTCGTCGTTACATGATTGACTTGCAATCACAGGACTTTGTTCGTTTTGCTCGTGCCAAAGGTTTGTCTGAAAAAGAAATTTCAAACAAACACATCTTTAAAAATGCCATGGTTCCGCTGGTTTCAGGAATTCCTGGTGCCGTTATCGGGGTTATTGGTGGTGCAACCCTTACTGAAACAGTCTTCGCCTTCCCAGGTATGGGTAAAATGTTGATTGACTCTGTAAAAGCATCTAATAACTCTATGGTCGTTGGTCTTGTCTTCATCTTTACATGTATTTCTATCTTCTCACTTCTTTTGGGAGATATTTGGATGACTATTATTGACCCACGTATTAAATTGACTGAGAAAGGAGGCAAATAATGTCTACAATCGATAAAGAAAAATTTCAGTTTGTAAAACGTGACGATTTTGCCTCTGAAGCTATTGATGCGCCAGCTTATTCATACTGGGGTTCAGTGTTTAGACAATTTATGAAGAAGAAATCAACTGTAGTCATGTTGGGAATCTTGGTAGCTATCATTTTGATGAGTTTCATCTACCCAATGTTTTCTAAGTTTGATTTCAATGATGTCAGCAAGGTAAACGACTTTAGTGCTCGTTATATCAAGCCAAATGCTGAGCATTGGTTCGGTACAGACAGTAACGGTAAATCTCTTTTTGACGGTGTCTGGTTCGGAGCTCGTAACTCTATCCTCATTTCTGTGATTGCGACAGTAATTAACTTGGTTATCGGTGTTTTTGTCGGTGGTATTTGGGGAATTTCAAAATCAGTTGACCGCGTGATGATGGAAGTTTATAACGTCATCTCAAACATCCCATCTCTTTTGATTGTCATTGTCTTGACTTACTCAATCGGAGCTGGATTCTGGAATCTGATTTTTGCCATGAGTGTGACGACATGGATTGGGATTGCCTTCATGATCCGTGTGCAAATCTTGCGTTATCGTGACTTGGAATACAACTTGGCGTCACGTACTCTGGGAACACCAACCTTGAAGATTGTTGCCAAAAATATCATGCCTCAATTGGTATCTGTTATTGTGACAACCATGACTCAAATGCTTCCAAGCTTTATCTCATACGAAGCCTTCTTGTCATTCTTCGGTCTTGGATTACCAATTACCGTGCCAAGTTTGGGTCGTTTGATTTCGGATTATTCACAAAACGTAACAACCAATGCTTACTTGTTCTGGATTCCATTGACAACTCTTGTCTTGGTATCCTTATCCCTTTTCGTAGTTGGTCAAAACTTAGCGGATGCTAGTGATCCACGTACACATAGATAGGAGTAGAAATGACAAAAGAAAAAAATGTAATTTTGACTGCTCGCGATATTGTCGTGGAATTTGACGTTCGTGACAAAGTATTGACAGCCATTCGCGGCGTTTCCCTTGAACTAGTTGAAGGAGAAGTATTAGCCTTGGTAGGTGAGTCAGGATCAGGGAAATCTGTTTTGACAAAGACATTCACAGGTATGCTTGAAGAAAACGGTCGCATTGCCCAAGGTAGTATTGACTACCGTGGTCAAGATTTGACAGCTTTATCTTCTCACAAGGATTGGGAACAAATTCGTGGCGCTAAGATTGCGACTATCTTCCAAGATCCAATGACTAGTTTGGACCCAATTAAAACAATTGGTAGTCAGATTACAGAAGTTATTGTAAAACACCAAGGAAAAACAGCTAAAGAAGCGAAAGAATTGGCCATTGACTACATGAATAAGGTTGGGATTCCAGATGCAGATAGACGTTTTGATGAATACCCATTCCAATATTCTGGAGGAATGCGTCAACGTATCGTTATTGCGATTGCTCTTGCCTGCCGACCTGATGTCTTGATTTGTGATGAGCCAACGACTGCCTTGGATGTGACCATCCAAGCTCAGATTATTGATTTGTTGAAATCTTTACAAAACGAGTACCATTTCACAACAATCTTTATCACCCACGACCTTGGTGTGGTGGCAAGTATTGCAGATAAGGTAGCGGTTATGTATGCAGGAGAAATCGTTGAGTATGGAACTGTTGAGGAAGTCTTCTATGACCCTCGCCATCCATATACATGGAGTCTCTTGTCTAGCTTGCCTCAGCTTGCTGATGATAAAGGGGATCTTTACTCAATCCCAGGAACACCTCCGTCACTTTATACTGACCTGAAAGGTGATGCCTTTGCCTTGCGTTCTGACTATGCAATGCAGATTGACTTCGAACAAAAAGCTCCTCAATTCTCAGTATCAGAGACACATTGGGCTAAAACTTGGCTACTTCATGAGGATGCTCCAAAAGTAGAAAAACCAGCTGTGATTGCAAATCTCCATGATAAGATTCGTGAAAAAATGGGATTTGCCCATCTGGCTGACTAGGAGGAAGGAAATGTCTGAAAAATTAGTAGAAATCAAAGATTTAGAAATTTCCTTCGGTGAAGGAAGTAAGAAGTTTGTCGCAGTTAAAAATGCTAACTTCTTTATCAACAAGGGAGAAACTTTCTCGCTTGTAGGTGAGTCAGGTAGTGGGAAAACAACTATTGGTCGTGCCATCATCGGTCTTAATGATACAAGTAATGGGGATATCATTTTTGATGGTCAAAAGATTAATGGTAAGAAATCGCGTGAACAAGCTGCAGAATTGATTCGTCGTATCCAGATGATTTTTCAAGATCCTGCCGCAAGTTTGAATGAACGTGCGACTGTTGATTATATTATTTCTGAAGGTCTTTACAATCATCATCTGTTCAAGGATGAAGAAGAACGTAAAGAGAAAGTTAAAAATATTATCCGTGAAGTGGGGCTTCTTGCTGAGCACTTGACTCGTTACCCTCATGAATTCTCAGGTGGTCAACGTCAACGTATCGGTATTGCCCGTGCCTTGGTCATGCAACCAGACTTTGTTATTGCGGATGAGCCCATTTCAGCCTTGGACGTTTCTGTGCGTGCTCAAGTCTTGAACTTGCTCAAAAAATTCCAAAAAGAACTTGGTTTGACCTATCTCTTCATCGCCCATGACTTGTCTGTCGTTCGCTTTATTTCAGATCGTATCGCAGTTATTTACAAGGGTGTTATTGTAGAGGTTGCAGAAACAGAAGAATTGTTTAACAATCCAATTCACCCATATACTCAAGCCTTGCTTTCAGCGGTACCAATCCCAGATCCAATCTTGGAACGTAAGAAGGTCTTGAAAGTTTACGACCCAAGTCAACACGACTATGAGACTGATAAGCCATCTATGGTAGAAATCCGTCCAGGTCACTATGTTTGGGCTAACCAAGCCGAATTGGCGCGTTACCAACAAGGGTTAAATTAATAATGGTTTTATAATTTCCATGTCAACTTTTATGGAAATTATAAACCTTTTTTGTTGGACTGATTTGAAAAAACTTTGAAAGAATTTTCGAAAGAAATAGAATTCTTAGAAAATCATTGAATTATAGTGAGATGAAATAAAATCTGAACAACTCGATTAGGAAAGTCAAATTAATTTCTAGAAAAGGTTTAGAAGTCGCGGCGTATTACTCTAGCTTCAATCTACTATAGTCTAATACTCTTCGAAAATCTCTTCAAACCACGTCAGCTCTATCTGCCACCTCAAAACAGTGTTTTGAGCAACCTGCGGCTAGCTTCCTAGTTTGCTTTTTGATTTTCATTGAGTCTAATATCTACAATGTAAAAAACTCTAGCTATCAGTTCATTGATAGTTAGAGTTTTTTCTATTCATATGATTTAAGGAGTTTAAATAAAGCTTCTATTTCTGATGACGGTGTAGCTGATTTAAGGTAAGCGTAATAAACTGTAAAAGTTATCTTATCCTTCGGTATAAGAGGAATTTTTATTAAATCGTCATCTTCATCAGAAAGTGCGATATCAGCCAGTAAACTAAGGCCAATTCCTTTCTTTAAAAGTTCTTTAAGAATGACAATGTCATCAGTCTTAAAGAATATTTCTGCCTTGTTTTGATGCTTTTGATTAAGCGTTTCAAAAGCTTTCAGGTGAACAAAGTGTTCGTCTAAGAGTATAAAGGATTGATCTACTAATTCTTCAAAAGCGAGGGAAGGAGCAGTGGCAAAAGGATGGTTCTTAGATAAAACGACATACAGTTCTTTATGAAATAGCTCGTGTGTCTCTATTGAAGGATAATTGAGAGGTTCAATCAAACCGAGTAGGCTTACATTAAGGTCTCCCTTAAGGAGAAGGTTTAATAACTCTACGGAACCACCGCGGATAGGACGTATCTTTTTTAAAAAATCGAATTTATCTTTTTCGTTTAAGGCAGCAAAGAGATACTGAATGATAATAGGAGGGAATCCTACAGTAGAGTATTGTGCCAAGGAGCGATTAATTTCTTTGCGAGTAGAAATGAACTCAGGTAAAATCAGTTCTGTATGCTTTAGAAGGATTTGTCCTTGAGGAGTTAGCTTGAAGGAACGATGCGAGGGGTCATGGTGAATCAATTTGCAGTTAAAGTATTCCTCTAAGCGCTTGATAGCATAAGAAATAGATGGTTGGCTGACTTTATGTTGTTTTGCTACTTCCGTATAGGATTGAAGCTGGCAGAGGTCATAAAAATATTGTAGATCTTTTAAATTCATATGGGTTCACTTTCATTAGTTGGAGAAGGAAAATAAGTGGAAAACAGCAGATAAATAATTTTTATCCGTATCCTACAATTTGACTATACGAGTATTCACCAGTTAAAATGTAAGTGAGTCAGGGATCTCAAAGATTATCTAAGATACTCTCAAAAATGACCAACATTTTTTCTCGTTTATCAATAGGGAGCTGTTTAATCTTCATGTTGATTCTTTTGAGTGAAAGATTGTCACTCTTATCAGAGGTTGATTCAAGGCTATCAAAATTGAAAAATTCCTCTGGGGTTATTTCTAGGGCGTCAATCACTTTTTCAAGACTGTGAATGGTCAGATTCACATTTTGGTTTTCAAGTTGATTGATATACTTAAGCCCGAGGCCTGCTTGTTCTGAAAGTTCTTCCTGGCTCATTTTATTCTGTGTTCGAAAATATTTCACTTTTTGGGAAATATATTGTTGTAAATAGTTTTTAGTTGTCATATAAATAGAATACAAGTTTTATATGACAAAAAAACACCTTAAAAAATACAAAGTATTACATAACATACCTATATGATATTTATTTTAATTAGGATTGTCAATTTGTATGATTGGTTTATTTTACTCGAAACTTTTAGTAAAGAGAGATCATCGAGAGTTTGATGAGTTCAGAAATTTATAACATATGCGTATACAATTGTATTATTTAAACAACAACGTTTTACGAACAATTCGTTTCATGTGGTATAATATAAGTAAAAAGGAGGTTGCACTATGACTTCACATGATATTTTAAACAATCCTTTACTCAATAAAGGTACTGCCTTTACCTTAGAGGAGCGAAAGGAACTAGGCCTTATTGGTTTATTGCCACCGTATGTTCAAACGATTGAAGAACAAGCGGCGCAAACTTATGCACAAATGCAAACAAAAGCCAATGATTTGGAAAAACGTCTTTTTCTAATGGAAATTTTTAATACCAACAGGACTCTTTTCTATTACCTTTTTTCTCAACATTTGGAAGAATTCAATCCAATTGTATATGATCCAACTATTGCAGATACGATTGAAGGCTATAGTGATCTTTTTGTAGATCCCCAATATGCGGGATATCTTGATATTAATCATCCTGAAAATATTGAAGCTACTTTGAAAAACGCTGCCGGGGGTCGCGAGATTCGTCTCATTGTTGTAACAGATGCAGAAGGAATCCTTGGAATTGGCGACTGGGGAACAAATGGTGTCGATATTTCTGTTGGGAAATTGATGGTCTATACGGGTGCTGCTGGAATCGATCCTTCGATGGTCCTTCCTTTAGTCATTGATGCAGGGACTAACCGTGAAGAACTTCGTAACAATCCTAATTACTTAGGAAATCGTCACGAACGGGTCTGCGGAGATCGTTACTACGACTTCATTGACCAATTTGTTCAAACAGCAGAACGTCTCTTTCCTAAACTCTACCTTCACTGGGAAGACTTCGGCCGCTTGAATGCAGCCAATATTCTTGAAAAATACCGGAAACAAATTCCGACCTTTAATGATGATATTCAAGGTACAGGAATCGTTACCTTGGGTGGTATCTTTGGTTCGCTGGATATTAGTGGTGAAAAATTAATAGATCAAGTTTATCTTTGCTATGGTGGTGGTACTGCGGGTGCAGGAATTGCCTCTCGTGTTCTTCGTGAAATGGTAAGTGAAGGTCTTTCTGAAGAAGAAGCCTATAAACGGTTCTTTATGGTTGATAAACAAGGTCTTCTCTTTGATGACATGGATGACTTGACACCAGAGCAAAAACCATTTGCTAAGAAACGTGCTGACTTTAGTAACGCAGATAAGTTGACTGACCTGCTTGAAGTAGTGAAGACTGTGAAGCCAACCATTCTTGTAGGAACTTCAACTCAGCCTAATACCTTCACTAAAGAAATAGTAGAAGCTATGTGTGAAAACACAGAACATCCAATGATCTTCCCTTTGTCAAACCCAACTAAATTGGCAGAAGCTAGTGCCAAAGATTTGATTGAATGGTCAGATGGTAAAGCTTTTGTCGCAACAGGAATTCCTGCTGATACGGTTTCTTATAAAGGTGTAGACTATGTGATTGGTCAAGCAAATAATGCCCTGATTTACCCAGGTCTTGGTCTAGGTATGCTGGCTTCTGAAGCAAGTCTTTTGACTGATGAAATGATTGGAGCAGCGGCGCATTCATTGAGTGGTATTGTCAATCCAGGCCAACCAGGAGCTCCTGTCTTGCCACCATTCAAGTATGTAGCAGATGTTTCTATTAAAGTAGCAGAAGCAGTCGCTAAAAAAGCACAAGAGCAAGGTCTTGCACGCGCTAAGGAAACAGATATGGCCAAAGCAGTTCGTGATTTGAAGTGGTATCCAGAGTATAAATAATTCATTTCTGTTGCCTATCCTCGGGATACTTGGCTTATTTTGGATATGTTAGCAATCTACAGAGTTGATAACCGAAAAGTAAAGAGATTGTCGTATTGACTATTGGTTTTAAACAGTATAAAATAACTGTCGATTTTTTGTCCGACTGCAAGAGTTAGTTTAATACTATACTAAAATCAAAACGCATTATATAATAGTGATATGAAATCAACCAAAAAAGAAATACAAGCCATCAAAACACTTTTAAAAAACTCTAGTACAACTAAATACCATAAAAGTCTTCAAATCGTTCTATTTTGTCTAATGGGCAAATCTTTGAAATTATCCTAAAAGAATTGAAAGAATTATGAAAGAATTTTCGAAAAATTTTAAAAAATTCTGAAATATTCTTGACAGGTGATGAAAAAGGTGGTAAGATAGGAAACATCAAAAAAGAAAGCAGAAAAAGAAATGAACAAGAAACAAGCTGTAACGATGAATCAAAACTTTTACTTTAGCTACTTTAGATAGTGTTTGTAGACATGTCACCATGGATGCAAACAGTTCAAGCAATTTGTTTGTATCTATGTGGCTAAGATTTTTGATTGTGGTCCATATAGATGAATATCTAAATGGACTAGCAAAGTTATAACTTGTTAGATTATTTCAAGCATCCGTTTAGGTATTATCTAGGCGGTTTTTTGTTTTATACTCTTCGAAAATCAAATTCAAACCACGTCAACGTCGCCTTGCCGTACTCAAGTACAGCCTGCGGCTAGTTTCCTAGTTTGCTCTTTGATTTTCATTGAGTATTATCTTTTCTGAGAAGGAGTTTCATTATGAAAGTTGTTCGAAAATTACTAGCACCCCTCTTGGTAGTGGGGATTCTCTTGACCTCTCTGATCAGTTTGCATCAGTTGAAGGCAGATAAGAAAAAAGATGTATTTCGTATCGGTATTTCACAATTTATTACCCACCAGTCTCTAGACGCTACCAGAGAAGGCTTTGTGGATGAGCTGGCCAAGCAAGGCTATGTTGAAGGGAAAAATATCGAGATTGATTTGCAAAATGCACAGGGAGAACAACGAAATCTTAAAACGATTTCCCAGCAACTAGCAGAATCTAGTGATGTCGTTCTAGCTATTGCAACGCCTTCTGCTCAGAGCTTGGCCAATACAACACAAACGACACCTGTTATCTTTTCAGCGGTAACAGATCCTGTCAGTTCCAAGTTGGTTGAGTCAAGAGAGCATCCTGGGGGCAATGTGACTGGGACAAGTGACCAGTCATCAGATGCCATTTCAACCCAAATCAATTTGATAAAGAAAGTGTTGCCAAAAGCTAAAACAATTGGAATTCTTTATACTCAGAGCGAGCCAAACTCAGTTGTCCAAAAGGATGAAGCTAAGCGTCTTCTGGAAGAAAAAGGCTTTACCGTTGTTGAAAAAACAATCTTGGACAGTAACAACGTCAAGGCGGCAGCAGAGAGTTTGATGGCAGAGGTGGATATGGTTTTTGTCCCAACGGATAATATCATTTCGTCAACCATGGAAACAGTTAAGCAGGTTTCTATTAAACACAAGGTTCCAGTATTCGGTGGTTCAACAGAAATGATTGCTGTTGGTGGCTTGTATAACTACGGAACCAATTATGAAGAATTAGGAAGACAGACAGCTCGCATGTTGATTCGTGTCTTAAAAGGTGAGAAGCCAGAAAATATAGCAGTTGAGTTGCCTGAAAAACTGGAATTGCATACCAATCAAGAAATGGCAGATGCATTGGGAATTGATATTAGTAAGTTAGAAGGCAAGGAATAAGGAGGTTTGAGATGAATTTTGTATTATCTAGTTTATCAGAAGGTTTGCTATGGTCGATTATGGCTATTGGGGTCTACTTGACTTTCCGTATTTTGGATATTGCAGATATGACTGCTGAAGGAGCCTTTCCTCTGGGGGCAGCAGTCGTTGTATCTCAGATACAGGCAGGGACAAATCCTTGGATTGCGACCTTACTTGCTTTGCTGGCAGGTATGGTAGCAGGTCTTGTATCAGGAATGCTTCACACCAAGATGAAAATTCCAGCTCTCTTGACAGGGATTGTGACCTTGACAGGGCTTTATTCCATCAATATTAAAATCATGGGAAGTGTGCCCAATCTTTCCTTGGGAGATTCTTCGACTGTCTTTAAACAGTTGGCGAGCTTAGGACTGACAAATGAAGAAGCTGTTTTCTCATTCAGTTTGGCCTGTCTCTTACTTGTTTGTTTGGTCTTGACTCTTTTGATGAAAACAGAGATTGGCTTGGTCTTGCGTTCGACTGGGGACAATATTCCGATGAGTGAGGCCAATGGGGTCAATGTAGACACCATGAAGATTGTTGGTTACATGATTTCAAACGGCTTGATTGCCCTATGTGGTTCTTTGTTTGCCCAAAATGATGGATTTTCAGATGTGACTTCTGGGACAGGAACCATTGTTGTTGGTTTGAGTGCAGTGATTATTGCGGAAGTCTTGATCCACGATTTGACCATTGGAGGCCGTTTGTTATCCATCGGAATTGGTGCAATTGTTTACCGTTTGATTATTTTAAATATCTATGAAATTCCAAATCTAGATCAAAACCTGGTTCGTCTCTTTAATGCAATCTTGTTAGCCTTAGTTTTATTTGCACCAGAATTGCAAAAGAGATTAAAGATTCGTGGTCTGAAATTGAGAAATGAATAGGAGGAGAAAGTTATGGCAAGTTTGTTAACACTTGAAAATATTCACAAAACATTTGAAGCAGGGACGGTCAATGAGAACCATGTCCTCAAAGGGTTAGATTTAGAGGTTGAAGAGGGAGATTTTATCTCTGTGATCGGTGGAAATGGAGCAGGGAAATCCACTTTGATGAATATCTTGGCTGGCAATCTATCGGTGGACGAAGGGGACCTTTTATTGGCAGGCAAATCCATTAAAAATCTGAGTGTAAGAAAGAGAGCCAAGGATATCGCCCGTGTTTTTCAAGATCCTAAGATGGGAACAGCTTCTCGTTTGACGATTGAGGAGAATATGGCTATTGCCTTGAGACGCGGGCAGAAGAGAGGGCTTGGTTGGGGCGTGAAGGAGAAGGATAGAATCCAGTTCCAAGAGGCCTTGAAGGAGTTGAATATTGGTCTTGAAAGCCGCTTAAAAGTAGATACTCAATACCTCTCAGGAGGACAAAGACAGGCTTTGACCCTAGTCATGGCAGCTCTGGTGAAACCCAAACTCTTGCTTTTGGATGAACATACTGCGGCACTTGACCCGAAAACGAGTCAAATGGTGATGGATTTGACGCAAAAGATTGTGGAACACCATCAGTTGACGACTTTGATGATTACCCACGATATGAACCATGCGATTGAGTACGGCAATCGTCTCATTATGCTCTATCAGGGTAAGATAGTGGTGGATGTCAAGGGAGAGGAGAAAAAGCATCTGACGGTTGAAGATCTCATGCATCTCTTCCAGAAAAATAGTGGCCAAAGTCTAGTTAGTGATGAATTAGTTTTGGGATAAAGAAAAAGGCTGAGATGTGGTGTCTCAGTCTTTTATTAGTACAAATGGATAGGCAGAAATATGAAATTGATACTCTTCGAAAATCTCTTCAAACCGTGTCAACTCTATCTGCAACCTCCAAACCGTGTTTTGAGCAGCCTGTGGCTAGCTTCCTAGTTTGCTCTTTGATTTTCAGTGAGTATAAACTCAGTAGGGAGCTCTCTTTTGCAGAAAAGCAGGGTTCTTTTTGCTGTCTATTCCCTCCCTGAAAGCGTAAAACAAACTAGTCAGGGTGGCTAGTTTGTGGTATAATGAAAGAGACTCAAAAAGAAACAGGAGAAAAATGATGGATTTACTATTAGCAATTGTATTGATTGTGCTAGCTTTTCTAGGAGGAGCTCTTGGAGGGATGTACTTGGTTCGTAAGCAAATTGAAAAAGAATTCGCTGACAACCCACGTTTGAATGCTGAAGCAGTTCGTACTCTTTTGAGTGCAAATGGTCAAAAACCAAGCGAAGCTAAGGTACAACAAGTTTACCACCAAATCATCCGCCAACAAAAGGCAGCCCTTGCTAACAATAAAAAGAAAAAATAAATAAGGAAAAGTCTGGGATGAAAGTTCCAGACTTCTCACTATGTTGGTTATGGTTTAGGAATGCGACTTTTTCCTTGCATTCTATTGATATTTGATTATGATTAAGAGAGATAGTTGTTGATTAGGATGTCATTCAGTTCATAAGGATCAATAATCATAATGAACTATCAATCAGAAAAAAGACTAGAAAGAAGACTGTATGGATAATCGACCAATTGGTTTTTTGGATTCGGGTGTCGGGGGCTTGACCGTTGTGCGCGAGCTCATGCGCCAGCTTCCCCATGAAGAAATCGTCTATATTGGAGATTCGGCACGGGCGCCCTATGGTCCCCGTCCTGCTGAGCAAATTCGTGAATATACTTGGCAGTTGGTCAACTTTCTTTTGACCAAGGATGTCAAAATGATTGTCATTGCTTGTAATACTGCGACTGCCGTCGTCTGGGAAGAAATCAAAGCTCAACTAGATATTCCTGTCCTAGGTGTGATTTTGCCAGGAGCTTCGGCAGCTATCAAGTCTAGCCAAGGTGGGAAAATCGGAGTGATTGGAACACCCATGACGGTACACTCAGACATCTACCGTCAGAAAATCCATGATTTGGATCCGGACTTACAGGTGGAGAGTTTGGCCTGTCCCAAGTTTGCTCCCTTGGTGGAGTCGGGTGCCCTGTCAACCAGTGTTACCAAGAAAGTGGTCTATGAAACCCTGCGTCCCTTGGTTGGAAAGGTGGATAGCTTGATTTTGGGCTGTACCCATTATCCACTCCTCAGACCTATTATTCAAAATGTCATGGGACCCAAGGTTCAGCTCATCGATAGTGGGGCAGAGTGCGTACGGGATATCTCAGTCTTACTTAATTATTTTGAAATCAATCGTGGTCGCGATGCCGGACCACTCCATCACCGTTTTTACACAACAGCCAGTAGCCAAAGTTTTGCACAAATTGGTGAAGAATGGCTGGAAAAAGAGATTCATGTGGAGCATGTAGAATTATGACAAATAAAATTTATGAATACAAGGATGACCAGGACTGGTATGTCGGGTCCTATGGTATTTTTGGTGGCGTCCGGACGTTGACGGATGATGACTTGGATTTTCCTCTATTGGAGTTTGCCCAAAGATTTCGAGATGAGGATCGAGGTTTTCCTGTTTCTGTTACTGTTTTACGCTATGGTTCCCTCTACCGTTTATTGTCTTTTGTGGTAGATATCCTCAACCAAGAAATGGGACGAAATGTGGAAGTCATCCAACGTCAAGGGGCTCTGCTCGTGGTTGAAAATGGGCAACTCTTGTATGTGGAATTGCCCAAAGAAGGGGTCGATGTTCATGATTTCTTTGAGACAAACAAGGTCAGAGAAACCTTATTGATTGCGACTCGAAACGAAGGCAAGACCAAAGAGTTCCGAGCTATCTTTGACAAGCTAGGCTACGATGTGGAAAATCTTAATGACTATCCTGACTTGCCTGAAGTAGCAGAAACAGGCATGACCTTCGAAGAAAATGCCCGTCTCAAGGCAGAAACTATTTCTCAATTAACAGGCAAGATGGTTCTGGCAGATGATTCTGGACTGAAAGTTGATGTCCTTGGTGGCTTGCCAGGTGTCTGGTCAGCTCGTTTCGCAGGTGTGGGAGCTACTGACCGTGAAAACAATGCCAAGCTCTTGCACGAATTGGCCATGGTCTTTGAACTCAAGGACCGCTCGGCTCAATTCCATACAACCCTAGTCGTAGCCAGTCCAAACAAGGAAAGCTTGGTTGTTGAAGCAGACTGGCATGGCTACATTAACTTTGAACCTAAGGGTGAAAATGGCTTTGGCTATGACCCTCTCTTCCTTGTAGGAGAGACAGGCAAGTCCTCAGCTGAATTAACCCTTGAAGAAAAAAATAGTCAATCTCACCGTGCCTTAGCCGTTAAGAAACTTTTGGAGGTATTTCCATCATGGCAAAGCAAACCATCATTGTAATGAGCGATTCTCATGGCGATAGCTTGATTGTGGAAGAAATCCGTGATCGCTATGTGGGCAAAGTTGATGCCGTTTTTCATAACGGCGATTCTGAACTGCGTCCTGATTCTCCCCTTTGGGAAGGCATCCGCGTTGTTAAAGGGAACATGGACTTCTACTCCGGCTACCCAGAACGTTTGGTGACTGAGCTTGGTTCGACCAAGATTATCCAAACCCATGGTCACTTGTTTGACATCAATTTCAACTTTCAAAAGTTGGACTACTGGGCTCAGGAAGAAGAGGCCGATATCTGTCTTTATGGTCACTTGCATGTGCCAAACGCTTGGATGGAAGGAAAGACTCTTTTTCTAAATCCAGGTTCTATCAGTCAACCGCGTGGGACCATCAGAGAATGTCTCTATGCTCGTGTGGAGATTGATGATAGTTACTTCAAAGTCGACTTTTTGACACGAGCTCATGAGGTGTATCCGGGCTTGTCCAAGGAGTTTAGCCGATGATTGCCAAGGAGTTTGAGACTTTCTTGTTGGGGCAAGAGGAAACTTTTTTGACTCCTGCTAAAAATCTAGCTGTGTTGATTGATACTCACAATGCGGATCATGCGACCCTCTTGCTCAGTCAGATGACCTATACCCGTGTTCCCGTTGTGACAGATGAAAAACACTTTGTTGGGACGATTGGGCTCAGAGATATTATGGCTTATCAGATGGAGCATGACTTTAGTCAAGAAATCATGGCAGATACGGATATCGTTCATATGACGAGAACGGACGTAGCAGTTGTCTCGCCTGATTTTACCATTACAGAGGTCTTGCACAAATTGGTAGATGAGTCCTTCTTGCCGGTTGTGGATGCGTCTGGTATTTTCCAAGGAATTATCACGCGCAAGTCTATCCTCAAGGCAGTGAATGCCCTCTTGCATGACTTTAGTAAGGAATATGAGATTCGATGCAAATGAGAGACAAGATTTCAGCCTTTTTAGAGGAAAAGCAGGGCTTATCTGCCAATTCTAAGCAGTCATATAAGTATGATTTAGAACAGTTTTTAGATTTGGTAGGTGAGCGGATTTCTGAGACCAGTCTCAAGATTTACCAAGCCCAGCTAGCCAATCTAAAAATCAGCGCCCAGAAGCGAAAGATTTCGGCCTGTAACCGATTTCTCTACTTTCTCTATCAAAAAGGAGAAGTGGATAGCTTTTACCGCTTGGAATTAGCTAAACAAGCTGAAAAGAAGACCGAAAAGCCAGAACTGTTAGACCTAGACTCTTTTTGGCAGGAAAGTGACTATCCAGAGGGTCGCTTGCTAGCACTCTTAATCCTAGAAATGGGGCTCTTGCCGAGTGAGATTTTAGCTCTCAAGGTTGAGGATATCAATCTGGATTTTCAGGTGTTGCGAATCCAGAAGGCTTCCCAACAGAGGATTGTCACCATTCCCACGAGCTTGCTTTCAGAATTGGAACCCTTGATGGGGCAGACCTATCTCTTTGAAAGGGCAGGGAAAGCCTATTCTCGTCAGTGGGCCTTCCGTCAGTTAGAAGCTTTTGTCAAGGAGAAAGGTTTCTCAACCTTATCCGCTCAAGCCTTGCGGGAACAGTTTATTCTAAGACAAATAGAAAAGAAGGTCAATTTGTACGAAATTGCAAAAAAATTAGGATTAAAAACAGTCCTGACCTTAGAAAAATATAGATAATGGATATTAAACTAAAAGATTTTGAAGGGCCCCTGGACTTGCTTTTGCACCTGGTTTCTAAGTACCAGATGGATATCTACGATGTGCCCATTACGGAAGTCATTGAACAGTATCTAGCCTATGTTTCAACCCTGCAGGCCATGCGTCTGGAAGTGACGGGCGAGTACATGGTTATGGCCAGTCAGCTCATGCTGATCAAGAGCCGTAAACTCCTTCCAAAGGTAGCAGAAGTGACCGATTTGGAGGATGACCTGGAGCAGGACCTTCTCTCTCAAATCGAAGAATACCGCAAGTTCAAGCTCTTGGGTGAGAATTTGGAAGCCAAGCACCAAGATCGGGCCCAGTACTATTCCAAAGCGCCGACAGAGTTGATTTACGAAGATGCGGAGCTTGTGCATGACAAGACGACCATTGACCTCTTTTTGGCTTTTTCAAATATCCTAGCCAAGAAAAAAGAGGAGTTTGCACAGAATCACACGACTATCTTGCGGGATGAGTATAAGATTGAGGACATGATGGCCATCGTAAAAGAGTCCTTGACCGGACGAGATCAATTGCGCTTGCAGGATTTGTTTAAGGAAGCCCAGAATGTGCAAGAGGTCATTACCCTCTTTTTGGCAACCCTAGAGTTAATCAAAACCCAGGAGCTGATCCTCGTGCAAGAGGAAAGTTTCGGAGATATTTATCTCATGGAAAAGAAGGAAGAAAGTCAAGTGGCCCAAAGCTAGACTTGATAGAGAGGAAAGATGAGTACTTTAGCAAAAATAGAAGCGCTCTTGTTTGTAGCGGGTGAAGATGGGATTAGAGTCCGCCAGTTAGCTGAACTCCTCTCTCTGCCACCGACAGGCATCCAACAGAGTTTAGAAAAATTAGTCCAGAAGTATGAAAGGGACCCAGATTCCAGTTTGGCCCTGATTGAGACAGGGGGCGCTTATAGATTGGTGACCAAGCCTCAGTTTTCAGAGATTTTGAAGGAATACTCTAAGGCACCTATCAACCAGAGTTTATCTCGGGCTGCCCTTGAGACCTTGTCCATCGTTGCCTACAAACAACCCATCACACGGATAGAAATTGATGCCATCCGTGGGGTCAACTCGAGTGGGGCCTTGGCAAAGTTGCAGGCCTTTGACTTGATACGAGAAGACGGGAAAAAAGAAGTGTTGGGTCGCCCCAACCTCTATGTGACTACAGATTATTTCCTAGATTACATGGGGATAAACCATTTAGAAGAATTACCAGTGATTGATGAGCTTGAGATTCAAGCCCGAGAAAGCCAATTATTTGGTGAAAGGATAGAAGAAGATGAGAATCAATAAGTATATTGCCCACGCAGGTGTGGCCAGTAGGAGAAAAGCAGAAGAGTTAATCAAGCAAGGCTTGGTGACGGTCAACGGCCAGGTGGTACGTGAACTCGCAACGACCATCAAGTCAGGAGACAAGGTCGAAGTAGAAGGTCAACCAATCTACAACGAAGAAAAGGTTTATTATCTGCTTAACAAACCACGAGGTGTTATTTCCAGTGTGACAGATGACAAGGGCCGTAAGACAGTTGTGGACCTCTTGCCCAACGTGAAAGAGCGCATCTACCCTGTAGGTCGTTTGGACTGGGATACATCAGGAGTCTTGATTTTGACCAATGATGGGGATTTTACGGATGAAATGATTCACCCTCGTAATGAGATTGATAAGGTTTATGTTGCGCGTGTTAAAGGTGTGGCCAATAAGGACAATCTTCGTCCCTTGACCCGTGGACTTGAGATTGATGGCAAGAAAACCAAGCCGGCTGTCTATGAGATTCTCAAAGTGGACCCAGTTAAAAACCGCTCTGTGGTACAGTTGACTATCCATGAAGGGCGTAACCACCAGGTTAAAAAGATGTTTGAAGCTGTCGGTCTTCAAGTGGACAAGTTGTCACGGACCCGTTTTGGACATCTAGACTTGACAGGACTCCGTCCAGGAGAATCCCGTCGTCTTAACAAAAAAGAAATCAGCCAACTACATACCATGGCTGTAACCAAGAAATAATGAAACGAATTTTAATAGCGCCTGTGCGCTTTTATCAACGGTTTATCTCGCCAGCCTTTCCCCCCTCTTGTCGCTTTGAGCCTACTTGTTCCAATTACATGATTCAGGCTATTGAAAAACATGGCTTTAAGGGTGTCTTGATGGGCTTGGCACGGATTTTACGTTGCCATCCCTGGTCGAAAACAGGTAAGGACCCCGTCCCAGACCACTTTTCACTCAAACGGAATCAAGAAGAAAAATGAGGATGGGTAAAAATATTTTAGTGAAATGATAAAAACGCATCCTATCAGGTTTGAGTGAGTCTGATAGGATGCGTTTTATCATGTAAAGATGTTAGTTGAGTTTGAAGTTGCTTATTTCAAGGCTTTTTGTGCGTCTTCAATCATGAGTTTTGTTGATTCAAGACCGCCTCCGCTTAGATACCAGAGGTCTGGTGTGAGTTGGATAATTTTACCATTTTTAGCGGCAGGAGTTTCAGCGATGAGGGCATTTTCTAGGACGCCGTCGTTGCTTGAGTTGTCCCCACCGATGGCAAGGGTACGGTTGATGACAAAAAGGATGTCAGGATTGATTTCTTTGACACTTTCAAAGCTGACTTCTTGTCCGTGGCGAGAGTCTTCAAATTGAGTATCTGTTGGCTTGAATTTCAAGGTTTGGTACAAGAAAGAGAAACGAGATTGGGCACCAAAGGCAGCCATTTTCCCTTCGTTGAGGAGGATAGCAAGGGCTTTTTTGTCAGAACTTTCATTTTTAGTAGCGACTTCTTGTATGCTCTTGTCTAGCTTGGCCAATTCTTCCTTGGCTTTCTGTGTACCAGTTTCACCAAAGGCGCTTGCTAGGGATTCGATATTAGCCTTGGTAGAAGTCCAGTAGTCATCTTTGCCTGCTTGGAAGAGAACAGTCGGAGCGATTTCGTTGAACTTATCTACGAATTTTTGGGTACGTGGTGAAGCGATAATTAGGTCTGGTTCAAGAGCAGCAAGGGCTTCTAGGTCTGGCTCAACCATAGAACCAACATTTTTAACTTTTCCAGCTAGGTCTTTAAGATAAGTCGGAACAGTTTTTATAGGCATTCCGACGATATTCTTTTCAAAACCTAAAGCGCGAATAGTATCCGCAGCACCGAGGTCAAAGGTCACAATCTTTTCAGGGACTTTTGAAAGTGTGACTACACCTAGTGAATTTTTAATGGTTACCTCTGTTGGAGCAGAGCTACTTGACTCCGTCTTACTAGTGCTTGAGTTTGTACTACATGCACCAAGTAGGAGCAAGAAGCTGGCTACTAGGGCAGTGAGGTAAAGTTTGAGGGATGTTTTCATGATTTCTCCTTTTTAAAATGTGATAACGATTTAGGGAGTCTCTAGGTTTTATTGACTAAGAGACTGAAGGTTCTCTAACTTGAGCTTCTATGTTACTAGCTATAGATACAGATCTTTTTGCCATTGATATCAGCTAGCGTGATGGGAATCTCATAGAGTTGACTGAGCAGGTCAGCCTGCATGATTTGATTGGTTGTTCCCTTGCTAAAGACTTGACCGTCCTTGAAGGCGACAATTTCATCTGCATACTGACTGGCCATGTTGATATCGTGGAGAACGATGATAATGGTTTTGTCGAGTTCCTCCACCAGTCGCCGAAGAATCTGCATCATGCTGACGCTTTGCTTGATATCGAGATTGTTGAGTGGTTCGTCCAGCAAGATAAAGTCCGTATCCTGGGCCAGTACCATAGCGATAAAGACCCGCTGGAGTTGTCCTCCAGACAGGCTATCGATGTAGCGGTTTTTTAAGTTGGTCAGTTCTAAATAGTCCAGAGTTTCTTGAATTTTTTCCCAGTCTTCTGGTCTAAGTCGACCTCGGCTGTAGGGAAAACGTCCAAAACTGACCAGTTCTTCCACCGTCAATTTGGCTTGGTAATTGATTTTCTGCTTTAGGATAGTCAGTTCTTGAGCCAGTTCTTGCGAATTCCAGCTCTCGATTTCACGGTCTTTTATACTGAGAATTCCCTGATCTTTCTTGGTCAGTCTGCTCATGATGGAGAGGAGAGTCGATTTTCCAGCACCATTTGGACCAATAAAGGCTGTCAGTTTCTGAGGACTGACTTCAAGCGAAATGCCTTGCAAAATATCCTGTTTTTGAATGGATTTGTCAATGTTTTTCAGTTTCACCGACGCGCCCTCCTATAAAGTAAGATAAAGAATAAGAAGCCACCCACACTCTCGATGATCATACTGATGCGAATTTCCATAGCAAATACTCGTTCAATTAGGGCTTGCCCCAAAGTCAAACTGATAAATCCGATCAGAATGGCCACGATAAAGAGTAACTTGTGCCGATAGTCATTGACAATTAGGTAGGTGAGGTTGGCTAGCATAAAACCGAAGAAGGCCATAGGTCCTACCAAGGCAGTAGCCGTTGAAGTCAAAAGCACGATACCCCAGAGGAGTTCTCTCTGTTCTTTTTCAACATTGAGCCCCAATATCTGAGCAGTTTCTCTTTGCAGGTGCAAGACATCGAGAATGACTGCTTTTTGAAAGAAAAAGATTGTCAAAGCGAGGATGATTAGAGAACCGATGGTTAGGATGGAAGTGTTGAGATGTTGAAAGGAGGCAAAGAGACTGTTTTGCAGTTTATCGTATTCATTTGGATCCATCAGGACTTGGAGGAAGGTACTGATATTTCGAAAGAGACTTCCGAGGGCTAGACAGATCAACAGAATGAAGACAAGGTCTTGCTTCATCAGTGTCTTCAAGTAGCCTTGTAAGGCAAGAAAGAAGAGGGATTGGATGAGAAGTAAGATTAGGAATTCTAAGATAGGGGACTTGCCAAGTTGAAGAAACTTACTTTCAAAAACCAGTAGTAGAGTTTGCAGTAGGACGTAGAAGGATTCGATTCCTAAAATACTTGGCGTCAGGAAACGATTTTCCGTCAGTGTTTGAAAACTAATGGTCGAAATCCCTGTCGCGATAGCTACCAAGAGATAAACGATGATCTTTTGGGAACGCAGCTTCCAGGCAAAGGCTGACAAGTGAGTAATGGGCCAAAAATAGAGGAGACAAGCTCCGATGGCCAGAATAATGAGAAGGCAGAATAGCTTAGTATGTTTGCTTTTAGACTGCATCTTTTCGTCCCCCTCTCCAGAGAAGTAGGATAAAGACGAGGCTACCAATGATTCCTAGTAGAAGACTGACAGACAGCTCATAGGGCCGAATCAGAACTCGGGATAGGATATCGCAGGCCAGAACTAGATTGGCACCGACCAGTACGACCATGAGTTTGGTTTGGCTCAGATTATCTCCATAGTGCTTGCGAACAAGATTTGGAACGATGACTACGAGAAATGGCAAGCCACCCACGGTAATCATGGTGACACTAGTCGTTAGAGCCACAAGAAAGAGGGCCAGTTTTTCAAGTAGGGAGTAGGAAATCCCCAAACTCTCGCTGGTTTCTTTGCCCAGATTCATGATGGTGAAGGTTTGGGATAATTTCCAAACGGCTATCAGGATAATGAGGCCTAAGAAAAGCCATTCATACTGATGGGTCTGAATCATGGAGAAGGAGCCCTGGGTCCAAGCTGTCATACTCTGAACCAGATTGAAACGGTAGGCGATAACTTCTGTCACAGAACCGATAATCCCACTATAGATGATCCCAATCAGAGGCAACATCCACCTTTCCTTTACAGTAAAAATGGCCATAAAGGCTAGGAAGAAGAGGGTGAATACGATGGATGAAACAAAAGCGAAGAGCATCTTTTGAGTCAGACTAGCCGACGGAAAGACAAAGAGGCTCAATACCATTCCTAGTTTGGCGGCTTCAGTCGTTCCAACTGTACTCGGTGCAGCAAACTGATTTTGAGTGATAGTCTGCATGAGGAGCCCTGCCATACTCATACTAGAGGCAGTCAGGAGAATGCTAATGGTTCTTGGAAGACGGGACTCTTGAAAGAGAAGCCAAGTTTCATGATCCAGTGCAAAGAGTTTTCCCCATGAAAAATCACTGGTCCCAATGCTAATAGAGAGAAAGACCAGGAGTAGAAGTAAGCCAATTAAATAATGAGAAAGTTTCATACCCCGTCCTTTCATGTGGATTTGGTATCGAAAGATACCTGCGGATATTAATGTAACACGAATTATTTAATCTGTCAATAAATTTTCTGACAATTTAATGAATAAAACAAGGAGAGAGCGCCAAGGCTTTCTCCTTTGTTATCCTATTCCAAAATGTTTTTGCCTTCTTTAACACGCCAACGATAATCTGATAAAATAATATCTTCGAGGGAGTAGCTAGCCTTCCAATCAAGATATTGTTTAGCTTTTGATGCGTCTGCTAGGACGCTAGCTGGGTCACCAGCACGGCGAGCAACAATTTCGTGTGGTATTTTTTGATTCAGTAATTCTTCAGCAGTTTTAAAGATTTCTTTGACGGTATAGCCTTTTTCAGTTCCTAAGTTAAAGATTTGAGAAGAACTGTCTTCTTGAAATAGGTAGTTCATTCCTTTAACATGAGCCTGTGCAAGGTCCAAGACATGAATGTAATCCCGAATACATGAACCATCACGTGTATCGTAGTCATCTCCAAATATTTTCAGGCTATCATTTTGTCCCAATGCGGTCTTGTTGATATTTGGAATGATATGAGTTGGATTTTTCACTCGCAGACCGTTTGAAGCATCCATTTCAGCCCCAGCTACATTAAAGTAACGGAAAATGACATATTTCCAATTATAGCGATTGGCCATCCAGTAAATCATTCGTTCACCCATCAGTTTTGTTTCTGCATAAGGGTTGACAGGGTCGAGCAGGGTATCTTCAGTTGCAGGCTTGTCAATACAGTTATTACCATAGAGGGAAGCAGTCGAAGAGAACATGATTTTTTGAATACCAACTTCAGATAAGACTTTGAGAACTTGGTTCATACCCGCAACATTGGCAGTGAAGTATTTACTTGGATTTTCAATACTTTCGCTCACAACAATTTCACCCGCACAATGCAGAACAGCGTCAATCTTGTTTTCTTCCAAGTAAGTTTTTAAGGCATTAGCATCATAAACATCCAGTTGTTTAAAGCTAGCACGACTATCTACAGCCGCTCGATTTCCTGTAGAGAGATTATCTAGAACATGTACCTGATAGCTAGCATTTAAAAGAGCTTTAACGGTATGGGAGCCAATGTAGCCAGCTCCACCTGTAACAAGAATTGTTTTGGTCATGATTTTTTCCTTTTTCTAGTTTTGTACTATTTTAAAGAAATAAGAAGGAGAAGTCAACTATTTTCTGCAAATTTTATGAAAAATCTGAACGATTTTGGCATCGGATTGTTTTTTTGTTTGGGAATAAAATTTCGAGTGAATCTTGGAATTTTTTAGATTTTACTTCAAATGCAAGAGAATACAATTCATTTCTAAGATAGAGCAAAACTAAGATACTAACTTAGAAATCCACCTTCCCGCTATCCTTCTCCTATAAAAAGTGGTAAAATGGATGAAAGAAAGAAGGAACTGAAATGACAACATTATTTTCAAAAATCAAAGAAGTAACAGAACTTGCTGCGATCTCAGGTCATGAAGCGCCTGTCCGTGCTTATCTTCGTGAAAAGTTGACACCACACGTGGATGAAGTGGTGACAGATGGCTTGGGTGGTATTTTCGGGATTAAACATTCAGAAGCTGCGGATGCACCGCGCGTCTTGGTCGCTTCTCACATGGATGAAGTTGGTTTTATGGTCAGCGAAATCAAGCCAGATGGTACTTTTCGTGTCGTAGAAATCGGTGGTTGGAATCCTATGGTGGTTAGCAGCCAACGTTTCAAACTCCTGACTCGTGACGGTCGTGAAATTCCTGTGATTTCGGGTTCTGTCCCTCCACATTTGACTCGCGGAAAGGGTGGACCAACTATGCCAGCTATTGCAGATATCGTCTTTGATGGCGGTTTTGCGGACAAGGCTGAGGCTGAAAGCTTTGGTATCCGTCCTGGCGACACCATCGTACCAGATAGTTCTGCAATCTTGACAGCCAATGAAAAAAATATCATCTCAAAAGCTTGGGACAACCGCTACGGTGTTCTTATGGTGAGTGAGCTAGCAGAAGCCCTTTCAGGTCAAAAACTCGGAAATGAACTCTATCTTGGCTCTAACGTCCAAGAAGAAGTTGGTCTTCGTGGTGCTCATACTTCCACAACTAAGTTTGACCCAGAAGTTTTCCTAGCAGTTGACTGCTCACCTGCTGGTGATGTTTATGGCGGTCAAGGCAAGATTGGGGATGGAACCTTGATTCGTTTCTACGACCCAGGTCACTTGCTTCTCCCAGGAATGAAGGATTTCCTTTTGACAACGGCTGAAGAAGCTGGTATCAAGTACCAATACTACTGTGGTAAAGGCGGAACAGACGCTGGCGCAGCTCATCTGAAAAATGGTGGTGTCCCATCTACAACAATCGGTGTTTGCGCTCGTTATATCCATTCTCATCAAACCCTCTACGCTATGGATGACTTCTTAGAAGCGCAAGCTTTCTTGCAAGCCTTGGTGAAAAAATTGGATCGTTCAACGGTTGATTTGATTAAAAATTATTAAATCATAAGGGAGGTGGTAGGGATGGTAGAACCAAACCTAGAAAGCCTTGTAAAAGATCTTTACAATCATGCTCGACATGATTTGAGTGAGGATTTAGTTGCTGCTCTCCTAGAGACTGCTAAAAAACTGCCTACTACAAATGAGCAATTGCTGGCAGTTCGTCTCTCAGGCCTGGTCAATCGTGAATTGCTCAAGAATCCCAGACATCCGGCACCCTGAGTTGCTCAACTTGGCTCGCTTTATCAAAAGAGAAGAAGCTAAGTACAGAGGACCCGCAGCTTCTGCGCTTATGTACGGGGAGCTCTTTAAAATGCTTTGATTCCATTGTGAATCAAAGCATTTTTCTATATGGTAGAAGAATAATTCTTGATTAGGAGAAGAAGAAGCCATCCTATTCAGGATAGCTTCTTGGTTCTTAGATTTGTTCAGCAATGACCTTTTCAGCTAGATTCATAGCATGGTCTGATACACGAGTGTAGTGGGAAACAATATCGATAAAGTTGACCCCAGCTTGCGTTGAACACTCGCCCTTGTTGAGGCGTTTGATGTGAGTCTTTCTGAGAACACGTTCCATATTGTTGATTTCTTTATGGCGTTCAATTAGACTTTGAGCTTTTTCAATGTCGTTGTTTTCCACGCTATCAAGGGCATCCTTGATAAAGCCAGTGGTTTTTTGATAGATATCAGCTAGTTCTTGCAAAGCAGCTTCAGAGAACTCAACATTTTTACGTCGAAGATAGTCAGTCAGATTGATTAGGGCCTCAGCGTGATCCCCAATCCGTTCCAAATCACGGGATGAATCAAGGATGTTGGTCAGCACTTCACTTTCTTTCTGGCTAAGGGCTTCACTTGAAAGAGTAATAAGGTAACGAGTCAATTTTTCATCAATGGTATTGATGGCTTCTTCCGTCTTGTGGCCTTTTTCAGCAACCTTTTCATTGAGGTCAATGATGTAGTTGTATGAAAGGTCAAAGGCTTTAGAAGCATAATTTCCCAAGTGAAGGAGTTCTTTTTTGGCATTTCCGAGAGCGATTGATGGAGCTTGTTTAATCAAATGCTCATCAAGATAAAGTGGCTCGTACTTGACAACTTCATCTTCACCAGGGATGAGCTTGGTTACAAAGTAGGCCAAGGCTCCGATGAATGGAAATTGTACAATGGTGTTACTTACGTTAAAGGCACCGTGAGAGAAGGCGATGGTCATCTCAGGTGAGAGGTGAAGGAGTGCCTGGAAGTACTCAATCATAGATGTAAATGGACCTAATAAGATTAAGCAAAGAATGGTTCCTAAAACGTTAAAGGTAACGTGGGTTGCAGCAACGCGTTTCGCAGAGACATTGGCTCCAGCTGCCGCGATGATAACTGTTAGGGTTGTCCCGATATTATCCCCGAAGAGAACTGGTAGCGAACCTTTAAGGTCAAGGAATCCACCTGCATAGAGACCTTGCAAAATCCCGATCGTCGCAGAAGAAGCTTGGATGAGGACGGTAATCACTGCACCGGCAAAAACTCCCAACACAGGATTTTGTCCCAAGGTTACCATGTATTCCTTGAATTGTGGTAAATCTTTAAGAGGGCTCATACCGGCACTGATGAGGTTGAGGGCGTAGAAGATTCCCCCCACACCAAACAGGATGCGCCCGATATTGTTTGCTGTTCTGTTTTTTGTAAAGAAGAGGAACATGGTCCCAAGGAAAATCAGGGGCAAAGCATACTCGCCAAGCTTGAAACCGATGATAAAGGAAGTAACGGTAGTTCCGATATTGGCTCCCATGATAATTCCGATAGCCTGTCTAAGAGTGAGAAGACTAGCGCTGACCAGCCCAACCGTGATAACTGTAACCCCTGTACTTGACTGAATCAGGGCAGTCACGACAATTCCGACTAGAACACCTAAAAAGGGATTGCTAGTGTACTTGTCAATGTAAAAACGAAGGCGATCTCCAGCAGCTTGTTGCAAACCGTCTCCCATGGTCTTGATGCTATATAAGAATAGTCCCAGACCACCTAAAAAGTGAAATAAAATTTCCTGCCAATTAATGGACATTTCTTTTTCCTCCGAAAAATAATAACGGAATTTCTCCTATTCTATTTTAAAGGATAAAAGTAAATCTAACAAGTGTTAAGCTAAGATTTTAGAAAGAAAATTCGTTAGAATGGGCCTTAATTATATTAATTTTACCAATTTCTAACCTAGATATAGATATTTCCTTTTATATATTGACATTTAAAAGAAATATTTTAAAATGAGGGAGGAATTATCTTGGTCCCTGTGATTGGGATAAAAATTTTATAAAGAAAGTTAAGCGCTTTCTTTTGTGCAACAAAATCAATCTTTTAGGAGGAGAAAATGAAGAATCTATTTTTTGAAAGACGTTGTCGTTACAGTATTCGTAAGTTATCAGTAGGAGCCTGCTCGCTGATGATTGGGGCTGTTTTATTTGCTGGTCCAGCCTTAGCAGAAGAAACTGCAGTTCCTGAAAATAACGGAGCCAATACAGAGCTTGTTTCAGGAGAGAGTGAGCATCCAACTAATGAAGCTGACAAGCAGCATGAAGGAGAACATGCTAGAGAAAATAAGCCAGAAAAGGCAGAAGGAGTAGCGACAGCATCTGAAACTGCTTCGCCAGCAAGCAATGAAGCTGCAACTACTGAAACTGCAGAGGCAGTAAGCGTAGCTAAACCAGAGGAAAAACCAAGTGAGGTGGCTGCGGAAACACCATCTGCAGAAGCAAAACCTAAGTCTGACAAGGAAATAGAAGCAAAGCCTGAAGCAACTAGCCAAGGGGATGAGTCTAAGCCAGCAGCAGAAGCTAATAAGACTGAAAAAGAAGTCCAGCCAGATGTCCCTAAAAATACAGAAAAAACATTAAAACCAAAGGAAATCAAATTTAATTCTTGGGAAGAATTGTTAAAATGGGAACCAGGTGCTCGTGAAGATGATGCTATTAACCGCGGGTCTGTCGCCCTCGCTTCACGTCGGACAGGTCATTTGGTCAATGAAAAAGCTAGCAAGGAAGCAAAAGTTCAAGCCCTATCAAACACCAATTCTAAAGCAAAAGACCATGCTTCTGTTGGTGGAGAAGAGTTCAAGGCCTATGCTTTTGACTATTGGCAATATCTAGATTCAATGGTCTTCTGGGAAGGTCTCGTACCAACTCCTGACGTTATTGATGCAGGTCACCGTAACGGGGTTCCTGTATATGGTACACTCTTCTTCAACTGGTCTAATAGTATTGCTGATCAAGAAAAATTCGCTGAAGCTTTGAAGCAAGACCCAGATGGTAGCTTCCCAATTGCCCGTAAATTGGTAGATATGGCCAAGTATTATGGCTATGATGGCTATTTCATCAACCAGGAAACAACTGGGGATTTGGTTGAACCTCTTGGAGAAAAGATGCGCCAGTTTATGCTCTATACCAAGGAGTATGCTGCTAAGGTAAACCATCCAATCAAGTATTCTTGGTACGATGCTATGACCTATAACTATGGACGTTACCACCAAGATGGTTTGGGAGAATACAACTACCAATTCATGCAACCTGAAGGAGATAAGGTTCCAGCAGACAACTTCTTTGCTAACTTTAACTGGGATAAGGCTAAGAATGATTACACTATTGCAACTGCCAACTGGATTGGTCGTAATCCTTATGATGTATTTGCAGGTTTGGAATTGCAACAGGGTGGTTCCTACAAGACCAAGGTCAAATGGAATGACATTTTAGATGAAAATGGGAAATTGCGTCTGTCTCTTGGTTTGTTTGCCCCAGATACCATTACAAGTTTAGGAAAAACTGGTGAAGATTATCATAAAAATGAAGATATCTTCTTTACAGGTTACCAAGGTGACCCTACTGGTCAAAAACCAGGTGACAAAGATTGGTATGGTATTGCTAACCTAGTTGCAGACCGCACGCCAGCAGTAGGTCATACCTTTACTACTTCCTTTAATACAGGTCATGGTAGAAAATGGTTCGTAGACGGTAAGGTTTCTAAGGATTCTGAGTGGAATTACCGTTCAGTTTCAGGTGTTCTTCCAACATGGCGCTGGTGGCAAAAATCAACTGGTGATAAGTTGAAAGCAAGCTATGATTTTGAAGATGCTTATAATGGTGGAACTTCTCTCAAATTTGCAGGGGATCTTTCAGGTGCGACCAAGCAAGATGTGAATTTGTACTCTACTCGCTTGAAGGTGACAGATACAACTAAATTGCATGTTGCCCACAAAGGAGGCAAAGGGACCAAGGTTTATGTAGAATTTGCAACCAAGAAAGATTATACCTACGGTGATGAAGCTGCCCGTAAAGAATTGACAGTTTCAGATAACTGGACTACCGATGATTTTGATTTGAGTGCCTTAGCAGGTAAAACAATTTACGGTATTAAACTCTATTTTGAAAATGACAAAGACTTAAAAGGTTATCAATTTAACCTGGGGCAATTGACCATCAGCAATAATCAAGATGCTCCTCAGGCACCAACCACAGTTGCTGTAGCCAAACAAGTCCTTAAAAATGCCCAAGAAGCGGAAGCAGTTGTGCAATTTAAAGGCAACAAGGATGCAGATTTCTATGAAGTTTACGAAAAAGATGGAGACAGCTGGAAATTACTAACTGGCTCATCTTCTACAACTATTTATCTACCAAAAGTTAGCCGCTCAGCAAGTGCTCAAGGTACAACTCAAGAACTGAAGGTTGTAGCAGTCGGTAAAAATGGAGTTCGTTCAGAAGCTGCAACTACAACCTTTGATTGGGGCATGACTGTAAAAGATACCAGCCTACCAAAACCACTAGCTGAAAATATCGTTCCAGGTGCAACAGTTATTGATAGTACTTTCCCTAAGACTGAAGGTGGAGAAGGTATTGAAGGTATGTTGAATGGTACCATTACCAGTCTTTCAGACAAGTGGTCTTCTGGACAGTTAAGCGGTAGTGTGGATATTCGTTTGACCCAGCCACGTACAGTTGTTAGATGGGTGATGGACCATGCTGGAGCTGGTGGAGAATCTGTAAACGATGGTTTGATGAACACCAAAGACTTTGACCTCTATTATAAAGATGCGGATGGTCAATGGAAGTTGGCTAAGGAAGTTCGTGGCAATAAAGCCCATGTTACAGATATTACCCTTGACAAACCTATCACAGCTCAAGATTGGCGCTTGAATGTTGTCACTTCTGACAATGGAACTCCATGGAAGGCTATTCGTATCTATAACTGGAAAATGTATGAAAAGCTTGATACTGAGAGTGTCAATATTCCGATGGCCAAGGCTGCAGCCCGTTCTCTAGGCAATAACAAGGTACAAGTTGGCTTTGCGGATGTACCAGCTGGAGCAACCATTACCGTTTATGATAATCCAAATTCTCAAACTCCGCTTGCAACCTTGAAGAGCGAAGTTGGAGGAGACCTAGCAAGTGCACCATTGGATTTGACAAATCAATCTGGTCTTCTTTACTATCGTACCCAGTTGCCAGGCAAGGAAATTAGTAATATCCTAGCAGTTTCCGTTCCAAAAGATGACAGAAGAATCAAGTCAGTCAGCCTAGAAACAGGACCTAAGAAAACAAGCTACGCCGAAGGGGAGGATTTGGACCTTAGAGGTGGTGTTCTTCGAGTTCAGTATGAAGGTGGAGCTGAGGACGAACTTATTCGCCTAACTCACGCGGGTGTATCAGTATCAGGTTTTGATACGCATCATAAGGGAGAACAAAATCTTACTTTACAATATTTGGGACAACCGGTACATGCTAATTTATCAGTGACTGTTACTAGTCAAGATGAAGCAAGTCCGAAAACTATTTTGGGAATTGAAGTAAGTCAGGAACCGAAAAAAGATTACCTAGTTGGTGATAGCTTAGACTTGTCTGAAGGACGCTTTGCAGTGGCTTATAGCAATGACACCATGGAAGAACATTCCTTTACTGATGAGGGAGTTGAAATTTCTGGTTACGATGCTCAAAAGACCGGTCGTCAAACCTTGACTCTTCGTTACCAAGGTCATAAAGTCAACTTTGATGTTTTGGTATCTCCAAAAGCAGCATTGAACGATGAGTACCTTAAACAAAAATTAGCAGAAGTTGAAGCGGCTAAGAACAAGGTGGTCTATAACTTTGCTTCACCAGAAGTAAAAGAAGCCTTCTTGAAAGCAATTGAAGCGGCTGAACAAGTGTTGAAAGACCATGAAACTAGCACCCAAGATCAGGTGAATGATCGTCTCAATAAATTGACAGAAGCTCATAAAGCTCTGAATGGTCAAGAGAAATTTACGGAAGAAAAGACAGAACTTGATCGCTTAACAGGTGAGGCTCAAGAACTCTTGGCTGCCAAACCAAACCATCCTTCAGGTTCTGCCCTAGCTCCGCTTCTTGAGAAAAATAAGGCCTTGGTTGAAAAAGTAGATTTGAGTCCAGAAGAGCTTGCAACAGCGAAACAGAGTCTAAAAGATCTGGTTGCTTTATTGAAAGAAGACAAACCAGCAGTCTTTTCTGATAGTAAAACAGGTGTGGAAGTACACTTCTCAAATAAAGAAAAGACTGTCATCAAGGGCTTGAAAGTAGAACGTGTCCAAGCAAGTGCTGAAGAGAAGAAATACTTTGCAGGAGAAGATGCCCATGTCTTTGAAATAGAAGGTTTGGATGAAAAAGGTCAAGATGTTGATCTCTCTTACGCTTCTATTGTGAAAATTCCAATTGAAAAAGATAAGAAAGTGAAGAAAGTATTCTTCTTGCCTGAAGGCAAAGAAGCAGTAGAATTGGCTTTTGAACAAACGGATAGTCATGTCATCTTTACAGCACCACACTTCACGCATTATGCCTTTGTTTATGAGTCTGCTGAAAAACCACAACCTGCTAAACCAGTAGAAAAAGTTATTTCAAGCAAGGAACCAGCTGAAGGTGTCAAGAATTTGGTTGTGGATACTCCGAAATTAGAAGTTGAAGAGACAAGTATTGCCTTCGAACACCAAGAACGTCCCAATCCAAATCTTACAGTCGGTCAACGTCAACTTGTCCAAGCAGGAGTTGAGGGGCAAATTCGTCGTTTGATTGAAGTAGATAGTCAAGGCAATCGTACGCTTCGAGCTACAGAAGTTTTGAAAGAAGCAAGTCCTGAAATCGTAGAAGTAGGTACTGGTCTCATTCCTGCCAATCCAGCACCACAAAACACAGACCTTCCAAAACCTACTAATCAACTGGCTTCTGATCAACAAAAGGCTCCTAAATTGGAAGTTCAAGAGGAAAAGGTTGCCTTTGACCGTCAAGAGCATGAAAATGCTGATATGCTAGTTGGGGAACAACGAGTCATCATACAGGGACGAGATGGTCTATTAAGACATGTCTTTGAAGTTGATGAAAACGGTCAGCGTCGTCTTCGTTCAACAGAAGTTATCCAAGAAGCGATTCCAGAAATTGTTGAAATTGGAACAAAAGTAAAAACAGAGCCAGCAGTAGCGCCTACACAAGAAAAACCAGCCCAAAATACAGCAGTTAAATCAGAAGAAGCAAGCAAACAATTGCCAAATACAGGAACAGTTGATGCTAATGAAGCCCTAATAGCAGGCTTGGCCAGCCTTGGTCTTGCTAGTTTAGCCTTGACCTTGAAACAGAAAAAAGAAGATGAAGATTAAATATCGAAAAATCTTGTGAAATCTTTCCTTATATTTCCAAAGTGTGATATAATAGTTTCGAATAAAATAAATAAAGGGGTTTTTGTAACATGGCAAAACTTACTGTTAAAGACGTTGACTTGAAAGGTAAAAAAGTCCTCGTTCGTGTTGATTTCAACGTACCATTGAAAGATGGCGTAATCACTAACGACAACCGTATCACAGCAGCTCTTCCAACTATTAAGTACATCATCGAACAAGGTGGACGTGCAATTCTTTTCTCTCACCTTGGACGTGTAAAAGAAGAAGCTGATAAAGCTGGTAAATCACTTGCTCCTGTAGCAGCAGACTTGGCAGCAAAACTTGGCCAAGACGTTGTTTTCCCAGGTGTAACTCGTGGTGCTGAATTGGAAGCAGCTATCAACGCTCTTGAAGATGGACAAGTTCTCTTGGTTGAAAACACTCGTTACGAAGATGTTGACGGCAAGAAAGAATCTAAAAACGATCCTGAACTTGGTAAATACTGGGCATCACTTGGAGATGGTATCTTCGTAAACGATGCATTCGGTACAGCTCACCGTGCACACGCATCTAACGTTGGTATCTCAGCAAACGTTGAAAAAGCAGTTGCTGGTTTCCTTCTTGAAAACGAAATTGCCTACATCCAAGAAGCAGTTGAAGCTCCAGAACGTCCATTCGTAGCTATCCTTGGTGGTTCAAAAGTTTCAGACAAGATCGGTGTTATCGAAAACTTGCTTGAAAAAGCTGATAAAGTTCTTATCGGTGGTGGTATGACTTACACATTCTACAAAGCACAAGGTATCGAAATCGGTAACTCACTTGTAGAAGAAGACAAAGTGGATGTTGCGAAAGCTCTTCTTGAAAAAGCAAACGGTAAATTGATCTTGCCAGTTGACTCAAAAGAAGCTAACGCATTTGCTGGTTACACTGAAGTGAAAGACACTGAAGGTGAAGCAGTGGATCCAGGCTTCCTTGGTCTTGACATCGGTCCAAAATCTATCGCTAAATTTGATGAAGCTTTGACTGGTGCGAAAACAGTTGTATGGAACGGACCTATGGGTGTATTTGAAAACCCAGACTTCCAAGCTGGAACAATCGGTGTGATGGACGCTATCGTGAAACAACTAGGCGTTAAATCAATCATCGGTGGTGGTGACTCAGCTGCCGCAGCGATCAACCTTGGACGTGCAGACAAATTCTCATGGATTAGTACGGGCGGAGGTGCTTCAATGGAACTTCTCGAAGGTAAAGTATTGCCAGGTTTGGCTGCACTTACAGAAAAATAAGATTTTATAAACAATCAAAGAAGAGAGGAATGAAAGTTCCTCTTTTCTTTTGCTTAAAATAAAAACGCTTCCTCTCAACTATTACTCATAAAAATCACCGATTTATGATAAAATGGAAATAGAAAGTTGAGATTATGAGTTATTTTAAAAAATATAAATTCGATAAATCCCAGTTCAAACTTGGTATGCGAACCTTTAAAACAGGTATTGCTGTTTTTCTAGTTCTCTTGATTTTTGGCTTTTTTGGCTGGAAAGGTCTTCAAATCGGTGCTTTGACAGCGGTTTTTAGTCTGAGGGAGAGCTTTGATAAGAGTGTCCATTTTGGGACTTCGCGTATTTTAGGAAATAGTATCGGTGGCCTCTATGCTTTGGTCTTCTTCTTATTAAATACCTTTTTCCACGAAGCCTTTTGGGTGACCTTGGTAGTTGTTCCAATCTGCACCATGTTAACCATTATGACAAACGTAGCCATGAATAACAAAGCAGGGGTTATTGGTGGTGTAGCAGCTATGTTAATCATTACCCTATCGATTCCGAGTGGAGAGACAATTTTGTACGTATTTGCGCGTGTATCAGAAACTTTCATGGGAGTTTTTGTCGCAATTCTCGTAAATTACGATATTGATCGTATTCGGCTCTTTTTAGAGAAAAAAGAAAAATAATGTTACATTTTATAACATTATCAATTGACGTTTGTCTTTTTTTAGACTATAATAGACAGAAAGAAGGAAATTGTAAATGAAGGAAAAAGAATTTCGCCGAAATATGGCTGTTTTTCCTATCGGCAGTGTTATGAAGTTGACCGATCTATCGGCGCGTCAGATTCGTTATTATGAAGATCAAGAGTTGATTAAGCCTGATCGAAACGAAGGGAACCGTCGCATGTATTCCTTGAATGACATGGATCGTCTGCTTGAAATCAAAGATTATATCTCCGAAGGTTATAATATCGCTGCCATTAAGAAAAAATATGCTGAACGTGAAGCGAAATCCAAGAAAGCGGTGAGTCAGACTGAGGTGCGTCGTGCACTTCATAATGAACTCCTCCAACAGGGTCGCTTTGCTTCAGTACAGTCACCTTTTGGTCGCGGTTAGGCAACCGCAAGTAGTCATACATTAAGGAGAAAACTCATGCCAATCACAGCTGCAGATATTCGTCGTGAAGTCAAGGAAAAAAATGTTACCTTTATTCGTCTCATGTTCTCAGATATTTTGGGAACCATGAAAAACGTCGAAATTCCTGCTACAGATGAACAGTTAGATAAAGTCTTGTCGAACAAGGCTATGTTTGATGGATCTTCTATTGAAGGTTTTGTACGTATCAATGAGTCAGATATGTACTTGTACCCAGACTTGGATACATGGACAGTCTTCCCTTGGGGAGATGAAAATGGAAGTGTTGCAGGTTTGATCTGTGATGTCTATACAACAGAAGGTGAACCATTTGCAGGAGACCCTCGTGGCAATTTGAAACGTGCTCTTCGTCACATGGAAGAAGTAGGATTCAAGTCCTTCAACCTTGGGCCAGAACCAGAATTCTTCCTATTTAAACTGGATGAAAATGGGGATCCAACACTTGAAGTAAATGACAAGGGTGGCTACTTTGATTTGGCACCTACTGACCTTGCGGACAATACACGTCGTGAGATTGTGAATGTCTTGACCAAAATGGGATTTGAAGTAGAAGCGAGTCACCACGAGGTTGCGGTTGGACAGCATGAGATTGACTTCAAGTACGATGAAGTTCTCCGTGCTTGTGATAAGATTCAAATCTTTAAACTTGTTGTTAAAACCATTGCTCGCAAACATGGGCTTTACGCAACCTTTATGGCTAAACCAAAATTTGGTATTGCTGGATCAGGTATGCACTGTAATATGTCCTTGTTTGATGAAGAAGGAAACAATGCCTTCTTTGATCCAAATGATCCAAAAGGAATGCAGTTGTCAGAAACGGCCTACCATTTCCTTGGCGGTTTGATTAAGCATGCCTACAACTATACTGCCATCATGAACCCAACAGTTAACTCATACAAACGTTTGGTTCCTGGTTATGAAGCACCTGTTTACATTGCTTGGGCTGGTCGTAACCGTTCGCCACTTGTGCGCGTGCCTGCTTCACGTGGTATGGGAACCCGTCTTGAGTTGCGTTCAGTGGATCCAATGGCAAACCCTTACATCGCTATGGCTGTTCTTTTGGAAGTTGGTTTACATGGTATTGAAAACAAAATCGAAGCACCAGCTCCTATCGAAGAAAATATCTACATCATGACAGCAGAAGAGCGTAAGGAAGCTGGTATTACAGACCTTCCATCAACCCTTCACAACGCTTTGAAAGCTTTGACAGAAGATGAAGTTGTCATAGCGGCTCTCGGAGAACATATCTATACTAGTTTCCTTGAAGCCAAACGAATCGAATGGGCAAGTTATGCAACCTTCGTTTCACAATGGGAAATTGATAATTATTTAGACCTTTACTAATACTAATATAGAAGGAAGATTGTCCGTGAGGATAATCTTTTTTTCTTGTATTTTATATCGAGGTGTGATATATTTTATATAACGAAGTGCGATATATCGAACTGGATAGGAGGTAGCTATAAATGGAATTAACGGATAAGATTCGTCGAGTTTATCTTCCGATGACGGAAACGGGCTTTTATATCTTGTTCTGTCTGCAAAAGGAAGGTCATGGGTACAGTATTACGCAAAAGGTCAAGGAGATGACAGATTTGCAAGTTTCGATTAGTCCTGGAACTATGTATGGAACCTTGTCAAAAATGGAAAAGGATGGTTTGATTTCCTTTGTCCGAGAAGAGGAGAAGCGTAAAATCTATCAGATTACAGACTTGGGAAGAAAAGTCTTAGATATTGAATTGAAACGTATTGAACGGCTCTATAGAAACAGTCTGGAGGAAAGATGATGGAAAAGAAGGTTGTTTATAGAATTGCTACCATTGCGGATTATGATAGAGAGGCTTTATATCTTAGAAAAATGCATGCTGAGGGCTGGAAACTCAAGGAAGTGACCTACTCTAACTTAGTAGTTGCGGTTAAGTATACTTTTGAAAAGTGCCAACCGGAGCAGGTGTCTTATCAGTTGGACTTTTATCCTATGAAAAAATCAGAGAGAGCCTCCTATTTACAATTATTTAAAGACTGTGGATGGGAGCATATTACAGACTTTAATGGTTTTTCCTACTTTAGAAAGCTTCATTCTGGAATTGAGTTGGATGCCGAGTTTGAAATTTATAATGACGCGGCCGGGAAGCTAGCTATGGTCAAACGGATTTTAACGAGGCGGATGCTTCCTATTTTGCTTCTCTTTTTAGCTCTACTACCGGTTTTCTCAAAGTTTGTCACTGGAGGTAGTTCTTTCAGTTGGGAAATGTTTTTGATTGTTATAATAGATGGTGTTTTATTGATAGTTCATTCGATTCAGATGTCTTATATTTTTTGGAGATTGTTTCAAAAGTGGAAAGAATTATCTGATAAATAAAACCATGCATGTTTTCTAATTTGGAGGTGCGATGATGAAAAGCAAACTACAATTTCGGATTTTTACGATTCTTGATGAGGATAAGAAAGAAGAATATTTACATGAGATGCACTTGAAAGGTTGGAGGTATAGAACGAGTCGTTTTGGTTTTTTCTATTTTGACCAATGTCAACCAGACGATGTCATCTACCGTATCTATGATTCTAGATTTCTTAAAAAATATAAGCATGAACTGCAAGATTTTAGAAATAGAGGTTGGGAATTGATAGAAAGAGGTTTTTATTCAATTTTTCGTAAACCGGCTTCTAATATACTTCCAGAGGATCAAGTCTATATGAGTAAGGGGCTCAGATGGGAAGTTATGCGATATAGATTTCGTTCATGTGCAGCTACTTTCTTAGGTGGTCTTGTTGTTTGTATGAGTTTGTTTCGAGAAGAACTGTCGCAATCTTTCTTTGTCATTTTTGCTCTATATGCCTTTATGATTTCTTATTTAATTCATGGCTATTTAAGGCTTAAAAGGGCATACCGAGTAGATAAACAGTAAGGTTCTAGGTCTTTAGACTGATTTTTAGCACTCTTGGCAAAAGAGTGCTAATTTTTTGAGTTTTTGTCTTGACATTCTCTTTTAAGGGTGTATAATAGAATCATAAGTTAGCACTTGAGTGTATCGAGTGCTAATCGATCAGACAGAGAGGAGTGATGAGGTGGTTACAGAGCGTCAGCAGGATATTTTAAATCTGATTATTGACATCTTTACCAAAACGCACGAACCTGTCGGATCCAAAGCCTTGCAAGAGTCTATTAACTCTAGCAGTGCAACCATTCGTAATGACATGGCGGCTCTAGAAAAGCAAGGGTTGCTTGAGAAGGCCCATACTTCAAGTGGTCGGATGCCAAGTGTTGCTGGTTTTCAGTACTATGTGAAACACTCACTGGATTTTGACCGACTAGCTGAAAATGAGGTATATGAGATTGTCAAAGCCTTTGATCAGGAATTCTTCAAATTGGAGGATATTCTGCAAGAGGCTGCTAACCTGCTGACAGACTTGAGTGGCTGTACGGTAGTAGCACTGGATGTTGAGCCGAGCAGGCAACGTTTGACAGCCTTTGATATCGTTGTTTTGGGGCAACATACAGCCTTGGCGGTATTCACCCTAGACGAGTCTCGAACGGTTACCAGTCAGTTTCTGATTCCAAGGAACTTTTTGCAGGAGGATTTGCTGAAGCTGAAGAGCATCATTCAGGAACGTTTCCTCGGCCACACCGTTCTAGATATTCACTACAAGATTCGGACGGAGATTCCGCAGATTATCCAGCGTTACTTTACAACAACGGACAATGTTATCGATCTCTTTGAACATATCTTTAAGGAAATGTTCAACGAAAACATTGTGGTGGCGGGCAAAGTCAATCTCTTGAATTTTGCCAATCTGGCAGCTTATCAGTTCTTTGACCAACCGCAAAAGGTGGCTCTGGAGATTCGTGAGGGTCTGCGTGAAGATCAGATGCAAAACGTTCGTGTTGCAGACAGTCAAGAGTCCTGTCTAGCCGACCTAGCGGTGATTAGTAGCAAGTTCCTCATTCCTTATCGGGGAGTTGGAATTCTAGCCATTATCGGTCCAGTTAATCTGGATTATCAGCAATTAATCAACCAAGTCAATGTAGTCAATCGTGTTTTGACCATGAAGTTGACAGATTTTTACCGCTACCTCAGCAGTAATCATTACGAAGTACATTAAGATTGAAATCATTAAAGGAGGCGAAAATGGCCCAAGATATAAAAAATGAAGAAGTAGAAGAAGTTCAAGAAGAGGAAGTTGTGGAAACGGTAGAAGAAACAACTCCTGAGAAGTCTGAATTGGACTTGGCAAATGAACGTGCAGATGAGTTCGAAAATAAATATCTTCGCGCTCATGCAGAAATGCAAAATATCCAACGCCGTGCCAATGAAGAGCGTCAAAATTTGCAACGTTATCGTAGCCAGGACTTGGCAAAAGCGATTCTCCCTTCTTTGGACAACCTTGAGCGTGCACTCGCAGTTGAAGGTTTGACAGATGATGTGAAGAAGGGCTTGGAAATGGTGCAAGAAAGCTTGATTCACGCTTTGAAAGAAGAAGGAATCGAAGAAATCGCAGCTGACGGTGAATTTGACCATAACTATCATATGGCCATCCAAACTCTTCCAGCAGACGATGAACACCCAGCAGATACCATCGCTCAAGTTTTCCAAAAAGGCTACAAACTCCATGACCGCATCCTACGCCCAGCCATGGTAGTTGTTTACAACTAGGAGAGAGCGCTTAAAAACCTTGTCCGAAACGACAATAAACTATGAAGAAAGATAAGAGGCAAGCCGGAGGCTTGCAAGGAAGATATTTCCCACCGTGGTGAAAGTTTCAGTAGCAAAAGCTACTGAAACAGGGGATTTTTGAGACAATAGGCTCAAAAATAAGTGATGAAATCCCGTAGGGAGTTGCTCACGTCCCCACCACTTAAGGGAAATATAAAAAAATAGAAAATTAACTAACAAGGAGAAAAACACATGTCTAAAATTATCGGTATTGACTTAGGTACAACAAACTCAGCAGTTGCAGTTCTTGAAGGAACTGAAAGCAAAATCATCGCAAACCCAGAAGGAAACCGTACAACTCCATCTGTAGTCTCATTCAAAAACGGTGAAATCATCGTTGGTGATGCTGCAAAACGTCAAGCAGTTACAAATCCAGATACAGTTATCTCTATCAAATCTAAAATGGGAACTTCTGAAAAAGTTTCTGCTAACGGAAAAGAATACACTCCACAAGAAATCTCAGCTATGATTCTTCAATACTTGAAAGGTTATGCTGAAGACTACCTTGGTGAAAAAGTAACCAAAGCAGTTATCACAGTTCCTGCTTACTTCAACGACGCTCAACGTCAAGCCACAAAAGACGCTGGTAAAATCGCTGGTCTTGAAGTAGAACGTATCGTCAACGAACCAACTGCAGCAGCTCTTGCTTATGGTTTGGACAAGACTGACAAAGAAGAAAAAATCTTGGTATTTGACCTTGGTGGTGGTACATTCGACGTCTCTATCCTTGAATTGGGTGACGGTGTCTTCGACGTATTGTCAACTGCAGGGGACAACAAACTCGGTGGTGATGACTTTGACCAAAAAATTATCGACCACTTGGTAGCAGAATTCAAGAAAGAAAACGGTATTGACTTGTCTACTGACAAGATGGCAATGCAACGTTTGAAAGATGCAGCTGAAAAAGCTAAGAAAGACCTTTCTGGTGTAACTTCAACTCAAATCAGCTTGCCATTTATCACTGCTGGTGAAGCTGGACCTCTTCACTTGGAAATGACTTTGACTCGTGCAAAATTTGACGATTTGACTCGTGACCTTGTAGAACGTACAAAAGTTCCAGTTCGTCAAGCCCTTTCTGATGCAGGTTTGAGCTTGTCAGAAATCGACGAAGTTATCCTTGTTGGTGGTTCAACTCGTATCCCTGCCGTTGTTGAAGCTGTTAAGGCTGAAACTGGTAAAGAACCAAACAAATCAGTAAACCCTGATGAAGTAGTTGCTATGGGTGCTGCCATCCAAGGTGGTGTGATTACTGGTGATGTTAAAGACGTTGTCCTTCTTGACGTAACACCATTGTCACTTGGTATCGAAACAATGGGTGGAGTATTTACAAAACTTATCGATCGCAACACTACTATTCCAACATCTAAATCACAAGTCTTCTCAACTGCAGCAGACAACCAACCAGCCGTTGATATCCACGTTCTTCAAGGTGAACGCCCAATGGCAGCAGATAACAAGACTCTTGGACGCTTCCAATTGACAGATATTCCAGCTGCACCTCGTGGAATTCCTCAAATCGAAGTAACTTTCGACATCGACAAGAATGGTATCGTGTCTGTTAAGGCCAAAGATCTTGGAACTCAAAAAGAACAAACTATTGTGATCCAATCAAACTCAGGTTTGACTGACGAAGAAATCGACCGCATGATGAAAGATGCAGAAGCTAACGCTGAAGCAGATAAGAAACGTAAGGAAGAAGTTGACCTTCGTAACGAAGTAGACCAAGCAATCTTTGCGACTGAAAAGACAATCAAGGAAACTGAAGGCAAAGGCTTCGACGCAGAACGTGACGCTGCCCAAGCTGCCCTTGATGACCTTAAGAAAGCGCAAGAAGACAATAACTTGGACGACATGAAAGCAAAACTTGAAGCATTGAACGAAAAAGCTCAAGGCCTTGCTGTTAAACTCTACGAACAAGCTGCAGCAGCGCAACAAGCTCAAGCAGGAGCAGAAGGGGCGCAAGCAACAGGAAACGCAGGCGATGACGTCGTAGACGGAGAGTTTACGGAGAAGTAAGATGAGTGTATTGGATGAAGAGTATCTAAAAAATACACGAAAAGTTTATAATGATTTTTGTAATAAAGCTGATAGTTATGAATCTGCAAAAGATTTTATAGATAATATTCCAGTAGTGTATTTGGCTAGGTATAAAGCAATTATTTTAGCTGAGCATGAAAGTTGTGTTAAAAATGATGAGGCGGTAAGGAATTTTGTTACTTCAGTATTGTTGTCAGCGCTAGTATCAGCACTAGTATCAGCAACCATACAAAAACCAGAATTTATAATATCGTTTATAATTGGCATGGTTTGGGTTGTCTGTGTTTTCCTTCTAATCTATTGGAATTTTATAGCCAATACTAAGAAGAGACAAAAATATATAAATGTTTGTGTGCTTATTGGATATTTAAAATCAAAATAAATTTGATTTAAGTTACTTCACTCATCCACAGAGGTTGCAATCCAGCCTCTGTTTTTCGATAAAATAGAGGATGTTGCGTATGAAAAAAGTACTTTGTATCATTTATCCTAATTTTTCTCTTTATGAGATAACCACTTTAACGAGTACTTTAGCTCTGTCTTTTGATATCACGATTGATTATGTCGCTTCTGAGAATTCGATGGTAGTCTCTGAGGATGGTTTGCCCTGTCAACCGACGAAAACATTGGATCAGCTCTGTATAGAAGATTATTCTTGTGTAATTTTGCCAGGAATGGTCAATATAGGTCCTGCTCTACAAGATGAGAAATTGATTTCGTTTTTGAGAAGTCTTAATGAGCAAGATATCCTAATTGCAGCCATTTCTTCAGCGCCCATTTTACTAGCGAAAGCTGGCTTGTTGAACGACACGAAATTTACAGGTGGAATTTGGCAAAACTTCTTTGATTATTTTGAATTTCTTCCACGTAAGAATTTTCAACCGAAAGTTCTTGTCCAAGATAAACAAATCATTACGGCTATCGGTTTTGCACATCAAGAGTTTGCAAGAAAAGTGATTTTCGGTTTAGGGTTGGCAGAGAATACGGACAACTATTTTAAAGAACAGAACGAGTATGCTGAAGAGGATTTGATATTTACTCTATCAGATGAAGAGTTTAATCAAGTGAAGCAGAGTATAGAAAACAGCCTCTAAAGATTTACATGAAAATTATAGAAAGGAACAAAGGTGTTCAGGGAATTGAACACGGGTTCCCAAATTTATTACTCAATATAAAAGAAAGGAATTGAACCCGACCTAAATTCTCGGAAAAAAGATAAATCTGCCTAGGAGCATCGCTCCAGCGTCAGATTTCCTATTTTTCAGTCGAATTTTACGGTCTTGGTATCTTGTATGAACAATACTGAATTTTATGATCGTCTGGGGGTGTCAAAAAACGCTTCGGCAGACGAGATCAAAAAGGCTTATCGTAAGCTTTCGAAAAAATATCACCCAGATATCAATAAGGAGCCTGGTGCTGAGGAAAAGTACAAGGAAGTTCAGGAAGCTTATGAGACTTTGAGTGACGACCAAAAACGTGCTGCCTATGACCAATACGGTGCTGCTGGAGCCAACGGTGGTTTTGGTGGAGCTGGTGGTTTCGGCGGTTTCGATGGGGCAGGAGGCTTCGGTGGTTTTGAGGATATTTTCTCAAGTTTCTTCGGCGGAGGCGGTGCTTCGCGCAATCCAAATGCTCCTCGTCAGGGGGATGACCTCCAATACCGTGTGAATTTGACCTTTGAAGAAGCTATTTTTGGAGCTGAAAAAGAGGTTAAGTACAATCGTGAAGCAAGCTGTAGTACATGTAATGGCTCAGGCGCTAAACCAGGAACAAGTCCAGTCACTTGTGGACGCTGTCATGGCGCTGGTGTTATTAACGTCGATACGCAGACTCCGCTTGGTATGATGCGTCGCCAAGTAACCTGTGACGTCTGTCATGGTCGCGGAAAAGAAATCAAAGATCCATGTACCACTTGTCACGGAACAGGTCATGAAAAACAAGCCCATAGTGTACATGTAAAAATCCCTGCTGGTGTGGAAACTGGTCAACAAATTCGCCTAGCAGGCCAAGGTGAAGCTGGATTTAACGGTGGACCTTATGGTGACTTGTATGTAGTGGTTTCTGTGGAAGCCAGCGATAAGTTTGAACGTGAAGGAACCACTATCTTCTATAATCTGAACCTTAACTTTGTCCAAGCAGCTCTTGGTGATACAGTTGATATCCCAACGGTTCACGGTGATGTTGAATTGGTTATCCCAGAGGGAACTCAGACTGGTAAGAAATTCCGTCTACGTGGAAAAGGAGCTCCGAGCCTTCGTGGTGGTGCAGTTGGTGACCAATATGTTACCGTTAATGTCGTAACACCGACAGGTTTGAACGAACGCCAAAAAGCAGCGCTTAAAGAATTCGCAGCTGCTGGTGATTTAAAAGTCAATCCAAAGAAAAAAGGCTTCTTTGACCATATTAAAGATGCCTTTGAAGGAGAATAAAACAAAAAGAGCCGTTGGGCTCTTTTTTGTTTATAGATTTTTTAAGACTTTCCTTAAGTAATGACGGACGGTAGCGACCTTCTTCGAAGTTCCATACCTAAACTTTGAGCCTAGGTCTCAAAGTTTCCGAACATCTGAAAGCAAGCTGTTTCAGATGTTTTCATTCCGTCGGAAAGTCTTGGATTTAGTTGTGAAATGGTGAATGAGTTGCCTAAATTATGATGTATAATTAATGGGATATAACTTGTTTACCTTTTAAAAAAGAGCCGTCGGGCTCTTTTTACTTATCTTCAGTTTCCTGCAGTTCTTTTATCACAGCTAGTCTAGTCTGGATATCTTTTTCCAAGACCTTAAACTTGTAAGTTAGGTCTTCTTGATATTCCTTGATGAGTTCTTTTTGCTGGTCGATGATTTGCAGGCTATTTTGGATAATATCCACATCATCCTTGATAGCTTGAACACGGTCAGTGGTATTCAAGACTTCATCTGTGATGGTTTGGCGATTTTTTGTGACCAGATAACTTCCGGCTGCAGCTCCTGCAAATAGCAGTAGGTTGGATAATTTCATGGCAACTCCTTAGGCGTTTTTGATAGTTTCAGCGACTTGAGCAAGTTTGTCAAAGTCTGGTTCGTGGGCGATAAAATCAATCTTGAGGTCATCGTCCGCACTGTAGCGAGGCACGAGATGAACGTGGGTATGAAAGACTGTTTGACCACCGATTTCTTCACAGTTGGCAATGATATTCATACCAGCAGCCTTGGTAGCTTTCATGACTTTTTGAGCTACTTTTGGTACTTGGGCAAAGAGTTGGCTGGCGCTAGTAGCATCCATTTCTAAAAGATTGCGATAGTGTTCCTTTGGCACGACCAAGGTGTGTCCTGGTGTCACTTGAGAGATATCAAGAAAGGCAAGAACCTGCTCATCTTCATATACTTTTGATGCAGGAATTTCCCCTGCGATGATTTTACAAAAAATGCAATCTGACATAAAATCTACCTCTACTGTATTGAATTTTGATATAATATAGCTACATTATACCAGATTTGGAGAAAATATGTTAGAAATTAAAAACCTGACAGGTGGCTATGTCCATGTCCCTGTCTTGAAAGATGTGTCCTTTACAGTTGAAAGTGGGCAGTTAGTCGGTTTGATCGGTCTCAATGGTGCTGGGAAATCGACGACCATCAATGAAATTATCGGTCTGTTGACACCTTATAGCGGATCTATCAATATCAATGGCTTGACCCTGCAAGAAGATGCGACCAACTACCGCAAACAGATTGGTTACATTCCTGAGACACCCAGTCTGTATGAGGAATTAACCCTCAGAGAGCATATCGAAACGGTTGCTATGGCTTATGGTATCGAGCAAAAAGTGGCTTTTGAACGAGTAGAACCCTTGTTAAAAATGTTTCGTCTGGACCAGAAATTAGACTGGTTCCCTGTTCATTTTTCAAAAGGGATGAAGCAGAAGGTTATGATTATCTGTGCTTTTGTGGTGGATCCAAGTCTCTTTATCGTGGATGAGCCTTTCCTTGGTCTTGATCCGCTGGCGATTGCGGACTTGATTCAGCTTTTGAAAGTGGAAAAGCAAAAGGGCAAGTCCATTCTCATGAGTACCCACGTTCTGGATTCGGCGGAGAAGATGTGTGATGCCTTTGTCATTCTCCACAAGGGGGAGGTGCGTGCTCATGGGAACCTCCAGCAACTCCGCGAAGCCTTTAACATGCCTGAGGCTAGTTTGAATGATATTTACTTGGCTCTGACCAAAGAGGAGGAGTTATGAAAGACTTGTTTTTAAAGAGAAAGCAGGCTTTTCGTAAGGAGTGTCTTGGTTATCTGCGCTATGTTCTCAATGATCACTTTGTCTTGTTCCTGCTTGTCCTGCTGGGATTTCTAGCCTACCAGTACAGTCAACTCTTACAACATTTTCCTGAAAATCATTGGCCTATCCTTTTGTTTGTAGGGATTACATCTATTTTACTTTTGCTTTGGGGTGGGATTGTCACTTATATGGAGGCACCAGACAAGCTCTTTCTCTTGGTCGGAGAAGAGGAAATCAAGCTCCATCTAAAGCGTCAAATTGCCACTTCCCTAGTCTTTTGGCTCTTTGTACAAACCCTTTTCTTGCTTTTATTTGCGCCCTTATTTTTGGCAATGGGTTCTGGCTTGCCAGTTTTTCTGGTCTATGTGCTCCTATTGGGGGTAGGGAAATATCTGCTCTTTCGTCAAAAAGCCAGCAAATTTTTCACTGAAACTGGACTGGACTGGGACTATGTCATTTCCCAAGAAAGCAAGCGTAAGCAAGTCTTGCTTCGTTTCTTTGCTCTCTTTACGCAGGTCAAGGGAATTTCAAACAGCATTAAGCGTCGTGCCTATCTGGACTTTATCCTAAAGGTTGTTCAGAAGGTGCCTGGGAAGATTTGGCAAAATCTCTATCTGCGTTCTTATCTGCGAAATGGAGACCTCTTTGCCCTCAGTCTCCGTCTGCTCCTACTTTCCTTGCTGGCGCAGGTCTTTATCGAGCAAGCTTGGATAGCGACAGCAGTGGTGGTTCTCTTTAACTACCTCTTGCTCTTCCAGTTGCTGGCCCTCTATCATGCCTTTGACTACCAGTATTTGACCCAACTCTTTCCACTGGACAAGGGGCAAAAGGAAAAAGGCTTGCAGGCGGTAGTCCGAGGATTGACCAGTTTGGTCTTAGTAGTGGAATTAGTTGTTGGGTTGATTACCTTCCAAGAAAAACTAGCCCTTCTAGCCTTACTGGGAGCTGGTTTGGTTTTACTAGTCTTGTACCTACCTTATCAGGTCAAACGTCAGATGCAGGACTAACATTGTCTATATGACACTAAAAAAGAAGTTGAGTTCAGTTTGTCTCAGCTTCTTTTATTTTCTACAAGAGAATGGTTGGACCGTAGAGACTTAACTTGGTCTTGACTTGGTCAAAGTGGAAGCGGTCATAGGCCCGCCAAGCGGCGCGAGTTGGAGCATCTGGATCAAGAGCGCTGAGTCCCATGAGAAGACTGGAAGTCTGGTAAAATTTTTCCAGTTCAATCAAGACTCGATTATCCACTGTTTCAGCCTTGGCTAGAAAACCAAGAATAGAGTTTAATTGCTCCTGAAAGCGGACGTCGTCAGCGGTTGCCTGTTTGCATGCTTGATAGGCTTTGTTTAAGTCAGTAATCAAAGTCTGAGCTCTTTTGATAGGGTCTGTATCTGTCATGAGAATTCCTCCTTTAATCTAGGTGCTAGTTTTGATTCTAGCAACTGTGTTTTGATACTGTTAGTCTATCACTTTTATCTCCTTTTTCACCATAAAATCTTTAATTGCCCTTGAAATTTCCTGAATGATACTGTTAAGATTTTATGATAAAATAGTTGTAAGATTATCATGCTTATTTGAGGAACAAGATACCCTTCAGGAGCGTTAAAGGCCTGTTTAGGATTTGGTGGGCTTGTATCAAAGTATTTTTGCTATTCTCTTTTTAGGAAGAAATCGAAACAAGGAGAGTAAGAAGATGAGAATATTTGTTTTAGAAGATGATTTTTCCCAACAGACTAGGATTGAAACGACGATTGAGAAACTCTTGAAAGAACATCATATCACTCCTAGCTCTTTTGAAGTCTTTGGGAAAGCAGACCAACTGCTGGCAGAGGTGCATGAGAAGGGGGCGCATCAGCTATTCTTTTTGGATATTGAGATTCGAAATGAGGAGATGAAGGGTCTGGAAGTGGCTAGAAAGATTCGGGATCGGGATCCTTATGCCCTGATTGTCTTTGTGACGACTCACTCGGAGTTTATGCCCCTGTCCTTTCGCTACCAAGTGTCTGCTTTGGACTACATTGATAAGGCTTTGTCAGCAGAGGAGTTTGAATCTCGGATCGAGACAGCCCTCCTCTATGCCAATAGTCAAGATAGTAAGAGTCTAGCGGAAGATTGCTTTTACTTTAAATCAAAATTTGCCCAATTCCAGTATCCTTTTAAAGAGATTTACTATCTCGAAACGTCGCCCAGAGCCCATCGTGTTATTCTCTATACCAAGACGGACAGACTGGAATTTACAGCGAGTTTAGAGGAGATTCTCAAGCAGGAGCCTCGTCTCCTGCAGTGCCATCGCTCTTTTCTCATCAATCCTGCCAATGTGATACATTTGGATAAGAAAGAAAAACTCCTTTTCTTCCCCAATGGGAGAAGTTGCCTGATCGCGCGTTATAAGGTCAGGGAAGTGTCTGAGGCTATCAATAACTTACACTTAGTGAGGTGATGGAATGGAAATAGTTTGGAAAATAGTTTATACATTTTTGGTATCTGGATTGGAGTTGTTTATATTTTTTAAGGTAGATGGAATTGGTCTCACTTTTGAGAGGATTTTTAAGGCCTTTCTTTTTAAGATACTGTTGGCATTTGTTTTTGTAACAATTAACTATATAGTAGGAAATGATTACCTATCTTATTTTACGGAACCATTGTACGGTATCGGCTTATCTTTCTTATTGTTTAGAGGGCTTCCTAAAAAACTCCTTATCTTTTATGGTCTCTTTCCAATGATATTGGTAAATCTCTTTTATAGAGGTGTTTCCTATTTTTTGCTTCCGTTTTTAGAGCAAGGGCAACTATATAATGACTACTCATTTACTTGGTTATGTATAATAATTTTCAATTTCTTCATTTCTCTAGCCTTTTTGAGATGGTTAGACTATGATTTCACTAGCTTGAGAAGGGAGAGTATAGATAAAGATTTTCAAAAATCCCTGACTACGATTAACTGGATAATGGGGGCTTACTTTCTAGTCATGGAAACTTTGTCTTTCTTTGAATATGAACAAGTTATCCAATCAAAGACTGTTCGCCATTTTATTCTAGTGTTTTACCTACTCTTTTTTATGGGGATTGTCAAGAAGCTAGATACCTATTTGAAGGACAAACTTCATGAGAGATTGGACAAAGAGAAGGCCTTGCGCTACAGAGATATGGAGCGGTATAGTCGGCATATAGAGGAACTTTACAAGGAAGTCCGGAGTTTTCGCCATGACTACACCAACCTTTTGACCAGTTTACGTCTGGGCATTGAAGAGGAGGATATGGAGCAGATAAAAGAGGTCTACGACTCGGTCTTAAAGGATTCTAGTGAAAAATTGCAGGACAACAAATATGACCTGGGCAGATTGGTGAATATTCGGGACCGTGCCCTCAAAAGTCTCCTCGCGGGAAAATTTCTAAAAGCCAGAGATAAGAAGATTGTCTTTAATGTCGAAGTTCCTGAGGAGATTCAAGTTGAGGGAATGAGCTTGCTTGACTTTCTAACCATTGTGTCTATTCTTTGTGACAATGCCATTGAAGCCAGTGTAGAGGCCAGTCAACCTCACGTTTCAATTGCCTTTTTAAAAAATGGAGAACAAGAGACCTTTATCATTGAAAACTCCATCAAAGAAGAGGGCATCGATATTTCTGAAATCTTCTCCTTTGGAGCAAGTTCAAAAGGGGAGGAGAGAGGTGTTGGTCTCTATACCGTTATGAAAATTGTGGAAAGCCATCCCAATACCAGTCTAAATACTACCTGTCAAAATCAAGTCTTTCGTCAGGTTTTAACGGTTCACTCGATGTCAGTTGATAATTAGAAGATTTGTGAAAAAAGAATTGGGAGAAGCTAACAGATAAGTTTTGTCTTTATCCAGTTTGATTTTTACCATAGTATACGAGGTATATTAAATGAATAAGAAATCCTATTTTATCGTCTGTTCTACGTTGATCATAGCATCGAATCTTCTCATGATTTCCGTGGTGAACAAGGGGGAAGAAACGGGGAGCAATCTGTTTGTGATTGCTATAGCCTGTGTTATGTTACCGTCCTTTTTATATGCGGTTGAGAACCGACTGACTTCTTTAATTGGGACAGAGTCAGTAGCTCTACTCTTATTGACAGTATTGTCTTTAGTCCGTCTTGTCAACAGAATAGAGAGGACGCCTGAAATCCTCAACATTATCATTACCCTCCTGGTTTTGGCAGGTGGGACAGCCTGTATCCTGGTTGCGATCATGAGAATCTATCATAACAGACGGAAGTAAGGGTGAATAGCTTTCGATGTATTTTTACATTGTTAAATTTCCATAGGGCAAGTATGTTTTTCATGCTTGCTTTTTTAAATTTCTTACAATTCGAGATGTTTTGATGACCATTTGTGATTTGGATGGAAAATGTTAAAAAATAGTAGTATACTAACCTTATTAAGGTTGTAATAGGACGAAAGTAAAAAGAGGTATTCCTCGTGAATGCAAAAACAATGTTACAATTGTCTATTATGGTTGCTTAACGGCTTAAGCCTGCATGTAGAGGAGCTGTACTTGGAGGTAATTATGGATTTCAAAAGTTTTCTTATTGTTTTTGTTGTTGGTATGTTTGTTTCTTTTATTACTTCTTTAATTAGGGAAAAATTTTTAAAATCTCCAAAGAAGAATAAAGATAGATCTAATTAGATAAAGAGATTTTTATCGCTAGTTTAATCTACAGAGGAGTTTCTTTAATATTGTTTCGCCTGTCAAAATGATATGTGATAGCAGGATAAAAAATCTACAAATTAAGTTGGTATCAATATGGTGTAAAGGGCAAGTATGTTTTTCATGCTTGCTTTTTTAATTTTTTACAATTCAAGATGTTTTGATGACCATTTATGATTTGAGTGTTCCAAAGATAAAATGAGTGCTATACTAGCAGTGTAAAGGTTGTAGCTCAACTAAGATAAAGCATACATTTAGGAGGAAATTTTATGAAGAAAAAAATACTGATTATTTTCGTTCTATATCTGATCATGTCTATCCTTCTTTATCCGCTTAGGGAGAGTACTTGGTATCATCTATTTTATACCATAGCCTATATGATTGCGGTTGTGATCTATTTTGCTTTAACTAAAAAGAAAGGAGAAAAGAAATGAAAACTTTTCTTGCTAAAAAACGGAACGTCTTCCTTGCGAGACTGTTCCTAGGTCAGTTGCCCTTACTTGTCTCTACTTATCTATTTCTATCTCGTCAGTTTTTAAATTTTTCCTTGGTTTTCCAATTTCTTTTAGTGGTTCTTAACTTGGCTTCGATTTTAGTCACTGTTTACCTCACTAGAGAAATGAGGATAAGAAAGTTTGAAGACGATGATTTGGTTAGTCCTAGAACCAATCAACTCATGTATATCGGCTTGACAGGCTTTATGTCTATTATCTGTTTGTATAGAGGTATCACAGCAGGAGAATCCTATCAACAATTAATTGCCTATATTGGTGCTATTCTCTGCTTGATTATTATGCTTCTACTCATTTGGGGCTTGAAGTATTATAAAAAGTAGAGGCTAATGAAGTTTTTGTTATGAATACAAAAATGATGGAACAATTTGAGGTTATGGATACTGAGATGCTTGCGAAAGTTGAAGGAAGTTTCGGAGGTTGGGGAGATATGCTTTCTGGTTTATTGGGTGGGCTAGCACCTTCTCCAATTTTGGATCAATTAAATGGTAAGTGGCCTATTATACATTTTTCAAAACCATGTGGTCCTTATGGTATAGGGGGAACTCCAAACTCATGTAATGGTATTTAAAAAGGATTGAAGCTATGAAGGCAAAATATGGGAATCAAATTGTTGATGTTTGGGAAATTGGTCAAGCAACTCCTAAACCAAGTTGGGTAGAGGAAGCTTTTCAAAAAAATTATATGGTTTGGTTGGATAATCATGTGCGCATTCTAATGGCAGGTCTTAACACTTCTCTTGCAACTAATATCAAGTTTGGTCTAGTTGGAACAGTTGGAGGAGGATTCGCTGGTTATGGAATGTATGTTCTTGGTTATCCAGGTGATTATATAGATATCACCAATCATAGAGTTGTTTCTGCTAAAACATTTCACAAAAGTTATCAAATTTTAGAAAATGATTAGATATCATTTAATTGTAATGGAGAAAGCAATGAAAAAAATATTTTTTAAAAAACGGAACATCTTCCTTGCGAGATTGTTCTTAGGTCAGTTGCCCTTACTTGTCTCTACTTATCTGTTTCTATCTCGTCAGTTTTTAAATTTTTCCGTAGTTCTCCAATTTCTTTTAGTGGTTATTAACTTGGCTTCTATTTTGGTCACTGTTTACCTCACTAGAGAAATGAGGATAAGAAAGTTTGAAGATGATGATTTGGTTAGTCCTAGAACCAATCAACTCATGTATATCGGCTTGACAGGTTTTATGTCTATTATTTGTTTGTATAGAGGTGTCACAGCAGGAGAATTCTATCAACAACTAATCGCATATATTGGTGCTGTTCTCTGCTTGCTTATCATGCTTCTACTCATTTGGGGTTTGAAGTATTATAAAAAGTAGAGGAAGGGTTTTCTTCTTAATCTGGGACTAGTCTAAAGACTGGCAGGAGGAGGTTATCATGTATAAACACTTATTTTTCCTAGATTCAAAAACCTTAGACTGGTTGACACCTTATATTCTGGTCTTGGCTTCTGACACCATTGCTTTTAATGTTTTTGTGCTAACCTTTGTATCTGTGGTGGTCTTTTATTTCCTAAATCCCATGTTATCTTTAATGGCTATCTTCTTAGGGGCTGGCTATGTGGTCGGATTTTGGTTGCTAAAATGGTTTGTTTTGGAAAGGTTAGAGTTAAAGGATGACTTGTAGGGAAGTTTGTTTGTTGAGGAGGCTAGTTTTATGGAGTTTTTTGATAAATTTCATGCCTTTTGTTTTGGATTTTTAGTACTACTAATCGTCATTACAGTTCCTTATACGATTAACCACGGGGATTTTTTTCAAAATGAATCTGAATTGATTATTGTAAGTCTTCTTGTAACCTCGCTGAGTGTTACTTATGCTAGAAAGTTTGAAATGGTTTCTTTTGGGATGTTAAGCAAGAAACAACTTTTGCTTTTCATTGCAATCTTTTTTCTAAGCGTTCTTGAGACGCTAGTTTATATTCATTTCTTCGCTGTTTCTTCTGGCGCAGGAGTTCAACACTTGGCGGAAGTCAGCAGAGGAATTTCCCTGTCTTTGATTTTGACTTCCTCAGTTTTTGGACCCATCCAGGAGGAACTCATTTTCAGAGGACTTCTTCAAGGTGCGGTTTTTGACAATTCTTGGTTAGGGATTGTACTGACTTCCTCTCTCTTTTCTTTTATGCATGGACCTTCTAATGTCCCTTCGTTTATTTTTTATCTACTTGGGGGCTTGTTACTGGGCTTTGCTTATAAAAAGAGCCAAAACCTATGGGTTTCTACTCTAGTTCACATGTTTTACAATGCTTGGCCACTCTTATATTATTTATAAAAATTATGAAAGGTAAGTAGAAGACGGTGCTTACCTTTTTCTTTCTATAATGATACCCAAGCCACCCCAGAGGCTTTTCTTTGAGAATCGGGCGTGGAGCGGTTGACGAATAGGCCAAAAACTAGTAGAATAGTAAGGAAACTTTATACGGAGGAAAGAAATGGATTTGGGTGATAATGAGCTAACACTGACTCCCATACCTGGGAAAAGTGGCAAGGCTTATATGGGTAGCTATCCTGATGGGAAGCGTATCTTTGTAAAAATGAACACCTCTCCAATCCTACCTGGTCTAGCTAGAGAACAAATTGCTCCACAATTATTATGGAGTCGCCGTTTGGCAGATGGGCGTGATATGTGTGCTCAAGAATGGTTGACAGGCAAAATATTGACCCCTTATGATATGAATCGTAAACAAATCGTCAATATTTTAACCCGTCTTCATCGCTCACGTCCGTTGATGACACAGTTGAGTCGGTTGGGATATGCCATGGAAACACCTGTAGATTTACTACAGTCTTGGCAGGAAACGGCTCCAGATGCTTTGCGTAAAAATCATTTTATCAGTGAAGTGATGGCTGATTTACGTCAGACTATTCCAGGATTTAGAGAGGATCATGCGACTATTGTCCATGGAGATGTACGACATAGTAATTGGATTGAGACAGACAGTGGCTTGATTTATTTGGTAGATTGGGATTCGGTTCGCTTGACCGACCGCATGTTTGATGTGGCCCATATGCTCTGCCATTATATTCCAGAACATCAGTGGAAGGAATGGTTGACCTACTACGGTTACAAGTACAATCAAACGGTATTAAATAAATTGTATTGGTACGGTCAATTGTCTTATTTGAGCCAGATTTCCAAGTATTATATGAACCAAGATTTAGAAAATGTCAATCGGGAGATTCATGGCCTGCGTCACTTCCGAGACAAGTATGGAAAGAGAAGATGAGAGTTAGAAATCGTAAAGGGGCGACAGAATTACTAGAGGCAAATCCCCAGTATGTGGTCCTCAATCCCTTGGGAGCCAAGGGAAAATGGCGGGACCTGTTTGGCAATGACAATCCCATTCATGTGGAAGTTGGAAGTGGAAAGGGTGCCTTTGTTTCAGGTATGGCCAAGCAAAATCCTGACATCAACTATATCGGGATTGATATTCAAAAGTCTGTTTTGAGCTACGCTTTGGACAAGGTGCTTGAAGTTGGAGTGCCTAACATTAAGCTCTTGTGGGTAGATGGTTCTGACTTGACTGACTACTTTGAAGACGGTGAGATTGATCGTTTGTATCTGAACTTTTCAGATCCTTGGCCTAAAAAACGCCATGAAAAGCGTCGTTTGACCTACAAAACCTTCTTGGATACCTTCAAACGTATCTTGCCTGAAAATGGAGAAATTCATTTCAAGACGGATAATCGTGGCTTGTTTGAGTACAGTTTAGTGAGCTTTTCTCAGTATGGCATGAAGCTCAATGGTGTCTGGCTTGATTTACATGCCAGTGATTTTGAAGGCAATGTCATGACAGAATACGAGCAAAAATTCTCCAACAAGGGGCAAGTTATCTACCGTGTTGAGGCAGAATTTTAAGAAATAGCCTGAAATCAGGCTGTATAAGTGCTTTTGCTTTACATAAGTTGGCAAACGTGCTATACTAAGAGTAAGAATATGAGAAAGTGAGGCGGGGAAATATCTTCGCCTCTTGCTTATGAGGAGGTGGACGCAATCGCAACAATCGTAGAATTAGTCAGAGAAGTTGTAGAACCTGTCATCCAAGCACCTTTCGAACTCGTGGATATCGAGTATGGAAAGATTGGCAGTGACATGATTCTCAGTATTTTTGTAGATAAACCTGAAGGAATTACCTTGAACGACACGGCAGATTTGACAGAAATAATCAGTCCTGTCCTAGACACTATCAAGCCGGATCCCTTCCCAGAACAATATTTCCTAGAAATCACCAGTCCAGGTTTGGAACGTCCTTTGAAAACCAAGGATGCAGTCGCTGGAGCTGTTGGGAAATACATCCATGTCGGGCTCTACCAAGCCATCGATAAGCAAAAAGTCTTTGAAGGAACCTTGTTGGCCTTTGAAGAGGACGAGTTGACCATGGAATATATGGACAAGACGCGTAAGAAAACTGTCCAAATTCCATACAGTTTAGTATCAAAAGCACGTTTAGCAGTTAAATTATAGAAAAAGAAAGGATAGCTTTTGAGGATTCAAAAGTGAAGAAAACATGAGTAAAGAAATGCTAGAGGCCTTCCGCATTTTGGAAGAAGACAAGGGAATCAAAAAAGAAGATATCATCGACGCAGTAGTAGAGTCGCTTCGTTCCGCTTATCGCAGACGCTATGGTCAATCAGACAGCGTAGCTATTGACTTTAACGAAAAAACAGGTGACTTTACCGTTTATACTGTCCGTGAAGTGGTTGATGAAGTATTTGATAGCCGTTTGGAAATCAGCTTGAAAGATGCTCTTGCCATTAATTCAGCCTATGAACTTGGTGACAAAATCAAGTTTGAAGAAGCACCTGCTGAGTTTGGTCGTGTAGCAGCCCAATCTGCCAAACAAACCATCATGGAAAAAATGCGCAAGCAAACACGTGCCATCACTTACAATACTTACAAAGAGCATGAGCAAGAAATCATGTCTGGTACAGTAGAACGCTTTGACAACCGCTTTATCTATGTCAACCTCGGTAGCATCGAAGCCCAATTGTCAAAACAAGACCAAATTCCTGGAGAAGTTTTTGCTTCTCATGATCGTATTGAAGTTTATGTCTACAAGGTTGAAGACAACCCTCGCGGTGTCAACGTCTTTGTTAGCCGTAGCCATCCAGAAATGATCAAACGCTTGATGGAGCAAGAAATTCCAGAAGTTTATGACGGAACGGTTGAAATCATGAGCGTAGCTCGTGAAGCTGGTGACCGTACTAAGGTTGCCGTTCGCAGTCATAATCCAAACGTGGACGCTATCGGAACAATCGTTGGACGTGGTGGAGCTAACATCAAGAAAATCACTAGCAAATTCCACCCAGCTCGCTACGATGCCAAGAGCGACCGTATGGTCCCAATCGAAGAAAATATCGACGTTATCGAGTGGGTAGCAGATCCAGCTGAATTTATCTACAATGCCATCGCTCCTGCTGAAGTTGACCAAGTTATCTTTGATGAAAACGACAGCAAACGTGCCTTGGTGGTTGTTCCTGATAACAAGCTTTCTCTTGCCATCGGTCGTCGTGGGCAAAACGTTCGCTTGGCAGCTCACTTGACTGGTTACCGTATCGATATCAAGTCTGCTAGCGAATTTGAAGCCATGGAAGAAGCTGGTTCGGTAGATTTGGAAGCAGAAAACGATACTGTAGAAGAATAAAAGCTGCTAGAGGAGGGAAAGATGAAAACGAGAAAAATCCCTTTGCGCAAGTCTGTTGTGTCCAATGAAGTGATTGATAAGCGTGATTTGCTCCGCATTGTCAAGAACAAAGAAGGACAAGTCTTTATCGATCCGACAGGCAAGGCCAATGGCCGTGGCGCTTACATCAAGCTAGACAATAAAGAAGCCCTAGAGGCGAAAAAGAAGAAGGTCTTTAACCGTAGCTTTGACATGGAAGTAGAAGAAAGCTTTTATGACGAGTTGATTGCTTATGTGGATCATAAAGTAAAAAGAAGAGAGTTAGGACTTGAATAAGCAAAAAATAAGCAATCTCTTGGGACTTGCTCAGCGAGCAGGGCGAATTATATCGGGTGAGGAATTGGTCGTTAAAGCCATTCAAGACGGCAAGGCCAAGTTGGTCTTTCTAGCCCATGATGCAGGCCCCAATCTGACCAAGAAGATTCAAGATAAAAGTCACTATTATCAAGTAGAAATTGTAACCGTGTTTTCAACACTGGAATTAAGCATAGCAGTCGGAAAATCAAGAAAGGTTTTGGCTGTGACAGATGCTGGATTTACAAAGAAAATGAGGTCTCTTATGGAATAGAAGAGGAGGACATGATTTGTCTAAGAAAAGATTGTACGAAATCGCAAAAGAACTTGGAAAAGAAAGTAAAGAAGTTGTAGCGCGTGCAAAAGAGTTGGGCTTGGATGTGAAAAGCCACTCATCAAGTGTGGAAGAAGCTGTCGCTGCAAAAATCGCTGCCAGCTTTAAGCCTGCAGCTGCTCCGAAAGAAGAAGCAAAACCTGCAGCACCAAAAGCAAGTGCAGAAAAGAAAGCCGAAAAATCTGAGCCAGCTAAACCAGCTGTAGCTAAGGAAGAGGCAAAACCGGCTGAGCCAGTTGCTCCGAAGGCAGAAAAAGTAGCAACAAAACCGCAAAGCCGTAATTTCAAGGCTGAGCGTGAAGCCCGTGCCAAAGAGCAGGCAGAACGACGCAAGCAAAACAAGAGCAATAACCGTGACCAACAACAAAACGGGAACCGTCAGAAAAACGACGGCCGCAATGGTGGAAAACAAGGTCAAGGCAACCGCGACAATCGCCGTTTTAACGACCAAGCTAAGAAACAGCAAGGTCAGCAAAATCGTGGAAATGAGCGTCGTCAACAAGAGGACAAACGTCCACATCAAGCGGCTCCACGTGTTGACTTTAAAGCCCGTGCAGCAGCCCTAAAAGCAGAGCAAAATGCAGAATATGCCCGTTCAAGTGAGGAACGTTTCAAGCAGACTCAGGCTGCCAAAGAAGCCTTGGCTCAAGCTAACAAACGCAAGGAGCCAGAGGAAATCTTTGAAGAAGTGGCTAAGTTAGCTGAACAAGCGCAACAAGTTCAAGCAGTGGTTGAACCAGCTCCTGTAGCTAAAGAAGCGCCAGTGGATACACGTCGTAAAAAACAAGCTCGACCAGACAAAGAACGTGATGATTATGATCACGAAGACGATGGTCCTAGAAAACAACAAAAGAATCGAAGTAGTCAAAATCAAGTGAGAAATCAAAAGAATAGTAACTGGAATAACAACAAAAAGAACAAAAAAGGCAATAACAAGAACAATCGTAATCAGACTCCAAAACCTGTTACAGAGCGTAAATTCCATGAATTGCCAACAGAATTTGAATATACAGATGGTATGACCGTTGCGGAAATCGCAAAACGTATCAAACGTGAACCAGCTGAAATCGTTAAGAAACTTTTCATGATGGGTGTCATGGCCACACAAAACCAATCCTTGGATGGGGAAACAATCGAACTCCTCATGGTGGATTATGGTATCGAAGCCAAACAAAAAGTTGAAGTGGATAATGCCGACATCGAACGTTTCTTTGTCGAAGATGGTTATCTCAATGAAGATGAATTGGTTGAGCGCCCACCAGTTGTAACCATCATGGGACACGTTGACCATGGTAAAACAACACTCTTAGATACCCTTCGTAACTCTCGTGTTGCGACAGGTGAAGCAGGTGGTATCACTCAGCATATCGGTGCCTACCAAATCGTGGAAAATGGTAAGAAGATTACCTTCCTTGATACACCAGGACACGCGGCCTTTACATCTATGCGCGCGCGTGGTGCTTCTGTTACCGATATTACTATCTTGGTCGTAGCGGCAGATGACGGGGTTATGCCTCAGACTATCGAAGCCATTAACCACTCAAAAGCGGCCAACGTTCCAATCATCGTAGCTATCAACAAGATTGATAAACCAGGTGCTAACCCAGAACGTGTTATCGGTGAATTGGCAGAGCATGGTGTTATGTCAACAGCTTGGGGTGGAGATTCTGAATTTGTTGAAATCTCAGCTAAATTCAACCAAAATATCGAAGAATTGTTGGAAACAGTCCTTCTTGTGGCTGAAATCCAAGAACTCAAGGCAGACCCAACAGTGCGTGCGATCGGTACAGTTATCGAAGCGCGCTTGGATAAAGGAAAAGGTGCGGTCGCAACCCTTCTTGTTCAACAAGGTACCTTGAATGTCCAAGACCCAATCGTTGTCGGAAATACCTTCGGTCGTGTCCGTGCCATGACCAATGACCTTGGTCGTCGTGTTAAGGTTGCTGGACCATCAACACCAGTTTCAATCACAGGTTTGAACGAAGCGCCAATGGCAGGTGACCACTTTGCCGTTTACGAGGATGAAAAATCTGCGCGTGCAGCAGGTGAAGAGCGTGCCAAACGTGCCCTTATGAAACAACGTCAAGCTACCCAACGTGTTAGCCTTGAAAACCTCTTTGATACCCTTAAAGCTGGTGAACTCAAGTCAGTTAACGTCATCATCAAGGCCGATGTACAAGGTTCTGTTGAAGCCCTTTCTGCATCACTTCAAAAGATAGACGTGGAAGGTGTTAAAGTTACTATCGTTCACTCAGCGGTCGGTGCTATCAACGAATCAGACGTAACCCTTGCCGAAGCTTCAAATGCCTTTATCGTTGGTTTCAACGTACGCCCTACACCACAAGCTCGTCAACAAGCAGAAGCTGACGATGTTGAGATCCGTCTCCACAGTATTATCTACAAGGTTATCGAAGAGATGGAAGAAGCTATGAAAGGGATGCTTGATCCAGAATTTGAAGAAAAAGTTATTGGTGAAGCAGTTATTCGTGAAACCTTCAAGGTGTCTAAAGTGGGAACTATCGGTGGATTCATGGTTATCAATGGTAAGGTTACCCGTGACTCTAAAGTCCGTGTTATCCGTGACGGTGTCGTTATCTATGACGGTGAACTCGCAAGCTTGAAACACTACAAAGACGACGTTAAGGAAGTTACAAACGGTCGTGAAGGTGGATTGATGATCGATGGCTACAATGATATCAAGACTGATGATGTGATTGAGGCCTACGTCATGGAAGAAATCAAGAGATAAGATTTTTTGCTCCTTTCTTAGGTGGTGAGGGACGCAAGCAAACCGATGGTTTCATTGCTTATTTTTGAGCCTAGAGTCTCAAAAATCCCCTGTGATGGGACTGATAAATCAGTTCCATCACTTTCACCACGGCGAAAGAAGCAGATGATTTCAAATTGAACTTCGTTCCAATTTGAAATGAAAATCAATAAATTTAAAAATAGCTAGGTCTGCTGGCCTAGCTTTTGGTTCAAAGTAGAGAAAGGAATATCATGGCAAATCATTTTCGTACGGATCGTGTGGGCATGGAAATCAAGCGTGAAGTCAATGAGATTTTGCAAAAGAAAGTCCGTGATCCGCGTGTCCAAGGTGTGACCATCACAGATGTTCAGATGCTAGGTGACTTGTCTGTTGCCAAGGTTTACTATACCATTTTGAGTAACCTTGCTTCAGATAATCAAAAAGCCCAAATCGGGCTTGAAAAAGCAACTGGTACTATCAAACGTGAACTTGGTCGCAATTTGAAATTGTACAAAATCCCAGATTTGACTTTCGTCAAAGACGAATCCATCGAATATGGAAACAAGATTGACGAGATGCTACGCAATCTGGATAAGAACTAAAAAGGAGGGGAAACCCTCTTTTTTGTGGGGGAAAAGGCAATAAAACATGCTGGCGGAATATTTCCAGAGTTATATTAAAAAGCTTTATAAAATTCAACTTGTATGATATTATAGGAAATAAAAAGAGTGAGAGAGAACGATTTTTCAGAAATAGGCAACAAGGCTGGTATCGATATCATTTTGAAAGTGTAGTTAAACGAGGAAAGATAATATGGGACTCATAAAAATTCTAGCTAAAACTTACGGGAATTACTTTTTGACCATGCAAGGTGTAAAAGTCATGAAAACGATAAAGAAAGATGACCATGTCGTTGTTGGTCTGGGGAAACTTTTTATTGCAGACAAGTTAATGGATACGGCTCGGTGGCTCATCAAGCCAGAGGAGAGAGAATGAAATTTTTCTGGGCGATTCTTGCTATTCTTTTTATCAAACCAATTATTGGAATTATGAAATTCCTGTGGATGATCATCTCTTTTGCAGTCCAATTGCTACTCTATAAGATATTATTTAAGATATTGGATTGGCTCTTTAAACTTATTTAGATGGTCATCCAAGTCGTGGGGAACTAGCAGGTCTTGTACTGCTAGTTTTTTAATCTCTCTCCATATGGTATAATATAAGCAGTAAAATCATTTTATACTCTTCGAAAATCTCTTCAAACCACGTCAGCGTTGCCTTGCCGTAGGTATGGTTACTGACTTCGTCAGTTCTATCCACAACCTCAAAACACTGTTTTGAGCAGCCTGCGGCCAGCTTCCTAGTTTGCTCTTTGATTTTCATTGAGTATTAGAACATACAATGGAGGTCGTCATGGACAATATCATCGATGTGTCAATTCCTGTTGCAGAAGTGGTGGACAAGCATCCAGAAGTCTTGGAAATCCTAGTGGAACTCGGTTTTAAACCACTTGCTAACCCCTTGATGCGCAACACAGTCGGTCGCAAAGTATCGCTTAAGCAGGGTTCTAAGCTGGAAGGGACTCCTATGGACAAGATTGTCCGCACACTGGAAGCAAATGGCTACGAAGTGATTGGATTAGACTAATGGCAGATGAGCGAATTCATATCCTACGGGATATTTTGTTAGAATTGCACAATGGCGCCTCTCCTGAGTCGGTTCAGGAGCGCTTTGATGCGACCTTTACAGGTGTTTCAGCCATCGAGATTTCCCTTATGGAGCACGAGCTGATGAACTCAGACTCAGGTGTCACCTTTGAAGATGTTATGGAACTTTGTGATGTCCATGCCAATCTTTTTAAAAATGCTGTTAAGGGTGTCGAAGTTGCAGATACTGAGCATCCTGGCCACCCCGTTCGTGTCTTCAAGGAAGAAAATCTGGCTCTCCGTGCTGCCTTAATTCGCATTCGGAGATTGCTAGATACCTATGAGTCTATGGAAGACGAGGAAATGCTGGCGGAGATGCGTAAGGGTTTGGTCCGTCAGATGGGACTTGTGGGTCAATTTGATATCCATTACCAACGTAAGGAAGAACTTTTCTTTCCTATCATGGAGCGCTATGGACACGATTCACCTCCAAAAGTTATGTGGGGAGTGGATGATCAGATCAGGGAACTCTTTCAAACAGCTTTAGCGACAGCCAAGTCACTACCTGAAGTGTCGATTTCCACTGTAAAAGATACTTTTGAAGCCTTTGCGACAGAGTTTGAAAGTATGATTTTCAAGGAAGAATCCATCCTCCTCATGATTCTCCTTGAGTCCTTTACTCAGGATGACTGGCTTCAGATTGCGGAGGAGAGCGACACCTATGGTTATGCCATCATCCGTCCGTCTGAGAAATGGGTGCCAGAAAGACAGAGTTTTGTTGAGGAAAAGATTGCAGAGGAGCCTATTCAGCTAGATACGGCAGAGGGACAAGTTCAGCAGGTTATCGATACGCCAGAAGGACAGTTTACCATTACCTTTACCCCTAAAGAAAAGGAATCAGCTTTGGACCGCCATAGTCAACAGGCTTTTGGCAATGGCTATCTTTCAGTCGAGCAGGCTAATCTCATTCTCAATCACCTCCCTATGGAGATTACCTTTGTCAATAAAGATGATATTTTCCAGTATTACAATGACAATGCGCCGGCTGATGAGATGATTTTCAAACGGACGCCGTCCCAAGTTGGGCGCAATGTTGAACTCTGTCATCCACCTAAGTACTTGGACAAGGTCAAGACCATCATGAAGGGTCTTCGTGAGGGAAGCAAAGACAAGTATGAAATGTGGTTCAAGTCTGAGTCGCGAGGCAAGTTTGTCCACATCACCTACGCAGCAGTGCACGATGAAAACGGAGAATTCCAAGGTGTGTTGGAGTATGTTCAGGATATTCAACCCTACCGTGAGATTGACACGGACTATTTCCGTGGATTAGAATAAGGAGAAAAAATGAGTTACGAACAAGAATTTATGAAGGAATTTGAAGCTTGGGTCAATACCCAGATCATGATTAACGACATGGCGCACAAGGAAAGCCAAAAAGTCTACGAAGAAGACCAAGACGAGCGTGCCAAAGATGCCATGATTCGCTACGAAAGCCGTTTGGATGCTTATCAGTTCTTGCTTGGTAAGTTTGAAAACTTCAAAGCAGGCAAGGAATTCCATGATTTACCAGATGGCTTGTTTGGTGAGCGAAATTATTAAACGAGAAAGGTTCTTGATTTTTCACTAAAATCTTGATAAAATATTTTTATTAAATCCTTGTCAGAACAGGGATTTTTTATTGAAAGGATTTTATCATGTCAAAGAAACTCAATCGTAAAAAACAATTACGAAATAGCCTCCGTCGTGCAGGTGCCTTTTCAAGTACTGTGACTAAGGTTGTAGAAGAGACAAAAAAAGTCGTGAAATGTGCAGAGCAGTCAGCAAGCCAAGCTGGTAAGGCTGTTTCTAAAAAAGTTGAACAAGCAGTAGAAGCTACTAAAGAACAAGCTCAAAAAGTAGCCAGTTCTGTAGAAGATTTTGCAGCAAACTTGGGTGGACTTCCACTTGACCGTGCCAAAACTTTCTATGATGAAGGCATCAAGTCTGCTTCAGATTTCAAAAATTGGACTGAAAAAGAACTCCTTGCCTTGAAAGGAATTGGCCCAGCTACCATCAAGAAATTGAAGGAAAATGGCATCAAGTTCAAGTAATCTTTCTTGTGCCTTGCATTTCCGTCAAAATCTTGCTACAATAGAGACATTAGAGGTGTTTTGAATCCCGCATTTTACAGAAAGTGGCGGAGCTGAGAAGTCCACAAATGTGTCAAAACTAGTTGCTAATGGATGAAAAATTGAAATAAAAGTGTCTTTTTGTTTTAAAGACGAGAGTTGCGGGCAACTGCCCGAAATTGGGTGGTACCGCGGATAAATACATTCGTCCCTGTCATGTAGATGGCAGGGGCGATTTTTTGTAGAAAGTGAGGTGAGAAGAATGTCAAGAGCTGAATTACCAGAACGCTTAGAAACCGAACGGCTCGTCTTGCGAGTTCGTACAGTGACTGACGCCGAAGATATTCATGCCTACGCTAGTCTCCCAGAGGTCGCCTATCCAGCAGGATTTCCGCCCGTCAAGACCTTGGAAGATGAGATTTATTATCTGGAGCATATTCTTCCAGAACGCAATCAAAAGGAAAATCTCCCAGCTGGCTATGGGCTTGTCGTCAAAGGAACAGATAAAGTCATTGGTTCGGTTGACTTCAACCACCGCTATGAGGATGATGTGCTAGAGCTTGGCTATACCTTGCATCCAGACTATTGGGGTCGAGGCTATGTACCAGAAGCAGCGCTTGCCTTGATTGACTTAGCCTTTAAAGATTTGGATCTTCACAAGATTGAACTGACTTGTTTTGGATACAATGTCCAAAGTCAACGAGTCGCAGAGAAGCTTGGATTTACCCTCGAAGCTCGAATAAGAGACAGAAAGGATGTTCAAGGAAACCGCTGTGACAGTCTGATATATGGTTTGCTGAGAAGTGAGTGGGAGGTGATTTGATGCATCTTTTCATCATTGGTGCTCCAGCCTCAGGAAAAATGACGATTGGTCAAGAACTGTCTCGACTGACGGATGCTACCCTATTTTATAACCATCAAGCCATCGATTTTGCACTAGAAATCTATCAGGATTATACAGAGGAGATGTGGGAATTTGTTCGTGGAATTACCTTTTCTTTCCTTGGAGCAAGTGCAAGAAATCAGCGATCAGTAATTTTAACAGACGTAATTGATTTTTCAAATCAGTACCAGCTGATGTATTTGAAGCAAATTCAAGATTTGTTGAATGACTATCATCAAGAGATTCTTTTTGTTGAATTGGAAACAAGCCTTGAAGAACGCTTACATAGAAATCGAACGGAGAACCGGTTGAAGCACAAACCCTTGAAACGACATATTGAGGTATCTGAAAGAGAAATTTTAGAGACCGCTGAAACACTTCAATTAAATTCCCAGCATCAACTGAATGAGTTGCACCACTACTTTAAAATAAATAATACGAATTTGTCTGCAGAAGAAGCTGCTAAGCAGATTCAAGATAAAATGAATACAATAGAGAAAGGACACACACATGTCTAAAGAACTTTCACCTAAATACAATCCAGCCGAGGTTGAGGCTGGTCGTTACCAAAAATGGCTTGATGCTGATGTTTTCAAGCCTTCAGGCGATCAAAAAGCTAAGCCTTATTCAATCGTGATTCCACCACCAAATGTAACTGGTAAGCTTCACCTTGGTCACGCTTGGGATACGACTCTTCAAGATATCATCATCCGTCAAAAACGTATGCAAGGTTTTGATACGCTTTGGCTTCCTGGTATGGACCACGCGGGGATTGCCACTCAGGCTAAGGTTGAGGAGCGCTTGCGTGGAGAGGGCATTACACGTTATGACCTAGGTCGTGAGAAATTCCTCGATAAGGTCTGGGAATGGAAAGACGAATATGCCACTACCATCAAGGAACAATGGGGCAAGATGGGGCTCTCAGTCGACTACTCTCGCGAGCGTTTCACTCTTGATGAAGGCTTGTCAAAAGCTGTTCGCAAGGTCTTTGTGGACCTTTACAAGAAAGGCTGGATTTACCGTGGTGAGTTTATCATCAACTGGGACCCAGCAGCTCGCACAGCCCTTTCTGATATCGAGGTGATTCACAAGGATGTCGAAGGTGCCTTCTACCACATGAATTATATGCTGGAAGACGGTTCACGCGCCCTTGAAGTGGCGACAACTCGTCCTGAGACCATGTTTGGAGACGTTGCGGTTGCGGTCAACCCAGAAGATCCCCGATACAAGGACTTGATTGGTAAAAATGTCATCCTTCCAATCGCTAATAAACTGATTCCAATCGTTGGAGACGAACACGCAGACCCTGAGTTTGGTACTGGTGTCGTGAAAATCACGCCTGCCCACGATCCAAACGACTTCTTGGTTGGTCAACGTCATAACTTGCCACAAGTCAACGTGATGAACGACGACGGAACTATGAATGAGCTTGCCTTCGAGTTTGCAGGTATGGACCGTTTTGAAGCTCGTAAGGCAGTCGTTGCCAAGTTGGAAGAAATTGGTGCCTTCGTTAAAATCGAAAAACGTGTCCACAGTGTTGGTCACTCAGAGCGTACAGGTGTTGTGGTTGAACCACGCTTGTCTACTCAATGGTTCGTTAAGATGGACCAATTGGCTAAGAATGCTATTGCCAACCAAGACACAGAGGACAAGGTAGAATTCTACCCACCTCGTTTCAACGATACCTTCCTCCAATGGATGGAAAATGTTCACGACTGGGTAATCTCTCGTCAGCTCTGGTGGGGTCACCAAATCCCTGCTTGGTACAATGCTGAGGGTGAAATATATGTCGGCGAAGAAGCTCCAGAAGGCGACGGTTGGACTCAGGACGAAGACGTCTTGGATACTTGGTTCAGTTCTGCCCTTTGGCCATTCTCTACCATGGGCTGGCCAGATGTCGACTCAGAAGACTTCAAACGTTATTATCCAACATCAACTTTGGTGACTGGTTATGATATTATCCCGTTCTGGGTATCTCGAATGATTTTCCAAGGTTTGGAATTTACTGGCAAATCGCCATTCAAAAATGCATTGATTCATGGTCTGATTCGTGACGAGGAAGGCCGTAAGATGTCTAAATCACTGGGCAATGGGATTGATCCGATGGATGTTATTGATAAGTACGGAACAGATAGCCTGCGTTGGTTCCTTTCAAACGGTTCTGCACCAGGTCAAGACGTGCGCTTCTCTTACGAGAAAATGGATGCTTCATGGAACTTCATTAACAAGATCTGGAACATCTCTCGCTACATCCTCATGAACAATGAAGGCTTGACCCTTGAGCAAGCAACTGCCAATGTGGAAAAAGTTGTCAACAAGGAAGCTGGTAATGTCACAGACCGCTGGATTCTCCACAACCTCAATGAAACCATCGGAAAAGCAACTACCAACTTTGACAAGTTTGAGTTTGGTGTGGCTGGTCACATCCTCTACAACTTTATCTGGGATGAGTTTGCGGACTGGTACGTTGAGTTGACTAAGGAAGTCCTTTACAGCGATAATGAAGAAGAGAAAGTTATCACACGTTCTGTTCTCCTTTATACTTTGGACAAGATTCTTCGTCTCCTTCACCCAATCATGCCATTCGTGACAGAGGAAATCTTTGGGCAAATCTCAGAAGGCTCTATCGTGACAGCAGAATACCCAACTGTTAATCCAGCCTTTGAAGACCTCGCTGCTCACACAGGTGTAGAGAGCCTCAAAGACTTGATCCGTGCCGTTCGTAATGCGCGTGCGGAAGTAAACGTAGCACCAAGTAAGCCAATCACCATCCTTGTTAAGACAAGCGATAGCGACTTGGAAGCCTTCTTTAACAGCAATGTCAACTACATCAAACGCTTCACAAATCCAGAACACTTGGAAATCGCATCAAACATCCCTGCACCTGAACTCGCTATGTCAAGTGTCATCACAGGAGCAGAAATCTACCTGCCACTCGCAGATCTCCTAAATGTCGAAGAAGAACTAGCTCGTCTCGACAAGGAACTGGCTAAATGGCAAAAAGAACTGGACATGGTCGGCAAGAAGCTCTCTAACGAACGCTTCGTAGCCAATGCCAAACCAGAAGTCGTCCAAAAAGAACGTGACAAACAAGCTGACTACCAAGCGAAATATGATGCGACCGTAGCACGTATTGATGAGATGAAGAAGTTGGTGAAATAAACATAGAAACACGGTGATAAACCGTGTTTTTTGGTATAATGAAAAATGAGAATATTTTTTGAAAAAAGGTAAGAAATGATAGAAGTTGTAGACTTATTTTCTGGTGCTGGAGGATTGACTTTTGGCTTTCAGAATACAATTAAAAATAATAAATTTGTTTCCAGAAATGACTTTAACATTAGATTTGCAAATGAATTCAATCATGATGCAGCAGAAGCTTTCAGACAAAATTATCCTAGAGTTACTATGATTGAGGAAGATATTGCTAATATAGATGAACATTTTTTAAAATCCAAAGGAATCAGTTCAAAAAGAGTTGATTTAGTTATTGGTGGACCACCTTGTCAGTCATTTAGTACGGTTGGTAAGAGACAATATGATAAAAGAGCTAAAATGTATAGAGAATATCGAAGAATACTTTCTTTTATCCAACCTAAGATGTTTGTTTTTGAAAATGTTTTTGGACTTTTAACTATGAAAAATGAACAGAACGGCCCAATCATTAGAAATGTAAAAGAAAGTTTTAATGATTTATCAAGCTTTGGTGATGTCAGTGGTTATGACGTTTTTACTAAATTAATTAATGCAAAAGATTTTGGTGTTCCTCAAAATAGAGAACGTGTTTTTTTGATAGGAATAAGAAAGGATTTAAAAATTAAGTTCGAGTGGACATTCCCAGAAGAAACTACCCTAAACAATGAAATTACATTAAGAGATGCAATTAGTGATTTACCTATATTAGGAAATAATGAACAAAAAAATAATTATATATGTGAACCAAGAACAGAGTACCAAGCTTTATTAAAAGGAAATCAAACCGAGCTACTTAATCATGTTAGTCGAAATCATGGTGAGAGATTACAAAAAATAATGAGAGCTCTTGAAGAGGGGCAAGGAAAAAACGATATTAATAGGATGGTAGAAGATGGTATTTTAGATAAAGATTTATACCTGACTTCTGGCTATAATAATACTTACGGTAGATTGTGGTGGGATAGACCTTCTACTACTATTACAAATAATTTGTCAACACCATCCTCTCTTCGTTGCATTCATCCTGAACAAAACCGAGCTTTGACGGCTAGAGAAGGGGCAAGAATTCAATCTTTTCCAGATAATTATAAATTTGTAGGTGGATTGCAAGCTATCAATACTCAAATTGGGAATGCTGTCCCCCCTATTTTGAGTATTCATCTGGCTAATAGAATAAAAAATTTTTTCGAGGAAAATAAATTATAAAGGCGTTTGATTATGATAGAAACTAATAGTATCCCATTTAACTTCTCTTATTTTGCTTTAAACTTGTTAGGAAAGCAAATGTATACTAATAATTGGAGCGCAATATCTGAATTAATAGCTAATGGTTTAGATGCTGGTGCAACAAATGTCAAGCTCTATATAGAATCTATCGATAAAGAGAATTCGATATTAGAGATTTTAGATAATGGCAGTGGAATGAGCTATGAAGATTTATCTACTAAGTACGCCTTGATTGGTAGAAATAGACGTATATCAAACGAGGAATTCTCTGAGAAGACAAAGGGAAGAAAAGGTATAGGAAAATTAGCGACATTATTTTTGTCAAAAAAATATTATATAGTTTCTAAGAAGGGAGGAACTGAAACAGCTTGGATGTTAGACTCTACAAATGCATCTGATAGCGATATTCCTGAATTAATTCGTGTTGACATTAATGATGTATCTATTGAAAATAGAAGTGTTTGGGATTCGTTTGAGTCGGGGACTTTGATAAAATCGGTTGGAGTTAATTTAGCTGGATTTGCAGAGGGAAAGCTAGATTCTTTAAAGATGAATTTGGCTAATTATTACTTGTTAAACAATATTGGTGCAGTTATCGAAGTGGCGTACAAGACTAAAGCAAAACAGAAGATAGAATTTTCAAAAGTTTCTAAAGTAATTGGATTTAAAAATTTGTATGCTTTTTTTCAAACTTCTGAAGGTATCGTTGAAAACAAATTGTTAAATGACTCAGTGAAAATAAATGCAGATTTAGAACAAGTATCCAACAAATTACGTAAGGTAAAAAAATTAAATCCATCAGATATTACTAAAATAAATTTAAAAGGAAAAAGAAAATTTATAACTTTACAAGGATATGCAAAGGAATTTAATTATGAATTAACTGGTTGGATAGGAATCCACAGTACAATTAATATGGTGGAAGCAGCTGAAAATACAAAAAATGATCCCAATAATAGATTTATAAGGAATTCTGTTTATAAGGCTAATCAGCTAAGACTTTATGTTAGAGATAAATTGGCAGTATCAGATTTTATGCCACAGTTAAATAATACTCAAGCATTTAGTAATTATATAGAAGGGGAAATCTCATTTGATATTTTAGACAATGATTATTTGGAGGATATTTCAACTTCAAATCGTGAAGGATTATCAGGAAATGATGAAAGGATAACTTTATTGATTGAACTGCTAAAACCAATTGTTAATAAGTTGATAAGTGAACGTGTTAATGTTGGTGGTGTAGTTCGCAAAGAAGTGGAAAAAATTCGACAAGAAGAAAAAGAGAAATCAGAAAGAAAAGAGCAACTTGCAGAGGAAAAAAGGAAGCAAGCAGAAGAAAATAAAAGAATTGCAGAACAGCAACGTCAGGAGGCTGATTTAGCTAGAAAATTGGCAGAGACAAAACAAAAAGAAGCAGAAATAGCTAGAGACATAGCAGAGGAGGAAAGTAAAAGAAAGGATGTTTTAATTGGAAGTAATAATTCTGCGCAACAAAATTTGCTGGCTCATGAATTAACTGGAGTGTATAAAAACATAGATTCAGTAAATAAAAAAATTGTTGCAGATTTTAAATCGACAGATGATTTTGAACGAGTGAGCGAGTATGTTGTTAGTCTAAAAAAATCTTCTGGAAAATTATTTACAATAAAAAACCAAATTCTCAAATTAAATACTTCGGAAGTAAAAGGAAGGAAATACATTAATGTCAAAAGTTATATAAAGAGTTACTTAAACAGTCTGTCTTATAAAAATTTAGAGATTATAATTGATTTTTCAAATAATCCTCATACTTCCAGAGTACATATTTTTGATTTAGGTATGATACTAGATAATTTTATTATAAATGCTATGGATCAACTAGCAGACAAAATTATATTTAAATTCATAGATGAAGAAAATAGATTAGTTATAACTTCTAATAAGCCATTATCTTCTGAAATAGTAAATAAGGACGATATTTTTAGATTAGGATTTACTACTAAAGAAAATGGAACAGGAGTTGGAATGTACATAATTAGACAAACTTGTAAAAAATTTAAATGGGAAATTAAAGTGGTTTCAAATACGGAAGAAACAAGCTTTATAATTGAATTAGGTGATAATTAGAAAATGCGTAGAGATATTAGTATTATTTGGTTAGAAGATGAGATGGAAGATGCTTTTCACGACTATTTAAAAATAGTAAACAAAGCTATAGAAGATAAAGGTTATCAATTATTAACAGATAATTGTTATTTATGTGAAAGCATTGGAGATGCCAGAAAAGTTTTGGATGATAGTTCTAAAAGAATCGATTTTTTTATATCTGATTTTAATTTAGGAGAAGAATATGCGAATGGTATTGATAATGGCATTGACTTTTTAAGTGATGTAAGAAGTCGAGAAAACTATAAGCAATTTTTTATTCTTTATTCAAAAAATTATGATGAGATAAAGGAGACAGTAATAACAAAAATTAATAAGGAAGATAATCTAGGATTATTAAATAATACTATGATTATCAACTTATCCTCTCCTAGTGATGAAGTAATTAAACGTGAATTTCAGAAAGCCATTGAAATTAGTCTATCAAAATGGGATGAACTAAATGCTCTTAGAGGAGAGTATATGAGTGAAAATGCTGAGATAGAATATGAATTAAAAAAAATATTAAAGGTTGACTTGGCAGATTCTAGAAATTATAAATCTCTATACGGAGATTTTAAAAATAATCATCTTAGTAAACGTGATAAAACCCTCAACAAATCATTATTGAATGATTGGATGCGAATGATAGATAAACGGAATTCATTAGCTCATTCTAAAGAAGAATTTAATGATGTAAAAGGATATGTGATATCAAATATTGATGATAAAAGTATACAAATTGTAGAAGAGGAAATTAACGAAGAGAGAAAATTATTGATACATCTATCAGAACGAGTGAAAGCATTGGTAAGATCAAGACCAAAAAGAATAATCAATAATAAACATTAATGATGAAAGTACATAATTGTATAACAGGAAATTAATAAAGATAGGAAATTGTTGATAAATCCATAGGAGCAAGTAAAAATATGGGTACAAATAGATCTTTTTATATCCAATAAAAAGATAAAATACAATTATTTGCAAATTATCAAAATACTACTAATATAACTAACATTTCTAGAAAGCAGGTAACTACATGACAAATTCTGTAAGTTTGAACCGACCTGAGAAGTACAACATTGCAGCTTTCTTCTCAGGTGTTGGAGGGATTGAGTTGGGATTTGAACAGACCAACGAGTTCAGAGTGGTGTATGCCAATGAATTTGATAAGTATGCGCGTCAGACTTATCAGTTAAACCATCCAGATACCTTTTTGGATGGTCGTGATATTCACGATGTTCAGCCAGAGGACATCCCGGCTGAGCGCGTGGATGTGATTATGGGAGGTTTCCCTTGTCAGGCCTTTAGTATTGCGGGTTATCGTAAGGGCTTTGATGATGATCGTGGCGATCTTTTCTTTGAGTTGCTTCGCATGATTGAGGGGCGTAAACCTCGCGCTATTTTCATAGAAAACGTCAAAAACATGGTCGGTCATGACCATGGCAATACCTTCAAGGTTATTCGTGAAGCCTTGACGGAGAACAACTACTTCATTAAGTGGAAGGTTCTCAATGGGAAAGACTACGGAAATATCCCACAAAACCGTGAGCGGATCTACATTGTCGGTTTTGATACTAAGGAAGCTTATGACTTGTTTGAATTCCCAGAGGAAATCAAGCTGACTACGACTCTTCAAGACGTCATTAACTTTGGCGATAAGCTAGATGAGGTCTACTACTATCGTGAAGGTAAGCAGAATTTCTACGACCAGTTGAAGTTTGAAGTCACCAGTCAAGATACAGTTTACCAGTGGCGCCGTCAGTATGTCCGTGAAAATAAAAATGGCGTTGTCCCTACCCTAACAGCCAATATGGGAACAGGTGGACATAACGTTCCATTGATTCTGACAGATAGTGGTGAGATTCGTAAGTTGACTCCCAAAGAGACCTTTAATGTTCAAGGCTATCCTAAATCATTTAAAATCCCAGAAGGGGTTTCCAATGGTCAGCTCTACAAGCAGGCTGGAAATAGTGTAGTCGTTCCCGTGATTAAACGCATCGCGGAGAATATTGCCAAGGCTTTGAACGAAAGCCAAGGACATTCTCAACTTGACCGCTCAGGAAAATTTGCCATTATCTACACCAAGATGAATGGCCAGTTTGAAGGGCAATCCTATGTCAAGGACTTTGTAGATAGCTATGACCAGGCACTTGAAAAAATCAAGGCTTGTGATGATGGTTTAGCTCTTCTGTCAGATGAAGACTATTTGAGACTTGTAAAAAAACGAGGTAATCTCGAATTTTACAGTATTAATTAACGAATATATAAGAGGGTTAGTGAAAAACTAATCTTCTTTTGATATACTGAAAATAGAAAAGAGGGTGCTTATGTGGGAACATCTAAAGTCTGAACAAAAAAACAAATACAAAACTTTAATTACCAACTTCGCTAGCTTGAGCCAAGCTTTCTCTCAAAAGGCAGAATCCGAAGACGAGGGACAAACGGAGAATTATGTTGCTCCTATCGTCAACTCCAAATTTCAGGAGACTGTTTTCCAGAAGGCTTTTAATGCTGTTGGGGAAGATATCGCCAATACTTCCTATGATGCTTCTGTCGTTGTGGATGAAAATCATAAATACCTAGTGGGTATCAAGTCTTTTGGAATCAATTCAGGAGACCAAAAAATTGCCCAGTTCAAGAAAGATTCTCAATCTTGGACGGACTTATTGGGTGATATCAAGTTTCATGCGGATATTTCAGCTGATAAAGAAGCTGCAGACAAGGAAAACTATCAAAGATATGAAGAATTGGCAAGAAAGATTGCGACTTTGAGGAATCAGAGAATAGAGTCTTCTAAGGCGCAAATCAAGGGATTTAACTCGGAATCAGTCAATGTTGAAGCTGTTTACCACGTCTTGATGCCGACACCAAAAGGAGAAAATCCAAGGATTTTTGTCGGTGAGACATCTTATTTACCAGTAGATATTGATAATCTGGTCATTGAAGGCTCAACCACCAAAAATAATCCAACCAATTTTCGTTTTACGGATGGGCAACACCACTACAAGTACACGGCAGCTGACAGCCAGCTCCACATGACTTTTAACAATAAGGACATTGTGGTAGATACTTGGGATGTGCATTATATCGAAGATCCTTTTTCTCTCTTTGAAAATCTTCATTTACTGACCGCTGAAAAGGGACAATCCGATATCCTAGAAACCGTGTCTTGGGTTATCACAGACAAACATGGAAACGTGGAAGAAAACTCTGGTTTCAATGCTTTTAATGGTGGATCAAAACTAGCTAAGAAAGATCGTCTGCCGCGGATTCTAAAGATTCAGAATAAATTCAAAGACAATTTAGCTCCAGAAGAACTAGCTTTTGTGACCTTCTCTTTAGAAGAAATCCTCTTGAAAAAGTGGACTAGCAAGGAAGAAAAAGTTCAGATGAAGACTATTCGTGAGGACTTGATTCACTTTGTGCATAATACTGGCAATGAAAAACTCATTAAAGAGATTGAACAACTCGTCTATCGTCCAGTCAGCGAAGTTTACATTCCTCTGCCTGACTCCAAGAATTTCCATGATGAAAGACCGGATTTCTTTGGTCCAGGATTTGGATGTTTTGAACCTGACACTAAAAAACTAGCTCTATCCAAAGAAGAAAGAACTTTTAAGTTACGATTTTTACCTTCCGGAGATGTCATCGATGCCTATATAAACCAAGAAGCTGGGAAGGCGATTCAGTCAACTGATAAGCAAGAAATTCTTGGAAATTGGATTTTGCGTGGTGTTTTCCAGTTGAAAGAACGAGAAGTCTTGACAGGCCAACGACTCAATGAACTGGAAATCAACGGAATTCGTTTGACTAAGTTTAAAAATGGAGAAGTCGGTATTGAATTTATCTGGATTGATACCGAAAATCCACCTAGCGATGCTATTGGCTGGGTAGAAAAGAAATAAAAGTCCTGTCACTTTCTCCCCCTTAACCTTTGACTATTCTGCAAAATTATCGTAAAATAAAGAGTAAATGATAAAATGAGGTCAGAGTCTGTTCGCTCTGGCGATAGTAGTATAAATGAGGAGAAACGCTTTGGAATTAGAAGTATTTGCTGGGCAAGAAAAAAGTGAACTATCTATGATTGAGGTAGCGCGTGCTATCTTGGAACTTCGTGGTCGAGACCATGAGATGCATTTTAGCGATCTTGTAAACGAAATTCAAAACTACCTTGGGACATCAAACAGCGATATCCGTGAAGCCTTGCCTTTGTTCTACACAGAGTTGAACTTTGACGGTAGCTTCATCTCACTTGGAGACAACAAATGGGGGCTTCGTTCATGGTATGGTGTAGACGAAATCGACGAAGAAATCATCGCTCTTGAAGAAAATGATGACGATGAAGTAGCACCAAAAGCTAAGAAAAAACGTGTCAATGCCTTCATGGACGGCGATTCAGATGCTATTGACTACAATGCAGATGATCCAGAAGATGAAGACGCATACGAAGCAGATCCAGCTCTTTCATACGATGATGAAAATCCAGATGATGAGAAAAATGAAGTGGAAGCTTACGATGCAGAAATCAACGAAATCGCTCCAGATGACTTGGGTGAAGATGTGGATCTTAACGAAGAAGACGACGAGTTTTCAGATGATGATGCTGAAAACATCGAGGAATAAAAGTTAGCTATTGACAATTATCCTAATTTTAGGTATCATATTGTTCGGGCACCTCTTTTAGAGGTCGGGGCTCCCTAGTTCTTAGGGAGCTATTTTTGTTTTTTTAAAGAAGTTATCTTCTTGTATTTTAGTTGTGAATCTGGTGCAGTCGTCCCAGATTATTCTTATTAGTAGGGTCTTGTTTTCTATGTCCCCTTGTAGTTAACAAGGCCTTGAGCATTTTAGAAAGAGGAATCTATGTCTACGAAATATATTTTTGTAACTGGTGGTGTGGTATCGTCTATTGGGAAAGGGATTGTCGCAGCGAGTCTAGGCCGTCTCTTGAAAAATCGTGGTCTCAAAGTAACCATTCAAAAGTTTGATCCTTATATCAATATCGATCCGGGAACTATGAGTCCTTACCAGCACGGGGAAGTTTTTGTGACAGATGACGGAGCTGAGACAGATTTGGACTTGGGTCACTATGAACGTTTCATCGATATCAATCTTAACAAATATTCCAACGTGACTACTGGTAAAATTTACAGTGAAGTTCTTCGTAAGGAACGTCGTGGAGAATACCTTGGGGCAACTGTTCAGGTTATTCCTCATATCACAGATGCTTTAAAAGAAAAAATCAAGCGTGCCGCTCTAACGACTGATTCTGATGTCATTATCACAGAGGTTGGTGGAACTGTTGGGGATATTGAGTCCTTGCCATTCTTAGAGGCCCTTCGTCAGATGAAGGCGGATGTGGGTGCGGATAATGTCATGTATATCCATACAACCCTGCTTCCTTACCTCAAGGCTGCTGGTGAAATGAAGACCAAACCAACTCAACACTCTGTAAAAGAATTGCGTGGATTGGGAATCCAGCCAAATATGTTGGTTATTCGTACAGAAGAGCCAGCTGGTCAAGGAATTAAAAACAAACTGGCCCAGTTCTGTGATGTGGCACCAGAAGCCGTTATCGAATCGTTGGATGTTGAGCACCTTTACCAAATTCCATTGAACTTGCAGGCACAAGGTATGGACCAAATTGTCTGTGACCATTTGAAATTAGATGCACCAGTAGCGGATATGACAGAATGGTCAGCTATGGTAGACAAGGTCATGAACCTCAAGAAACAAGTTAAAATTTCCCTTGTCGGTAAGTATGTGGAGTTGCAGGATGCCTACATCTCTGTAGTTGAAGCTTTGAAACACTCTGGTTATGCCAACGACGCAGAAGTTAAAATCAATTGGATCAATGCCAATGATGTGACAGCAGAGAATGTGGCAGAACTCTTGTCTGATGCGGATGGAATCATCGTACCAGGTGGATTTGGTCAACGTGGTACGGAAGGGAAAATCCAAGCCATCCGCTATGCGCGTGAGAATGATGTTCCAATGTTGGGAGTCTGCTTGGGAATGCAGTTGACATGTATCGAGTTTGCTCGTCACGTTTTGGGTCTTGAAGGTGCCAATTCAGCAGAACTTGCACCAGAAACAAAATATCCTATCATTGATATCATGCGTGATCAGATTGATGTTGAGGATATGGGGGGAACCCTTCGCTTGGGACTTTATCCATCTAAGTTGAAGCGTGGATCTAAGGCAGCGGCTGCTTATCACAATCAAGAAGTGGTGCAACGCCGTCACCGTCACCGTTATGAGTTTAACAACGCCTTCCGTGAGCAGTTTGAGGCAGCAGGCTTTGTCTTCTCAGGTGTTTCTCCAGACAATCGTTTGGTCGAAATTGTGGAAATTCCTGAAAATAAATTCTTTGTAGCGTGTCAGTATCACCCTGAACTGTCAAGCCGTCCAAATCGTCCAGAAGAACTCTACACTGCCTTTGTCACTGCAGCAGTTGAGAACAGTAATTAGCAAGCAAAAAATCTTTGAGAACAATCTCAGAGGTTTTTTACTTGTATATTTAGGATATGAGTTGCAAAATAAAAACATAGTGATATAATTAACATAATAACGACTAAGGAGGAACTACAATGAAAAAAATCACACTATTTGGTTTGTCTCTAGCAGGTTTAGCTTTGCTAGTTTCACCTCATTCAGGGCAGGCATTTGAGCTTAAAGAAGAATGGGTTGTTAAGTGTGGAGTACAGTATCAAGATGGCAAGATTCTTCGGTTTAACAATGGTCATGAAGTGGATATCAAAGTCTTGGATTTGCCAAAAACCGAGAAAATCGAGTGGACAGTTAGTCTCAATGGTCAAGATCAGACTGTCAATTTCCTAGGTCAAGAAAAGGACAAGTCTATGATCGGGGAAGAAGGGCGTTACCTGAATTTTTATGTTCCATATGGCTATAGAGGAGATATCAAGGTAGAGGCCAAGAGCGGAAACGAAGTGAAGACCTGGTCAACGAAAGTTGTGGATGATATTCATAATGATAGTGGAAAGAGAGGTTACTATCGTATTGAAGAATCGAATGATCAATACACTTACCTCGATGCTAAATGGGATTATCAAACCAAGACTTACACTGCTACCTTACCAGAGACTGTCAATGGTCAAAAAGTCTTTGCTTGGACAGATTATGACAATGGCGAGTTGAAACTTGAAAAACTAAAGTCTATCAGTCATAAATATGATGGAGGATCTTTCAAAGAACTTTATCCGATTGTAAAAGCAGAAAGCTGGCTAAAATCAAACCAAAACTGGTACTATCAAAAACAAGGTCAATTAGTACAGAATACTTGGGTTAAAGACAAGGGAACTTGGTACTTTATGAATGATAAAGGAGTCATGTTCAATCAAACTTGGCTCTATCAAGGTGGTAACTGGTATGCCTTTAAATCATCAGGAGCTATGATTGCTAGTGATTGGCTTTACGACCAAGGCAAGTGGTACTATTTATCAACTTCAGGAGCTATGAAAGCAAGCGCTTGGGTTTATGACAAGGGAGAATGGTATTATGTAAGTTCTTCTGGTGCCATGCTAGCGAATGATTGGGTCAAAGACAATGGTAAGTGGTATTATCTGTCTTCATCAGGTAAGATGCTTCGCAATACCTACACGCCTGATGGTTACTACGTTGGCAACTCAGGTGCCTGGCAATAAGAATAATACTCTTCGAAAATCTCTTCAAACCACGTCAGCTTTATCCACAACCTCAAAACGCTGCTTTGAGCAATCTGCGGCTAGCTTCCTAGTTTGCTCTTTGATTTTCATTGAGTATAAGAAGTCCTTTTCCTTAAAGGAAGGGGCTTTTTACTTGCTTTTTTTCTGTTTCCTCATTTGTCCTAAAGCCTTTTTTGTGTTAAAATGAATGGTATGAAAGCTAAAAAAATGTGGATGGCAGGCTTGGCTCTGCTAGGTATTGGAAGCCTTGCCCTTGCTACGAAAAAAGTTGCAGATGACCGTAAGCTCAGGAAGACTCAGGAAGAGTTGACAGCGATTGTGCGAGACCATTTTTCAGACATGGGGGAAATTGCGACCCTCTATGTTCAAGTCTATGAAAGCAGTCTAGAGAGCTTGGTTGGTGGCGTCATTTTTGAGGATGGCCGTCATTATACCTTTGTCTATGAACATGAAGACCTAGTCTATGAGGAGGAAGTCTTATGATACAACCAGCAAGTTTAGAAGAATTAGCATCTTTAGTAGAAAAAGATGGCAAGAAGGTTTTTCTTTTTGTGGCGGACTGGTGTGGCGATTGCCGTTATATCTATCCTGCCTTGCCAGAAATTGAGGAGACCAATCCAGAGTTCACCTTTATTCGGGTGGACCGAGACCAGTACATGGATTTAGCCAAACTCTGGGATGTTTACGGAATTCCTAGCCTTGTTGTTCTAGAAAAAGACAAGGAAATTGGTCGTTTTGTTAATCGCGACCGTAAAAGCAAGCAACAAATTAACGACTTTTTAGCAGGACTGAAATAGGAGAAAAAGGAAACAATGATTTTTACATATAATAAAGAATATGTCGGTGATGTCCTTATGGTCATCGTGAAAAATAGCGGAGATGCCAAACTGGATGTGGAGCGCAAAGGCAAGGTAGCCCGTGTTTTTCTCAAAGATAATGGGGAAACAGTGGCGTGGAATATTTTCGAAGTTTCAACTTTCTTTGAAATCGCAGAGCGCGGTCAAGTATTTTTATCAGATGAGCAAGTCGCTCGTTTGAACCAAGAATTACAGGCAGAAGGCTTTACAGAAGAAATTGTTAATGACAAGGAACCTAAGTTTGTTGTTGGTGAAATTGTTGAGATGGTAGCCCATCCAGATAGTGACCACCTCAACATCTGCCAAGTTGCAGTCGCAAGTGACAAGACAGTGCAAATCGTTGCAGGGGCTCCCAATGCGCGTGTCGGGTTGAAAACCATTGTGGCTCTTCCTGGAGCTATGATGCCCAAAGGCAATCTTATTTTCCCAGGTGAGCTTCGTGGCGAAAAGAGTTTTGGCATGATGTGTAGCCCTCGTGAACTTGCCTTGCCAAATGCTCCGCAAAAGCGTGGTATTATTGAATTATCAGAAGACCAAGTTGTTGGAACTCCATTTGATCCAGCTAAACACTGGACTACCTAGGAAGTTGTCAGTATCTGATAGACCAGCTAGAAGGAAATAAGATGACAAAAAATGTTGTGATTACAGGGGCGACATCAGGAATCGGTGAAGCGATTGCGCGTGCTTATCTGGAGCAGGGTGAGAATATCGTTTTAACAGGTCGACGGACAGATAGACTAGAAGCCCTTAAGTCGGAGTTTGCAGAAGCCTTCCCAAATCAGACAGTTTGGACTTTTTCGCTAGATGTCACAGATATGACCATGGTAAAGACTGTCTGCTCTGATATTCTAGAAACGATAGGTCAGATTGATATTCTGGTCAATAACGCAGGTTTGGCTCTTGGCTTGGCTCCATATCAAAACTATGAAGAGTTGGATATGCTGACCATGTTGGATACCAATGTCAAAGGTTTGATGGCAGTCACTCGCTGTTTCTTGCCAGCAATGGTAAAAGCCAATCAAGGACATATCATCAATATGGGCTCAACCGCAGGAATTTATGCCTATGCGGGTGCAGCAGTTTATTCAGCTACCAAGGCAGCGGTTAAGACCTTTTCAGATGGTCTGCGAATTGATACCATCGCAACGGATATCAAGGTGACGACTATTCAACCGGGAATTGTCGAAACAGATTTTTCTACGGTACGTTTTCATGGTGATAAAGAGAGAGCTGCGTCCGTTTACCAAGGAATAGAAGCCTTGCAAGCTCAGGATATTGCAGACACAGTAGTCTATGTGACCAGTCAACCTCGTCGTGTGCAGATTACAGATATGACCATTATGGCCAATCAACAGGCGACAGGTTTCATGGTTCATAAAAAGTAAAAAATTTCCTCGAAAAGTTACAAATTTCTGTAACTTTTTTGATTTTCTGCGAATAGATAAGTAGGAGGAAAAAATATGTATAATAAAGTTATCATGATTGGGCGTTTGACGTCTACACCAGAATTGCACAAAACCAACAATGACAAGTCAGTAGCGCGAGCAACTATCGCTGTGAACCGTCGTTACAAAGACCAAAATGGGGAGCGCGAAGCTGACTTTGTCAATATGGTTCTATGGGGCAAACTAGCAGAAAGCTTGGCCAGCTACGCAACTAAAGGTAGTCTTATCTCTGTGGATGGAGAACTTCGTACCCGTCGTTTTGAGAAAAATGGTCAGATGAACTATGTGACTGAAGTCCTTGTGACAGGATTCCAACTCTTGGAAAGTCGTGCTCAACGTGCCATGCGTGAAAATAATGCAGGACAAGATTTGGCGGATTTGGTTTTGGAAGAGGAAGAATTGCCATTTTAAGCATTAAAAAGTCTGAGTTGGTCTCAGGCTTTTTATATTGAGAAAGTCAGACTTTTTTCTTGACTATTTCTGACCAAGTGATACAATAGAACTATGAATTAGCACTCAAGTGTAAAGAGTGCTAATGATATCTATCTCATTATGGAGGAAATCAGATGTTGAAACCATTAGGGGACCGTGTGGTCTTAAAAGTAGAAGAAAAAGAACAAACTGTTGGAGGTTTTGTCCTCGCAGGTTCAGCCCAAGAAAAAACCAAAACAGCTCAAGTTGTGGCTACTGGACAAGGTGTTCGTACCTTGAACGGTGACTTGGTTGCTCCAAGTGTTAAAGCTGGAGACCGTGTCTTGGTTGAAGCACACGCAGGTCTTGATGTCAAAGATGGCGATGAAAAGTACATCATCGTAGGCGAAGCTAACATCTTGGCTATCATTGAAAAATAGAAGGAGAAAGTAAGTATGTCAAAAGAAATTAAATTTTCATCTGATGCCCGTTCAGCTATGGTCCGTGGTGTCGATATCCTTGCAGACACTGTTAAAGTAACCTTGGGACCAAAAGGCCGTAATGTCGTTCTTGAAAAGTCATTCGGTTCACCCTTGATTACCAATGACGGTGTGACTATTGCCAAAGAAATCGAATTGGAAGACCATTTTGAAAATATGGGTGCCAAATTGGTATCAGAAGTAGCTTCTAAAACCAATGATATCGCAGGTGACGGGACTACGACTGCAACAGTCTTGACCCAAGCTATCGTCCGTGAAGGAATCAAAAACGTCACTGCAGGTGCCAATCCAATTGGCATTCGTCGTGGGATTGAAACAGCAGTTGCTGCAGCAGTTGAAGCCTTGAAAAACAATGCTATTCCTGTTGCCAACAAAGAAGCTATCGCTCAAGTTGCAGCCGTCTCTTCTCGTTCTGAAAAAGTCGGTGAATACATCTCTGAAGCTATGGAAAAAGTTGGCAAAGATGGAGTCATCACTATCGAAGAGTCACGTGGTATGGAAACAGAGCTTGAAGTTGTTGAAGGAATGCAGTTTGACCGCGGTTACCTTTCACAGTACATGGTGACAGATAGCGAAAAAATGGTAGCTGATCTTGAAAATCCATACATTTTGATTACTGATAAGAAGATTTCAAATATCCAAGAAATCTTGCCACTCCTAGAAAGTATTCTCCAAAGCAATCGTCCACTCTTGATTATTGCGGATGATGTAGATGGCGAAGCTCTTCCAACTCTTGTTTTGAACAAGATTCGTGGAACCTTCAACGTGGTAGCAGTCAAGGCACCTGGTTTTGGTGACCGTCGCAAAGCCATGCTTGAAGACATTGCCATCTTAACAGGCGGAACAGTTATCACAGAAGACCTAGGTCTTGAGTTGAAAGATGCTACAATTGAAGCACTTGGTCAAGCAGCGAGAGTAACTGTGGACAAAGATAGCACGGTTATCGTAGAAGGTGCTGGAAATCCTGAAGCGATTTCTCACCGTGTTGCAGTTATCAAGTCTCAAATCGAAACCACAACTTCTGAATTTGACCGTGAAAAATTGCAAGAACGCTTGGCGAAATTGTCAGGTGGTGTAGCAGTCATCAAGGTCGGAGCTGCAACTGAAACTGAGTTGAAAGAAATGAAACTCCGCATTGAAGATGCCCTCAACGCTACTCGTGCAGCTGTTGAAGAAGGAATCGTTGCAGGTGGTGGAACAGCCCTTGTAAATGTTATCCCTGCCGTAGCTGATTTGGAATTAACAGGAGACGAAGCAACGGGTCGCAATATTGTTCTCCGTGCTTTGGAAGAACCTGTTCGTCAAATCGCCCACAATGCAGGATTTGAAGGCTCTATCGTTATCGATCGTTTGAAAAATGCTGAAGTTGGTACAGGCTTCAATGCAGCAACTGGCGAATGGGTTAACATGATTGATCAAGGGATTATCGACCCAGTTAAAGTGAGTCGTTCAGCTCTACAAAATGCAGCATCTGTAGCCAGCTTGATTTTGACTACGGAAGCAGTCGTAGCCAATAAACCAGAACCAGCAGCCCCAGCTCCAGCAATGGATCCAAGTATGATGGGTGGGATGATGTAAGCTTTCTATAGAAAACAACTTATAAAAAACACAAAAGGAGGGAATGGCTATTCCTCCTTTTTATGATATTCACTTCTAAATAGATTTGAGCTCTCCTAACTTATATGATAAAATAAGACTATAAAAAGGAGAAGAACATGATCGATGTAGAAGAAATTCTGAGCAAGATGAACCTCAATCAGAAGATTAATTATGACCGTGTCATGCAGAAGATGGTACAAGTATGGGAGAAAAATGAGCAACGGCCAACCATTCTCATGCACGTTTGCTGTGCCCCTTGCAGTACCTATACCCTCGAATATTTGACCAAGTATGCAGATGTGACAATCTATTTTGCCAATTCTAATATCCATCCCAAGGCAGAATACCATAAGCGTGCCTATGTGACTAAAAAGTTTGTCAGTGATTTCAATGAGCGAACTGGCAATAGCGTTCAATACCTAGAAGCTCCTTATGAACCTAACGAATATCGTAAACTGGTTCGAGGTTTGGAAGAAGAGCCTGAAGGTGGCGACCGTTGCCAGGTTTGCTTTGACTACCGACTGGATAAGACAGCTCAAGTGGCTATGGACTTGGGCTTTGACTACTTTGGCTCAGCCTTGACCATCAGTCCTCATAAGAATTCTCAAACCATTAATAGTATCGGAATCGATGTGCAAAAAATTTATACAACCCACTATCTTCCAAGTGATTTCAAGAAAAATCAAGGCTACAAACGTTCGGTAGAGATGTGTGAAGAGTATGACATTTACCGTCAATGTTATTGTGGTTGTGTCTATGCAGCCCAAGCTCAGAATATTGACCTGGTTCAGGTTAAGAAAGATGCTACAGCTTTCTTGCTGGATAAGGATGTTGAAAAAGACTATTCCCACATCAAATTTACTGTTACGAAATTAGATATATAGAAATCACCCCAGCTGTAAAGCTGGGTTTTTAAAATAAAAAAACCGGGGTCTTAACCCCAGTTTGACAACTTTACCGATTCTTTAGTTCTACATAGCGCTTGTACCAAATGTTTACATAGGCTTCTGAGAAAGGACCTCGTCCATTGTTAATCCAATCAACAAGAATTTTGACATGTTCTTTTAAAATATAGTCCAAGTCATCGGAATAATTCATTTTGCGTTTGTGACGCTCATACTCCTCAACGTCCAAGAGACGTTTCTCTCCATCTGTAAAAATTTTAACATCCAAATCGTAATCAATATACTTCAGTGCTTCTTCATCCAGATAGTAGGGGCTAGCCATATTGCAATAGTAGGAAATTCCATTATCACGAATCATGGCAATGATATTAAACCAATATTTCTTGTGAAAGTAAACAATAGCCGGTTCTCGAGTGACCCAACGACGACCATCACTTTCGGTAACCAGTGTATGATCGTTGACACCAATAATGGCGTTTTCTGTTGTTTTTAGTACCATGGTGTCCCGCCAAGTTCGGTGGAGACTCCCATCATGCTTATAACTTTGAATTGTAATAAAGTCGCCTTCTTTTGGAAGCTTCATAACTAACCAACTTTCTACAATTTATAAGTTTATCGTTTACTATTGTACCATAAAATTACCTAAAATCTGTGAATTTTACATGAAAATATTAAAGATATTCTCTGAGAGCGCTTGCTATATCCGAAAAATCGTAGCCTTTTCGTGCTAAAACTTGAGTTAAACGCTGTTTAAGTTCGTATCCTTCATATTTTCGGGCATACTTAGCATATTGCTTATCAAGTTCCTTGAAGATGAGTTCCTGAGTCGTTTCTTGATCAACTTGACTATCCAACTGGTCAAAAGCAGTTTTAGCATCAGAATAGGAAAACCCCTTGTTGGTCAGATTTTGGATTATCTTATCTTGCAAGGCACGAGCTGGAAGTTTTCCCTCATATTTTTTCAATAGTTTATTAGCTACACGTTGAGCAACTTCAGAAAAATCAAATTCTTTCAAGTTCTCTTCTATAGTAGATTTTGAAATCCCTTTTTGAGCTAGTTTCTGAGTCAGTACATAAGGACCCTTGTCTCCTGAAAGTTGATTGGCATTGATGATAGCATAAGCGTACTGAGCATCATTAATCCACTTATCTTCTTTAAGATTAATAATGACTTGAGAAACGATGTTTTCATCAATATCGTATTTTTTCAGATATTCTCTGACCTCTTTTTCAGTACGTGCTTTAAAGGATAGGTGGTAGAGGGCTAGATTCTTACCGTAAGAAAATTGGGCAAAGTCCTGAATATCTTTCAATTCTTCTTCACTTATCACCTTATCTCTTGATAACATAAAACGAACAATAGTATCTTCAGTAATGTAGCATTTGTCGCCATTATCAAGCTCCATCAGATAGAGTCTTTTTTTCTTTTCAAGTTTTGTGATTTTCATAGTTCTATTATAACTCAAAATGTGATAAGATAGGGGTATGAATCTGAAAGTGAAACAAAAAATACCATTAAAAATTAAGCGCATGGGAATTAATGGTGAGGGAATCGGCTTTTATCAAAAAACATTAGTCTTTGTGCCTGGTGCTCTCAAAGGAGAAGATATCTATTGTCAGATTACTTCTATTAAACGTAACTTTGTTGAGGCAAAATTACTGAAGGTCAACAAGAAGTCTAAATTTCGAGTTGTGCCGGCTTGTACTATTTACAATGAATGTGGAGGCTGCCAAATCATGCACCTGCATTATGATAAGCAGCTGGAGTTCAAGACGGACTTACTTCACCAAGCGCTGAAAAAATTTGCTCCTGCAGGATATGAAAACTATGAAATCCGCCCGACGATTGGAATGCAGGAACCCAAGTACTATCGTGCTAAGTTACAATTTCAGACTCGAAAATTTAAAAATCAGGTCAAGGCGGGCTTATATGCACAAAGCTCTCACTATTTAGTAGAGTTGAAAGACTGCCTGGTACAAGACAAGGAAACCCAAGTGATTGCTAATCGTCTAGCAGAATTACTTACTTATCACCAGATTCCAATCACGGATGAGAGAAAAGTTCTAGGTGTTAGAACTATAATGGTCCGACGAGCAAGAAAGACTGGACAGGTTCAGATTATTATTGTTATAAATCGTCAGCTTAATTTAACCCTGCTGGTAAAAGATTTAATTAAAGATTTTCCAGAAGTTGTGACAGTAGCTGTTAATACCAATACAGCTAAAACCAGTGAGATTTATGGTGAAAAGACAGAGATTATCTGGGGACAAGAGAGTATTCAAGAAGGTGTACTCGATTATGAATTTTCACTATCTCCTCGAGCATTCTATCAACTAAATCCTGAACAAACAGAAGTCCTCTATAGTGAGGCTGTAAAAGCCTTGGATGTTAATAAAGAAGACCATTTGATTGACGCTTATTGTGGAGTTGGAACGATTGGATTTGCCTTCGCAAAGAAAGTTAAAACATTAAGAGGTATGGATATTATTCCAGAAGCCATTGAAGATGCCAAGCGAAATGCTAAAAGAATGGGATTTGACAACACACATTACGAAGCTGGAACGGCAGAAGAGATTATTCCTCGTTGGTACAAGGAAGGCTACCGAGCAGATGCTCTGATTGTGGATCCACCACGTACAGGTCTGGATGATAAGTTATTAGATACTATTCTTACCTATGTACCAGAAAAAATGGTCTATATTTCTTGCAATGTTTCGACCTTGGCTCGTGATTTAGTACGTTTAGTAGAAGTCTATGATCTCCATTATATCCAGTCGGTTGATATGTTCCCACACACTGCTCGAACGGAAGCTGTTGTAAAATTAATAAAAAAAGTTTAAAAAAGTAGTTGACAAGTCAGAAAAAGTCTGTATAATAGTAAGAGTTGAAAATAACAGCTCAGGTCCGTTGGTCAAGGGGTTAAGACACCGCCTTTTCACGGCGGTAACACGGGTTCGAATCCCGTACGGACTATGGTATGTTGCGGTTGAGGCACTTGATGAAAAAAGATTAAAAAAGTTTCAAAAAAGTGTTGACAAGCGAAAGCGACTGTGATATACTAATATAGTTGTCACTTGAGAGAAGCAAGTGACAAAGACCTTTGAAAACTGAACAAGACGAACCAATGTGCAGGGCACTATAACTAAGGTTATAGTACTGAACAATGAAAAAACAATAAATCTGTCAGTGACAGAAATGAGTGAGAACTCAAACTTTTAATGAGAGTTTGATCCTGGCTCAGGACGAACGCTGGCGGCGTGCCTAATACATGCAAGTAGAACGCTGAAGGAGGAGCTTGCTTCTCCGGATGAGTTGCGAACGGGTGAGTAACGCGTAGGTAACCTGCCTGGTAGCGGGGGATAACTATTGGAAACGATAGCTAATACCGCATAAGAGTAGATGTTGCATGACATTTGCTTAAAAGGTGCAATTGCATCACTACCAGATGGACCTGCGTTGTATTAGCTAGTTGGTGGGGTAACGGCTCACCAAGGCGACGATACATAGCCGACCTGAGAGGGTGATCGGCCACACTGGGACTGAGACACGGCCCAGACTCCTACGGGAGGCAGCAGTAGGGAATCTTCGGCAATGGACGGAAGTCTGACCGAGCAACGCCGCGTGAGTGAAGAAGGTTTTCGGATCGTAAAGCTCTGTTGTAAGAGAAGAACGAGTGTGAGAGTGGAAAGTTCACACTGTGACGGTATCTTACCAGAAAGGGACGGCTAACTACGTGCCAGCAGCCGCGGTAATACGTAGGTCCCGAGCGTTGTCCGGATTTATTGGGCGTAAAGCGAGCGCAGGCGGTTAGATAAGTCTGAAGTTAAAGGCTGTGGCTTAACCATAGTACGCTTTGGAAACTGTTTAACTTGAGTGCAAGAGGGGAGAGTGGAATTCCATGTGTAGCGGTGAAATGCGTAGATATATGGAGGAACACCGGTGGCGAAAGCGGCTCTCTGGCTTGTAACTGACGCTGAGGCTCGAAAGCGTGGGGAGCAAACAGGATTAGATACCCTGGTAGTCCACGCCGTAAACGATGAGTGCTAGGTGTTAGACCCTTTCCGGGGTTTAGTGCCGCAGCTAACGCATTAAGCACTCCGCCTGGGGAGTACGACCGCAAGGTTGAAACTCAAAGGAATTGACGGGGCCCGCACAAGCGGTGGAGCATGTGGTTTAATTCGAAGCAACGCGAAGAACCTTACCAGGTCTTGACATCCCTCTGACCGCTCTAGAGATAGATTTTTCCTTCGGGACAGAGGTGACAGGTGGTGCATGGTTGTCGTCAGCTCGTGTCGTGAGATGTTGGGTTAAGTCCCGCAACGAGCGCAACCCCTATTGTTAGTTGCCATCATTTAGTTGGGCACTCTAGCGAGACTGCCGGTAATAAACCGGAGGAAGGTGGGGATGACGTCAAATCATCATGCCCCTTATGACCTGGGCTACACACGTGCTACAATGGCTGGTACAACGAGTCGCAAGCCGGTGACGGCAAGCTAATCTCTTAAAGCCAGTCTCAGTTCGGATTGTAGGCTGCAACTCGCCTACATGAAGTCGGAATCGCTAGTAATCGCGGATCAGCACGCCGCGGTGAATACGTTCCCGGGCCTTGTACACACCGCCCGTCACACCACGAGAGTTTGTAACACCCGAAGTCGGTGAGGTAACCTTTTAGGAGCCAGCCGCCTAAGGTGGGATAGATGATTGGGGTGAAGTCGTAACAAGGTAGCCGTATCGGAAGGTGCGGCTGGATCACCTCCTTTCTAAGGATAAGGAACTGCGCATTGGTCTTGTTTAGTCTTGAGAGGTCTTGTGGGGCCTTAGCTCAGCTGGGAGAGCGCCTGCTTTGCACGCAGGAGGTCAGCGGTTCGATCCCGCTAGGCTCCATTGGTGAGAGATCACCAAGTAATGCACATTGAAAATTGAATATCTATATCAAATAGTAACAAGAAAATAAACCGAAAACGCTGTAGTATTAATAAGAGTTTATGACTGAAAGGTCAAAAAATAAGGTTAAGTTAATAAGGGCGCACGGTGGATGCCTTGGCACTAGGAGCCGAAGAAGGACGTGACAAACGACGATATGCCTTGGGTAGCTGTAAGTAAGCGATGATCCAGGGATTTCCGAATGGGGGAACCCAACAGGTACTACCTGTTACCCACATCTGTTAAGGATGTGAGGAGGAAGACGCAGTGAACTGAAACATCTAAGTAGCTGCAGGAAGAGAAAGCAAAAGCGATTGCCTTAGTAGCGGCGAGCGAAACGGCAGGAGGGCAAACCGAAGAGTTTACTCTTCGGGGTTGTAGGACTGCAATGTGGACTCAAAGATTATAGAAGAATGATTTGGGAAGATCAGCCAAAGAGAGTAATAGCCTCGTATTTAAAATAGTCTTTGTACCTAGCAGTATCCTGAGTACGGCGGGACACGTGAAATCCCGTCGGAATCTGGGAGGACCATCTCCCAACCCTAAATACTCCCTAGTGACCGATAGTGAACCAGTACCGTGAGGGAAAGGTGAAAAGCACCCCGGGAGGGGAGTGAAATAGAACCTGAAACCGTGTGCCTACAACAAGTTCGAGCCCGTTAATGGGTGAGAGCGTGCCTTTTGTAGAATGAACCGGCGAGTTACGTTATGATGCGAGGTTAAGTTGAAGAGACGGAGCCGTAGGGAAACCGAGTCTGAATAGGGCGGATTAGTATCATGACGTAGACCCGAAACCATGTGACCTACCCATGAGCAGGTTGAAGGTGCGGTAAGACGCACTGGAGGACCGAACCAGGGCACGTTGAAAAGTGCTTGGATGACTTGTGGGTAGCGGAGAAATTCCAAACGAACTTGGAGATAGCTGGTTCTCTCCGAAATAGCTTTAGGGCTAGCGTCGACATTAGAGATTCTTGGAGGTAGAGCACTGTTTGGGTGAGGGGTCCATCCCGGATTACCAATCTCAGATAAACTCCGAATGCCAATGAATTATGGTCGGCAGTCAGACTGCGAGTGCTAAGATCCGTAGTCGAAAGGGAAACAGCCCAGACCACCAGCTAAGGTCCCAAAATAATTGTTAAGTGGAAAAGGATGTGGGGTTGCACAGACAACTAGGATGTTAGCTTAGAAGCAGCTATTCATTCAAAGAGTGCGTAATAGCTCACTAGTCGAGTGACCCTGCGCCGAAAATGTACCGGGGCTAAAACAATTTACCGAAGCTGTGGATACCTTTATAGGTATGGTAGGAGAGCGTTCTATGTGTGAAGAAGGTGTACCGTGAGGAGTGCTGGAACGCATAGAAGTGAGAATGCCGGTATGAGTAGCGAAAGACAGGTGAGAATCCTGTCCACCGTAAGACTAAGGTTTCCAGGGGAAGGCTCGTCCGCCCTGGGTTAGTCGGGACCTAAGGAGAGACCGAAAGGTGTATCCGATGGACAACAGGTTGATATTCCTGTACTAGAGTATGTAGTGATGGAGGGACGCAGTAGGCTAACTAAAGCAGACGATTGGAAGTGTCTGTCTAAGCAGTGAGGTGTGATATGAGTCAAATGCTTATATCTGTAACATTGAGCTGTGATGGGGAGCGAAGTTTAGTAGCGAAGTTAGTGACGTCACACTGCCAAGAAAAGCTTCTAGCGTTTAAGCATACTCTACCCGTACCGCAAACCGACACAGGTAGTCGAGGCGAGTAGCCTCAGGTGAGCGAGAGAACTCTCGTTAAGGAACTCGGCAAAATGACCCCGTAACTTCGGGAGAAGGGGTGCTGACTTTAAGTCAGCCGCAGTGAATAGGCCCAAGCAACTGTTTATCAAAAACACAGCTCTCTGCTAAATCGTAAGATGATGTATAGGGGGTGACGCCTGCCCGGTGCTGGAAGGTTAAGAGGAGTGCTTAGCGTAAGCGAAGGTATGAATTGAAGCCCCAGTAAACGGCGGCCGTAACTATAACGGTCCTAAGGTAGCGAAATTCCTTGTCGGGTAAGTTCCGACCCGCACGAAAGGCGTAATGATTTGGGCACTGTCTCAACGAGAGACTCGGTGAAATTTTAGTACCTGTGAAGATGCAGGTTACCCGCGACAGGACGGAAAGACCCCATGGAGCTTTACTGCAGTTTGATATTGAGTGTCTGTACCACATGTACAGGATAGGTAGGAGTCTATGAGATCGGGACGCCAGTTTCGAAGGAGACGTTGTTGGGATACTACCCTTGTGTTATGGCCACTCTAACCCAGATAGGTGATCCCTATCGGAGACAGTGTCTGACGGGCAGTTTGACTGGGGCGGTCGCCTCCTAAAAGGTAACGGAGGCGCCCAAAGGTTCCCTCAGAATGGTTGGAAATCATTCGCAGAGTGTAAAGGTATAAGGGAGCTTGACTGCGAGAGCTACAACTCGAGCAGGGACGAAAGTCGGGCTTAGTGATCCGGTGGTTCCGTATGGAAGGGCCATCGCTCAACGGATAAAAGCTACCCTGGGGATAACAGGCTTATCTCCCCCAAGAGTTCACATCGACGGGGAGGTTTGGCACCTCGATGTCGGCTCGTCGCATCCTGGGGCTGTAGTCGGTCCCAAGGGTTGGGCTGTTCGCCCATTAAAGCGGCACGCGAGCTGGGTTCAGAACGTCGTGAGACAGTTCGGTCCCTATCCGTCGCGGGCGTAGGAAATTTGAGAGGATCTGCTCCTAGTACGAGAGGACCAGAGTGGACTTACCGCTGGTGTACCAGTTGTCTTGCCAAAGGCATCGCTGGGTAGCTATGTAGGGAAGGGATAAACGCTGAAAGCATCTAAGTGTGAAACCCACCTCAAGATGAGATTTCCCATGATTTTATATCAGTAAGAGCCCTGAGAGATGATCAGGTAGATAGGTTAGAAGTGGAAGTGTGGCGACACATGTAGCGGACTAATACTAATAGCTCGAGGACTTATCCAAAGTAACTGAGAATATGAAAGCGAACGGTTTTCTTGGTTTGAATAGATATTCAATTTTGAGTAGGTATTACTCAGAGTTAAGTGACGATAGCCTAGGAGATACACCTGTACCCATGCCGAACACAGAAGTTAAGCCCTAGAACGCCGGAAGTAGTTGGGGGTTGCCCCCTGTGAGATATGGAAGTCGCTTAGCTCTAGGGAGTTTAGCTCAGCTGGGAGAGCATCTGCCTTACAAGCAGAGGGTCAGCGGTTCGATCCCGTTAACTCCCAAAGGTCCCGTAGTGTAGCGGTTATCACGTCGCCCTGTCACGGCGAAGATCGCGGGTTCGATTCCCGTCGGGACCGTTAGAATAACGTAAGTTATTTTAGACTCGTTAGCTCAGTTGGTAGAGCAATTGACTTTTAATCAATGGGTCACTGGTTCGAGCCCAGTACGGGTCATATATGCGGGTTTGGCGGAATTGGCAGACGCACCAGATTTAGGATCTGGCGCTTAACGGCGTGGGGGTTCAAGTCCCTTAACCCGCATTAAGATATAATAAATGAGCCGGCTTAGCTCAGTTGGTAGAGCATCTGATTTGTAATCAGAGGGTCGCGTGTTCAAGTCATGTAGCCGGCATTTTTAGATAGAAGAAAACAGTGCGAACGTAGTTCAGTGGTAGAACACCACCTTGCCAAGGTGGGGGTCGCGGGTTCGAATCCCGTCGTTCGCTTAGAGAGGCCGGGGTGGCGGAACTGGCAGACGCACAGGACTTAAAATCCTGCGATTGGTAACGATCGTACCGGTTCGATTCCGGTCCTCGGCATAATATAATGAGCACCCTTAGCTCAACTGGATAGAGTACCTGACTACGAATCAGGCGGTTAGAGGTTCGACTCCTCTAGGGTGCATTTTTCTATTTAACTCGGGAAGTAGCTCAGCTTGGTAGAGTACTTGGTTTGGGACCAAGGTGTCGCAGGTTCGAATCCTGTCTTCCCGATATATGGCGGTGTAGCTCAGCTGGCTAGAGCGTCCGGTTCATACCCGGGAGGTCGGGGGTTCGATCCCCTTCGCCGCTATAAAGATCTTGTTGGACCTTTAGCTCAGCTGGTTAGAGCTCTCGGCTCATAACCGAGTGGTCGTAGGTTCAAGTCCTACAAGGTCCATTTGAATAGTATGGAGGATTACCCAAGTCCGGCTGAAGGGAACGGTCTTGAAAACCGTCAGGCGTGTAAAAGCGTGCGTGGGTTCGAATCCCACATCCTCCTTTTGTATTAACGCGGGATGGAGCAGCTAGGTAGCTCGTCGGGCTCATAACCCGAAGGTCGTAGGTTCAAATCCTGCTCCCGCAATAAGGCTCGGTAGCTCAGTTGGTAGAGCAATGGATTGAAGCTCCATGTGTCGGCGGTTCGATTCCGTCTCGCGCCATTTTTATTTATAGTATTTATGCGGGTGTAGTTTAGTGGTAAAACTACAGCCTTCCAAGCTGTTGTCGCGAGTTCGATTCTCGTCACCCGCTTTGAACTTTGTTCAAATTACCAAGTTTTTAACTTGGGCGCGTAGCTCAGGTGGTTAGAGCGCACGCCTGATAAGCGTGAGGTCGGTGGTTCGAGTCCACTCGTGCCCATTAATAGGAGAATTACTCAAGAGGCTGAAGAGGACGGTTTGCTAAATCGTTAGGTCGGGTAACTGGCGCAAGGGTTCGAATCCCTTATTCTCCGTTTTATTGAGAGTTTATAACTCTTTTTTTGTATTTTTAAGAATAGTAGAATAAAAACTTCAGATTTGTAAAACTTAATTGGATTACTTATCTGAAGTTTTTTTGCGCTCTTTGCAACTGTAGTGGGTTGCAGAAAAGCTAAAATCTTTATATATTGTTGATTTTATGGGCTCTTTGTCAACTGTAGTGGGTTGAAGAAAAGCTAATATCTAGAAAGGACAAATTTCGTCCTTTCTTTTTTGATATTCAGAGCGATAAAAATCCGTTTTTTGAAGTTTTCAAAGTTCCGAAATCCAAAGGCATTGCGCTTGATAAGTTTGATAAGATTATTGGTGGCTTCCAGTTTGGCGTTGGAATAGGGTAGTTGAAGGGCGTTGGCAATTTTCTCTTTATCCTTGAGGAAGGTTTTAAAGACAGTCTGAAAAAGAGGATGAACCTGCTTTAGATTGTCCTCAATGAGCCCGAAAAATTTATCCGGTTCCTTATTCTGAAAGTGAAAAAGCAAGAGTTGATAGAGATGGTAGTGGTGTTTCAAGTCTTCTGAATAGCTCAAAAGCTTGTCTAGAATTTCTTTATTCGTCAAGTGCATGCGAAAAGTAGGGCGATAAAAACGTTTATAGCTGAGTTTCCGACTATCTTGTTGGATGAGTTTCCAGTAACGCTTGATAGCCTTGTATTCATGGGATTTTCGATGAAACTGATTCATGATTTGGACACGCATACGACTCATAGCACGGCTCATGTGTTGGACAATATGGAAACGATCCAACACGATTTTAGCGTTTGGAAAAAGCTTTTTAGCCAAGTCATAGTAAGGGCTAAACATATCCATAGTAATGATTTTCACTCGACATCGGACGACTCTATCATATTTAAGAAAGTAATTTCGAATAATAGCTTGTGTTCTTCCCTCGAGAACAGTGATGATATTGAGCTTTTCAAAATCTTGTGCAATGAAACTCATTTTTCCCTTTGTAAAGGAGTACTCATCCCAAGACATAATCTCAGGCAGACGAGAAAAATCAGACTTAAAACGGAAGTCATTGAGCTTGCGAATGACAGTTGAAGTTGAGATGGCCAGCTGATGGGCAATATCGGTCATAGAAGTTTTTTCAATCAGCTTCTGAGCAATTTTTTGGTTGATGATACGAGGGATTTGATGATTTTTCTTTACTAGAGGAGTCTCAGCAACCATCATTTTTGAACACTGATAGCACTTAAAACGACGTTTTCTAAGTAGAATTCTAGTAGCCATACCAGTCGTTTCTATGTAAGGGATCTTAGACGGTTTTTGAAAGTCATATTTCTTCATTTGCCTTCCACAATCAGGGCAAGATGGGGCCTCATAGTCCAGTTTAGCGATGATTTCTTTGTGGGTATTCCTATTGATGACATCCATAAATTGGATATTAGGGTCTTTAATGTCTAGTAGTTTTGTGATAAAATGTAATTGTTCCATAGGATTCTTTCTAATGATGGTTTGGTCGCTTTTCATTATAGATCTTATGGGACTTTTTTTCTACAATAAAAACGGCTCCATAATATCTATAGGGGATTTACCCACTACAAATATTATAGAGCCATTTTATGGTTGTTCTCGTTTATTATTACTTCCAATTCTTGAGTGAAATTTCTCCGCTATTGAGCCAGATTTCTTTTCCGTTATCACATTGCACCAAAAGCTTTCCATTTTCAGAGATATTTTTAGCAAGTCCTTTGTAGTCTTTTTGATCTAGTGTAAAAGTAACTTCTTTTCCAAGAACAAATGACTGTTTTTTATATAGGTATAACAACTCATCTGCTGGTGTTTCGAAGAAAGTGCGCCATATTTCGATAATTAATTCATTTCTGGTAATAGGTGCTGGTACATTAAATAAACTAGCAGCTTTTTCTTTTAATTCTTGAGGGAAGTCTTTAATAGTAAAGTTGATTCCTACTCCAATAATGATATCTGTGACTAAGCCTGTTTCTACAGATGTCGTTGCCTCAGTGAGGATTCCTCCAATTTTATGATTTTTGAGGTAGATGTCATTGACCCATTTTATGTCGACATCTATTAAAGTTAGGTTCTTAATGGCTTTGTAGATAGCTCCTGCTACAAGTAGTGTGTAGGATGGTAATTTCTCATAGGGAAGATTTGGTTTGAGATGGAGTGTCATATAAATGCCACCTTGGGGTGAGTAGAAAGAACGTTGAAAACGGCCTCGGCCAGCTGTTTGATAGGAAGCTAGATAGAGAGTGTTTGCTTCATTCCCTAAATCAATTGCTTCTTTTGCATCGAGTTGAGTTGATCTTGTTTCGGATTTAAAACTGATTTTAATTGGAAGATTTTGTTCTAGGAGTTCCGGAAGAATAAGATCCCCATTCACCAGTTTATAGCCTTTGTTTTTGATACTATCAATTTCAATGCCTTCTTGTTCTAAACGCTTGATGGCTTTCCAAATTGATGTTCGGGTCAGTGATAGTTCTTCTGCAATCTTTTCTCCGCTGATATAATCGGTTTCTTTAGCTAGAATTTGGTAGACGGCTTGGTATGATTTCATAGTGTTTCCTTTCTCACTAGTTGGTGTTGAGAATATTCTTTTCTTGTTTGACTTGGAGTCTGATTAAAGTATTGTTTATAAGCTTTCGAAAAATGTAGTGGATCTGAAAAGCCTACCGAGTACGCAATTACCTTGATTGACTCTTGGGTATTTTCGAGGAGTTGTTTAGCTCGATACATTCGAACGTATAGTAGGTATTCTTTTGGAGATAAGGTGTTAAATTCTTTGAATACGCTTGATAAGTAGCTTCTGTGAACGGATAGTTCTTTTGCTAAATCTTGAATTGTAAGTGATTGAGGATAGTGGCTATCAATTAATCGTTTGCATTCAAGATAGAGTTGGTGGGTCGATGAAATATTCTTTTTCTTCTGATTGGGAGCAATAGTTCCCAGATGAAACATCAGTTCATGGAGTTGTCCCATGATATGGAGTTGAGCTAATTCATTTGATTTGGTAATCTGAGCGAAGCGGACAATGTCTGAGATGAGTTTTGCAGTAGTCTGGGTATGACAAGTTTCAGATTGGATGAGATAAGATTGGTCAGAAATTTGAGAAAGAGCAAAATAATCAGGAGCTTTCCCTCCAGTGATTCCTAACCAGTAGTAGGCCCAAGGTTCTTTACTATCTGCTTGATAAAAGGTTAGTTCATCTGGTTTTAATAGAAAGAAATCTCCTTCTTTTAAATCAACAATTTTACCCTTGTAATGAAATTTTCCTTGTCCTTTAGTAATGTAATGTAGGACGTATGTATCTCGAATTGTTGGACCAAAAGAGTAATTTGGTGTGCATTCCTCATATCCATAAAAGCTTAGGGAAAGGTCAATTGTTCCAGTCTGGTATTCTGAAAAAACTAGCATGTGCTACCTCCTACCTAACATTTTACCATATTCTTGAGACATTTTTCTATTTCGGAAAGCGTTTTCAGATGATAAAATATAATCTATAAAGTGATGAGGTGAAGTAAATGGGAGTTAGGATAGAGAATAATCTATTTTATGTTGAAAGTAAAAATCTAAGTTTGATTATTGAAAATCGAAATGGCTACTTACTTTTGAAACATTTAGGAAAGACTATTAAGAACTATAAAGGTTCCAATAGTGTTTATGAACGGGACCATGCCTTTTCAGGAAATCCAACAGCTACTAATCGAACCTTTAGTTTAGATACTCAACGTCATATTTTTGGGCAACATGGCTTAGGAGATTTTAGGAAACCAACTATACAGATTCAGCATAGTGTAACTGAAGTAACAGACTTTCGATTTGTAGAAGCAAAAAGTTTAAAAGGTCAGAATGGTCCACAGGGCTTACCTTCTCCACATAGCATGGATAATACAGAGACTCTTGTCTTAATGTTAGAAGATTCTAAGGCTCAACTTAGTCTGAATTTGTATTATACTGCTTTTGATAATGATTCGACTATTGCTAGCTACAGTAAATTAGTGAATAATAGTAATCAGGAAGTTGTCATTCATAAAGACTTTTCTTTTATGGCTGATTTTCCAGCGGCAGCTTACGAAATCGTAACTCTGCAGGGTGCTTATGCTCGTGAAAAGACTGTTCGACGTCAACAGGTAGAACAAGGAATCTTTTCAATTAGTTCGAACCGTGGAGCTTCTGGGCATGCTCAAACACCAGCTCTTCTACTCTGTGATCAAGGAATCACAGAGGATGCAGGGAATGTGTTTGCTATTCAACTAATGTATAGTGGAAACTTTGAAGCTTTTGTTCAAAAGAATCAATTGAATGAAGTTCGGCTGGCTATTGGGATTAATCCGGAAAACTTTTCTTGGAAGTTAGACCCTGAGGAATACTTTGAAACACCGGTAGCTTTAATGACCTATTCAGACAAGGGATTAACTGGTGTTAGTCATGCAAGTCAGAATTTTGTACTGAAGCACATTATGCCAAGTAAATTTTCTACAAAAGAACGCCCAATTCTAATTAATAACTGGGAAGCTACTTACTTTGACTTTCAGAGAGAAAAACTGTTAGAGCTAGCTGATGAAGCTAAGAAAGTTGGCATTGAACTTTTTGTATTAGATGATGGTTGGTTTGGCAATCGTTTTGATGATAATCGTGCTTTAGGTGATTGGGTTGTTAATGAGAAAAAACTGGGTGGAAGCCTAGAAAGTCTGATTTCAGCTATCCATGAAAGAGGTTTGCAGTTTGGACTTTGGTTAGAACCTGAAATGATTTCTGTAGATAGTGATTTGTATCGTAAACATCCTGACTGGGCTATTCAGGTTCCTGGTTATGAGCATACTTATTCTCGGAATCAATTAGTACTTAATCTTGCCAATCCTCAGGTAGTAGAATACTTGAAAAATGTCTTAGATCAACTCCTATCTTATCATGAGATTGATTATATTAAATGGGATATGAATCGTAATATGACCAACCTAGGAAATGGCTTTACTTATCTAGAGACAAAGATGCAATCTCATCAGTACATGTTGGGGCTTTACGAACTCGTTTCTTATCTGACAGAGAAGCACAGCCATATTCTCTTTGAGTCCTGCTCTGGTGGTGGTGGACGAAATGATCTGGGTATGATGCGCTATTTCCCACAAGTCTGGACTAGTGATAATACTGATGCTATTGCACGTTTACCAATTCAATACGGTTCATCTTATCTCTATCCAACCATTTCTATGGGGGCTCATGTGTCAGCAGTACCGAATCATCAGATGGGGCGAACGACACCATTAGAAACACGTGGTCATGTAGCAATGATGGGAAATTTGGGATATGAGCTTGATTTGACAAGTTTATCAGATGAAGAGAAAGCTGAGATTGCTAATCAGGTGAACTTGTATAAAGAATTACGACCAGTAGTTCAGTTAGGACAACAGTATAGGTTAATCAATCCCGAGTCTGCATCCAATGAAGCAGCTGTACAATTTAATTACAAAAATCAAACGATTGTAACCTACGTTCGCGTTTTGTCAGTTGTAGAGACCATGGAAACAACTTTAAAGTTAAAAGATTTGGATGAAGAGGGACTGTATGAATTACAGGAAAATGGAGAAGTTTACTCAGGTGCAGAACTCATGTATGCAGGCTTAACTGTTATCTTATCCCAAGGAGATTTTTTGAGTAGACAGTATATTTTTAGAAGACTATAATAAAGGTGTATAAATTTATAAAGGAGGCTTTCCAATGAAATGGTATAAGAAAGCAGGTTTTCTTTTAGTCGCTGGGGCTAGTTTACTAGGTCTAGCAGCTTGTGGTCAGAATAATCAATCGACTGATGGAAAGGTAACGATTGAATTTTTTAACCAGAAGACCGAAATGGCGGATACTTTGCAAAAAATTGTAGATAATTTTGAAAAGGATCATCCTACTATTGATGTAAAACTGACGACTGTTCCGGCAGCTGGTATTGTTCTGAAGACTCGGATTTTATCAGGAGATGTTCCAGATATTGTTAATATCTATCCTCAAAATATGGATTTTCAGGAGTGGGCAAAAGCAGGTTACTTTGCAGATATGACAGGGAAATCTTATCTTGAGAATATTAAGAATGACTATGCAGAAAAGTATGCAATCAATAACAAGATTTATAGTGTGCCTTTAACTGCTAACCTTTATGGAATCTATTACAATAAAACAAAGTTTAAAGAATTAGGACTTGAGGAACCGAAGACTTTTAAAGAGTTTCAAGAGATTGTTAAAAAGATAAAAGATAGTGGGAATTCTCCGTTTGCAGTTGCAGGCAATGAAGGATGGACATTAAACGGTTATCACCAACTTTCTCTCATTACCATTACAGGCAGTGGAGACGCAGCTAATAACTATCTTCGCTTTTCAAAACCAAATGCTATTTCTGTAGATGATGCTATTTTAAAAGCAGATGCAGAACGACTAGATTTGTTGGCAGACAATGCTCAAGATGGATGGCGTGGTGCCTCTTATAATGATGCGGTGGTAGCATTCTCGAATGAAAAAGCTTTTATGATGCCACAAGGATCATGGGCATTAGCGGCAATTAATCAACAGGATCCAAAATTTGATGTGGGGATGTTTGCCTTCCCAGGAGAAGAAGTAGGAAAAGAAGTCACTGTTGGTGCAGGGGACATGGCATTATCAACTTCAGCTACGACCAAACATCCTAAAGAAACCGAAGAATTTATCAGCTATATGACTAGTCCAAAAGCTATGCAGGCATATTATGATGTAGATGGTTCACCAGTTGCTGTGAAAGGTATACAGGAAAAAGAAGATTCAGCACTTGCAGAGATTTCTAAACTAGCATTTACGGATAAACATTATGTTTGGTTGGGCCAACACTGGAATTCTGAAGAAGATTTTTTCAATCTAAGTGCAGGTTACTTGATGGATAAAAATCTGAAAAATATGGCAAACAATCTCAATGCTTTCTTTAATCCAATGAAGGCAGATTTGGACTAGAATAGGAGTTAAGATGATATGGCTATTCGAAAAATTTTAAATAAATACTGGGGTTGGACTTTTTTGCTCATCCCGCTTGCATTACAAGCTATCTTCTTTTACTTTCCGATGGTACAAGGTGCTTTCTATAGTTTGACTAACTGGACTGGATTGACCTATAATTATAAATTTGTTGGTCTGAATAACTATAAATTGCTGATGATTGATGGGAAATTCTTCACAGCCATTGCTTTTACTTTGATTTTAACCCTGGCATTGATTATTGGAGAGATTACAATTGGGATGGTTGTCGCTCGAGCCTTAAATTCTAAGATGAAAGGGCAGACCTTCTTTAGAGCATGGTTCTTTTTCCCGGCGGTTTTGTCTGGTTTGACAGTTTCCTTGATTTTTAAACAATTCTTCAACTATGGTCTTCCAACGATTGGAAAAATTTTAGGGATTAGTTTTTTACAAGAAAGTCTATTAGGAACACCGATCGGTGCGGTAGTAGCAACTATTTTTGTTCTTCTATGGCAAGGAGTAGCAATGCCAATTATTCTCTTTCTTGCTGGTCTTCAGAGTATTCCATCTGATATTTTGGAGGCGGCATCAATTGATGGTGCAACAAGCAAACAAACTTTTTGGAAGATTGAATTACCATATTTGTTGCCAACGATTTCTATGGTTTTTATCCTAGCTCTTAAGTCCGGTTTGACTGCCTTTGACCAAATTTTTGCTTTGACGAGTGGTGGTCCTAATAATGCTACAACGTCTCTTGGTCTTTTAGTCTATAACTATGCCTTCAAGAGTAATCAATATGGATATGCGAATGCAATTGCCTTGATTTTATTCTTAATTATTGGAATTGTTTCTCTTATCCAAATCAAACTATCAAAGAAATTTGAAATCTAATAGGGGAGTCTTACACATGAAAAAAGAAGAAAAATTGAATCAGTTTTGGAAGTATGTTCTCTTGATAGTAGGTGGTATTCTCATACTTGTTCCTTTGTTGGTAACGGTTTTTAGTTCCTTCAAGACAACCAAGGATATCATGAATCATTTCTTTGGTTTGCCCAATCCTTTTACATTAAGCAATTATGAACGATTGGTTTCGGATGGGATTGGAGGCTATTTCTGGAATTCAGCTGTTATTACGGTGTTATCATTGATTGTAGTAGCCTTCTTTATACCAGCTGCAGCCTATTCCATTGCTCGAAATATGTCCAAGAAAAAAGCCTTTGCAATTATGTATTCACTATTGATTTTAGGGATATTTGTTCCATTTCAGGTGATTATGATTCCTATCACAGTTATGATGAGCAAACTCGGCCTGGCAAATATGTGGGGGTTGGTACTACTTTATCTAACTTATGCAATTCCACAGACTCTCTTCTTGTATGTTGGTTATATTAAAATCAGTGTACCAGATAGTTTAGATGAAGCTGCAGAAATTGATGGGGCTGATCGATTTACAACTTACCGTCGGATTATTTTTCCAATGCTGAAGCCCATGCATGCTACAACCTTGATTATCAATGCATTATGGTTCTGGAATGACTTTATGTTGCCATTGTTAATTTTGAATAAGGATTCCAAGCTGTGGACTTTGCCTCTCTTCCAGTACAACTACCAAGGTCAGTATTTTAATGACTATGGGCCAAGTTTTGCATCCTATATTGTAGGAATTGTAACAATTACTGTCGTCTACCTCATCTTCCAAAAACATATTATTTCAGGCATGAGCAACGGAGCAGTGAAGTAAGAAGAACTCATAGAATCTATAGTCTTTGACACAGAGGAAGGGTTCAGCTTGTTGATAATTCTATGTAGAAAACAAGAAAGTAGTACTTAGTTTATCACAGTCTATATTAGTACGAGTTTGATGATAAACAGAGATTTAATACTCAATGAAAATCAAAGAGCAAACTAGGAAGCTAGCCGCAGGTTGCTCAAAGCACAGCTTTGAGGTTGCAGATAAAGCTGACGTGATTTGAAGAGATTTTCGAAGAGTATAACATGAACTTGATTTACGAAGCCAAGTCATATAAGACTTGGCTTCAATTAGAAAAAGGAGAGTAATGATGCCAATTCAGAATAAAACCATGTTGATTACCTATTCAGATAGTCTGGGAAATAATCTTAAAGACTTATATGAGAATTTGGAAGAGTATTTTGGAGATGCTATTGGGGGAGTTCACCTTCTACCATTTTTCCCATCAACAGGTGATCGTGGATTTGCGCCAGTTGACTACGACGAAGTGGATTCAGCTTTTGGTGATTGGGAGGATGTTAAGCGTTTAGGTGAGAAATATTATCTTATGTTTGACTTTATGATTAATCATATTTCTCGTCAATCTAAGTATTATAAGGACTATCAAGAAAAACATGAAGCCAGTGAATTTAAAGATCTCTTTTTAAACTGGGATAAGTTTTGGCCAGAAAACCGTCCGACACAGTCTGATGTAGATTTAATTTACAAGCGTAAGGATCGTGCACCAAAGCAAGAGATTGTTTTTGAAGATGGGTCAGTCGAACATTTGTGGAATACCTTTGGTGAGGAGCAGATTGATCTTGATGTGACCAAAGAAGTAACTATGGAATTTATCCGTAAGACCATTCAGCACTTGGCAAGTAATGGGTGTGATTTGATTCGTCTAGACGCCTTTGCTTATGCAGTGAAGAAATTGGATACTAATGATTTCTTTGTAGAACCAGATATTTGGGATTTATTGGACAAAGTTCGAGATATCGCTGCTGAGTATGGGACAGAGCTCTTACCTGAGATTCATGAACATTATTCGATTCAGTTTAAAATAGCAGACCATGATTACTATGTTTATGATTTTGCTCTTCCAATGGTGACACTTTATACTCTTTACAGTTCCAGAACAGAGCGTTTGGCTAAGTGGTTAAAGATGAGCCCAATGAAGCAATTTACGACGCTAGACACCCATGATGGGATTGGAGTGGTGGATGTCAAGGATATCTTGACAGATGAGGAGATTGACTATGCTTCAAATGAACTCTATAAGGTTGGAGCTAATGTCAAACGTAAGTACTCCAGTGCCGAGTATAATAATTTAGATATCTACCAAATCAATTCAACCTATTATTCTGCGCTTGGAGATGATGATGTCAAGTATTTCCTTGCACGATTAATTCAAGCATTTGCTCCAGGTATTCCTCAAGTTTACTATGTAGGTCTATTAGCAGGCAAGAATGATTTGAAATTATTAGAAGAAACTAAAGTAGGTCGAAATATTAATCGTCATTACTATAGCAATGAGGAAATAGCAGAAGAAGTCCAACGTCCTGTAGTGAAGGCCCTTCTCAATCTATTTTCTTTCCGTAATCGATCAGTAGCATTTGATTTAGAAGGAACTATTGACGTTGAAACACCAACAGCCCACAGCATTGTAATCAAACGTCAAAATAAAGATAAGTCCGTAACAGCAGTAGCAGAAATTGATTTGCAAAATCAGACTTATCGAGTAATTGAGAACGGAATTGAAGTAACATTTTGAAGACTTGATATGGTTGATAAAATAGGGTTTTTATTTTAGAAAACGTTTCCTTTGTTTTCAAATTGCTAAAAAAGTGGTACAATAAAGGGTAGCTTACTATTATCTGAATCAACTGATTTGGAGAGAAAGGATTCATTTTGAAATCAATAGGCTTTATTGAAAAGCTGAAAGGGTTGTCTAGTAAAGAGCTGATTTTATTGGGAATTATCCTGAGTATCTTTTTACCCTTTTATCTTTTTGTAGTTGTATTCTGTTTATATATTATCAGTTTAATTTTCACAGGAGACATGAAAAGTATTCTTCAGAAAATGGGGGAGCATCCGATGCTACTTCTTTTTCTTGGCTATAGTACTGTTATATCCGTTTTTGCACAAAATTGGATGGGAGTTGTGGCCTCAGTAGGAATTTTTCTATTTACTGTTTTCTTTTTGCATTATCAGTCGATTTTATCACATAAATTCTTTCGATTGATTTTGCAGCTCGTCTTGTTTGGTAGCGTTTTGTCAGCTGCTTTTGCGAGTTTAGAACATTTCCAAATTGTGAAGAAATTCAACTATGCTTTTCTTTCACCTAACATGCAGGTGTGGCATCAGAATCGTGCAGAAGTGACCTTCTTTAATCCTAATTATTATGGAATTATTTGTTGTTTCTGTATCATGATTGCCTTCTATCTGTTTACAACGACCAAGTTGAATTGGTTGAAAGTATTCTGTGTGATTGCAGGCTTTGTGAATCTCTTTGGTTTGAACTTTACGCAAAATCGAACTGCCTTTCCTGCTATTATCGCTGGTGCCATTATCTATCTCTTTACGACCATTAAAAACTGGAAGGCCTTTTGGCTTAGTATTGGGGTCTTTGCGATTGGCTTGAGCTTCCTCTTTTCTAGTGATTTGGGAGTTCGGATGGGGACTTTAGACTCTTCTATGGAAGAACGCATTTCTATCTGGGATGCTGGGATGGCCTTGTTTAAGCAAAATCCTTTTTGGGGTGAAGGGCCATTGACCTACATGCACTCGTATCCTCGGATAAATGCTCCTTATCATGAACATGCTCACAGTCTTTATATTGATACGATTCTGAGTTACGGAATTGTAGGGACTATTTTACTAGTTTTGTCTTCTGTGGCTCCTGTTCGCTTGATGATGGATATGAGTCAGGAGTCGGGGAAACGCCCGATTATCGGTCTTTATCTATCTTTCCTTACAGTGGTTGCTGTGCACGGAATCTTTGACTTGGCCCTCTTCTGGATTCAGTCAGGTTTCATTTTCTTGCTAGTTATGTGCAGTGTTCCATTGGAGCATCGAACGTTGGTATCAGACATGACGGATTAAGTTTTATAAGATTGAAATCTTCTACCTTGGGTAGGAGATTTTTTTACTGGGAAAAATTATTTCTAAATCGAAATAGTTGACAGTTGGAACGATGAGTGTTACAATTGTTTTATTCGTTTCGATATGGAAATAAATTGGAGGTGTCATGAAAGATAGTCATTTGCTAGCTCATCATATTCGTTTGTTGAATGGGCGGCTTTTTCAAAAGTTACTGAGCCAAGATCCTGATGCTCTTTATCGGAGTGAACAGGGGAAGATTTTAGCGGTTTTATGGAATAGTGAAACTGGCTGCGCAACTGCGACAGATATTGCGCTTGCGACTGGGCTTGCTAATAATACTCTGACGACGATGATTAAAAAACTAGAGGAACAAAATCTTGTAACTATTAGTCCATGTGGAGAAGATAAGCGTAAGAAGTATTTGGTTTTAACAGAGTTGGGGCAGTCTCAGAAAGAAGTGGGGCATCGTGTCAGTCAGAAATTGGATACGATCTTTTATAAAGGATTCACCGAGGAAGAAATTCGTCAGTTTGAAGCCTTTCAAGAAAGAATTTTGGTTAATCTGAAAGAGGAGGAAAATGAGGTTTAAAATGGAGCAAATTAGCTGTTTATAAGTAAAGGCCACTTTTGACTTTGTTTTCCAACTCTTAGGACAAGGAAACTATGTGGTTAGCTATGGTCAGAATCAGATTGGTGGAGTTGCCTATGCCCAGTACGATAGCTTCCGACTAGAAAACGGGAAAATTGTGGAGCATTGGGATAATAAGGAAGTTATGCCTAAGGTAGAAGACTTGACCAATCGAGGAAAGTTTTAAAATGAGGACAAAGAATGATTGAATACAAAAATGTAGTCTTGCGCTACACAGAAAAAGATGTTTTGAGAGATGTTAATTTACGGATTAAGAATGGGGAGTTTATGGTTTTAGTTGGACCTTCTGGGTCAGGTAAGACGACCATGATCAAGATGATTAACCGTCTTTTGGAACCGACTGATGGAAATATTTATATGGATGGTAAACGCATCAAAGACTATGATGAGCGTGAACTTCGTCTTTCTACTGGTTATGTTTTACAGGCTATTGCTCTGTTTCCCAATTTAACAGTTGCGGAAAATATTGCCCTGATTCCTGAGATGAAGGGCTGGACTAAGGAAGAAATTGCTCAGAAAACAGAAGAGCTTTTGGCTAAGGTTGGTTTACCAGTGGCTGAGTATGGACATCGACTTCCTAATGAATTATCTGGTGGAGAACAGCAGCGTGTTGGAATTGTACGGGCTATGATTGGTCAGCCTAAGATTCTCCTCATGGATGAACCTTTTTCGGCTCTTGATGCTATTTCTCGCAAACAGTTGCAGGTTCTGACTAAAGAATTGCATAAAGAGTTTGGGATGACAACGATTTTTGTGACCCATGATACGGATGAAGCTTTGAAATTGGCGGACCGTATTGCTGTCTTGCAGGATGGAGAGATTCGTCAGGTGGCGAATCCCGAGACGATTTTAAAAGCTCCTGCAACAGATTTTGTAGCAGACTTGTTTGGAGGTAGTGTTCATGACTAATTTAATTGCAACTTTTCAGGATCGTTTTAGTGATTGGTTGACAGCTCTATCTCAACATTTGCAGTTGTCACTTTTGACCTTGTTGCTGGCCATCTTTATAGCGATTCCCTTGGCTGTTTATCTTCGCTATCATGAGAAGTTGGCGGATTGGGTTTTGCAGATTGCAGGGATTTTCCAGACCATCCCGTCTCTGGCCTTGTTAGGACTCTTTATCCCCTTGATGGGAATTGGGACCTTGCCTGCTTTGACAGCTCTAGTGATTTATGCGATTTTTCCGATTTTGCAAAATACCATCACTGGGCTAAAGGGAATTGATCCGAGTCTGCAAGAGGCTGGAATTGCCTTTGGGATGACTAGGTGGGAGCGACTCAAGAAGTTTGAAATTCCACTTGCCATGCCTGTTATGATGTCTGGGATTAGGACGGCAGCTGTCTTAATTATCGGTACGGCAACCTTGGCGGCCTTGATTGGTGCAGGGGGGCTGGGTTCCTTTATCCTTTTGGGAATTGACCGTAATAATGCCAGTCTGATTTTGATCGGGGCACTTTCTTCTGCAGTGCTTGCTATTGCCTTTAACTTCCTACTAAAAGTGATGGAAAAAGCAAAATTGCGGACGATTTTTTCTGGTTTTGCCTTGGTGACCATATTACTCGGTTTGTCTTATAGTCCAGCCCTCTTAGCTCAAAAAGAGAAAGAGAACTTGATCATTGCTGGGAAATTGGGTCCAGAACCAGAAATTTTGGCCAATATGTATAAGTTGCTAATTGAAGAAAATACCAGTATGACTGCGACTGTTAAACCGAATTTTGGGAAAACAAGCTTCCTCTATGAAGCTCTGAAAAAAGGTGATATTGATATTTATCCTGAATTTACCGGTACGGTGACTGAAAGTTTACTTCAGCCATCACCTAAAGTGAGTCATGAGCCAGAGCAGGTTTATCAGGTGGCGCGTGATGGTATTGCCAAACAGGATCATCTAGCCTATCTCAAACCAATGTCTTATCAAAATACCTATGCTGTAGCTGTTCCGAAAAAAATTGCTCAAGAATATGGCTTGAAGACCATTTCGGACTTGAAAAAAGTGGAAGGGCAGCTGAAGGCAGGCTTTACACTTGAGTTTAACGACCGTGAAGATGGAAATAAGGGCTTGCAGTCAATGTATGGTCTCAATCTCAATGTAGCGACTATGGAGCCAGCTCTTCGTTATCAGGCAATTCAGTCAGGTGACATTCAAATCACGGATGCCTATTCGACTGATGCAGAATTGGCACGTTATGATTTACAGGTCTTAGAAGATGACAAACAACTCTTCCCACCTTATCAAGGAGCTCCACTGATGAAAGAAGCTCTTCTCAAGAAACATCCAGAGTTGGAAACAGTTCTCAATAAACTGGCTGGTAAAATTACTGAAAGCCAGATGAGCCAGCTCAACTACCAAGTCGGTGTTGAAGGCAAGTCAGCAGAGCAAGTAGCCAAGGAGTTTCTACAAGAACAAGGTTTGTTGAAGAAATAGCCTGAAAAGCTAAACTCAACTTGGTTAAACGACAATATAGAAGAACGCTCAGACAATGTCGTCTGGGCTTTTTTGATTATTGAAAAGATAAAAAACTCAGTAGCCTAGAAATAAGGCAACCGAGCTTTAATCTGTATTCAATTTTTAGGAATGAGAAGGTCTAGATAAAACTGCACAACTTCTTGGTCTGTAAAGTCTTGTCCTTTTTTGAGCCACCAGGTCAATGTCTCGATAAAGTTGGACACGACTAAGTGTTGGAGGTAAGAAGCAGGCAGACTTGGGTGTGCTTCTTTAAACTCATCAGTTAGCATGGGATAGACGTGGTGCTCCAGCTCTCTCCGGAGTTGACGGAGGAAGTAGTCATTCTTGGAGAATAGTAAACTGGTGATATGGTCTTGGTTTTTCTGAAAATGGAGAAAGAGGTGGGCGAGGTAGTCCTCAGTTGAAATGGGTTGCTCTCTTTCAAAGAGATGATGGAAGAGGTGGCGGCAAAGCGCGTCCAGAAGTAGTTCCTTACTCTCATAGTGACAGTAAAAGGTGGATCGTCCCACATCTGCGAGATCAATGATATCCTGAACTGTAGTGGCTTCGTAACCCTTATCGTTTAAAAGTTGTAGAAAAGCTTGATAGATGGCTTTTTTTGTTTTGCTGATACGGCGGTCAATGGTAGTCATATGGACACTTGAGGCAAATTGTTCAGAAATGAATAAAGCTGACGTTTTGCTTCTATCCTTTCTTTGAGTTTTAGTGGATAATGATAATGAACAAGGTATTCATAAATCTATTATAACAAAGGAATGAGAAAGATGAAGGCAAAATATACTGTTTGGGTAGCTTTTTTCTTAAATTTAAGCTATGCTATTGTTGAGTTTATCGCAGGAGGAATCTTCGGTTCAAGTGCTGTTCTTGCTGATTCTATCCATGACTTGGGAGATGCTATAGCAATCGGCATATCGGCCTTTTTAGAAACAATCTCAAATAGAGAAGAAGATAGGCAATACACCTTGGGTTACAAGCGATTTAGTCTTTTAGGGGCCCTAGTGACTGCTGTGATTCTTATCACAGGATCCATTCTAGTGATCTTGGAAAATATAACTAAACTTTTGAATCCACAGCCCGTTAATGACGAAGGCGTCCTCTGGCTAGGAATCATTGCAGTCAGTATCAATGTGCTAGCTAGTCTAGTAGTTCGTAAGGGAAAGACAAAGAACGAGTCAATTCTGAGCCTGCACTTTTTGGAAGATACTCTAGGTTGGTTGGCTGTCATTCTAATGGCGATTATCCTCCGATTTACAGATTGGTATATCCTTGATCCGCTCTTATCGCTTGTCATTTCCATCTTCATTCTAACAAAAGCTATTCCTCGATTTTGGAGCGCACTCAAGATTTTCCTGGATGCTGTGCCAGAAGGACTAGAGACAGGTGATTTGGAGAAGGATTTGGAGGCTCTGACCAATGTCAAAAGTGTCAATCAACTTAGCATTTGGTCCATGGATGGTCTAGAAAATAATGCTATTATCCATATCTGTTTAGAGGATTGGGAGGAGATGACGGAAACAAAGAATCAAGTACGTCAGCTCTTAGAAGAAAGAGGTGTGCAGAATATTACTATCGAAGTGGACACCAGTCAAAGCAATCATGCGCAACATAAGCGAAAGGTAACAGCCTTAGGGCAATCCCATGGGCATCAACACTAGAAAAAGCGGCTGAGACAAAACTCAATTTCAAGAGAAAATGAAGTAAATCTTCATACAAAAAAACGTATAGTATCAAGGGTTTTCAATGTCTGATACTATGCGCTTTTTGCTTTTAAAGACTTTTTTTCCAGTTTCTTTGGTATCATATTTGAAAGACGCTTTCCCCAACCTCTTTCTTTGATTGATGAAAAGGTATGCTAATAAGAGAACTGATAATGATAAAAAATTTTTCGATTAGACGCAAAATGCTTGACTTGGAGTCAACTCAAAATTATATAATAAGATAAGTGAGTTAGAATAGCTTAAATTCAGTGAATGAGAGGAGGTTAGTGTATGAATATTAAATCTGCTAGTGACTTGTTGGGAATTTCAGCGGATACGATTCGGTACTATGAACGGGTTGGTCTTGTGCCACCGATTACTCGAACTGCAACTGGAATTCGTGATTTTCAAGATCATGATATTGAAGCTCTGGAATTTATTAAGTGTTTTCGTTCGGCAGGTGTCTCTGTAGATAGTTTAGTTGACTATATGTCTCTCTACCAAAAGGGGGATGAAACGCGAGAGAAAAGGCTTGGTATTTTAGAAGAGGAAAAGAAAAAATTAGAGGAGCGCTTGTCTCAGTTACAGGTGGCTTTAAATCGCTTAAATCTCAAAATTAAACTTTACAAGGAAGGAAAAATTTAAATGAAATCAGCAGTATATACAAAGGCAGGTCAGGTTGGTCTTGCTACAATTGAACGTCCGCAAATTATAGACGCAGATGATGCGATTATTCGTGTAGTTCGTGCGTGCGTTTGCGGATCGGATCTATGGAGGTACCGTAATCCAGAAACGAAAGCTGGACACAAAAATAGTGGACACGAAGCGATTGGGATTGTCGAAGAAACTGGGGAATCCATTACGACGGTGAAACCAGGTGATTTTGTCATTGTCCCTTTTACTCATGGATGTGGTGAATGTGATGCCTGTCTTGCTGGTTTTGACGGTTCTTGCGACAATCATATTGGTAATAACTTGGGAGGCGATTTTCAGGCGGAATATATTCGTTTTCACTATGCAAACTGGGCGCTGGTTAAAATCCCTGGACAACCTTCTGACTACACAGAAGGTATGCTAAAGTCCCTCTTGACTCTTGCAGATGTTATGCCGACAGGCTATCATGCGGCGCGAGTTGCAAATGTTCAAAAAGGGAACAAGGTTGTTGTTATCGGTGATGGTGCTGTTGGTCAATGTGCTGTCATCGCGGCGAAGATGCGTGGTGCATCGCAAATTATCCTTATGAGTCGTCATGAAGATCGTCAAAAGATGGCTCTGGAGTCGGGTGCGACAGCTGTTGTAGCTGAGCGAGGTCAAGAAGGTATTGCCAAGGTGCGTGAAATTCTCGGTGGCGGAGCAGACGCAGCACTTGAATGTGTTGGTACGGAGGCTGCTGTAGAACAGGCGCTAGGTGTCCTTCATAATGGAGGGCGTATGGGATTTGTAGGAGTCCCACACTATAATAATCGTGCTCTTGGTTCGACATTTATGCAAAATATCTCTGTAGCAGGTGGGGCAGCTTCTGCGACAACATATGATAAGCAATTTTTACTAAAAGCCGTCCTTGATGGTGATATCAATCCAGGCCGTGTCTTTACTTCAAGCTATAAATTAGAAGATATTGATCAAGCTTATAAAGATATGGATGAACGTAAGACCATTAAGTCTATGATTGTGATGGCCTAAAAAAGAAAATCCTAATGGAGATTTGAGACTCTCTATTAGGATTTTTTGTCATTTTTAATTTGTGGAGTTATGGCAGAGTACTCTCTCTCAATGTCAGTCTGGTTCCCAGCATGGTTAGGCTAGGGATTTTCCGACCGTGGAGTACTTCCTTATTAAGAATATCCATACCTGCTCGGCCCATTTCTTCGGTATAGACGGTGATGCTAGAGAGGGGAGGATAGACTTGCTTGGTCAGGCTAGTATCGTTAAAGGAAATAAGACTGACGCGGTCTGGCAGGTTGATTCCAGCTTCTTGGAGCGCACGGAGGGCACCGATGGCTAAACTATCGCTAGCTGCAAAAAAGGCTGGTGGGAGTTGGTCTCCCAAGTTCTGAATGGCCTCCTTCATCAAGTCATAGCCAGACTGGGCGGTAAAGCTTCCTTGAAAGACTAATTCATCATGATAGATTCCTTTTGTTTGACTGTAGTTTCTAAAATTTTCCAGTCGCTTATCCTCAATGATTTCTTCTTGGTCGGTTGTTTCTTCAAGGCCTGTTAGAATCCCGATGCGGTCCATCCCTTGGCTGAGAAAATAATCGACAACCTGTTTCATGGCAGTGTAAAAGTCTGTGATAATGCAGGTATGTCCCAGGGAAAGTGTATCGCTGTCTAGAAATACAAGAGGCTTTTGGTATTCTTCAAAGGCAGAAATCTGAGCTCGACTAAACTTTCCGATGCAGAGAATCCCAATCACTTCCTCGCTTAGGGTAAAAGGATGGTCATTAAAATAGCGCAAGATATCATAGTCCAACTCTTGGGCTCTTTTTTCAATACCCAAGCGAATCTGGTAGTAGTAAAGGTCGTCCAGTTCTCCTTGTTCACTGACCCATTGGATAATGGCAATCTTTTGCTTGGGTTTGTGGGAATCGCCTGTCTTGAGGTGCTTGGTGTAGCCCAGTTCTTCAGCAACGGTTAAAATACGGTGTCTGGTTTCTTCTGTAACAGATAGGCTCTGGTCGCGATTGAGGACGCGGGATACGGTCGCGATAGAGACAGAGGCTAGCTGTGCAATGTCTTTTAAGGTAGCCATAAATCCTCCTTCTTTAAGGTTAGTATATCATATTTTTCTGCTTTTTACTGATAGTTTAGTAAAATTTTAGTAAAAAGGATTGACCTTGGAAAATCCCTTGGATACAATAGAAGAAAACGATTACATGTTAAGGTGGCTTAACGGACAGTCAAAGGAGAATTCAAATGACACAACATCTTACTGCAGAAGCACTTCGCAAAGACTTTCTTGCTGTTTTTGATCAAGAAGCAGACCAAACTTTCTTTTCACCAGGTCGTATCAATTTGATTGGTGAACACACGGACTACAACGGTGGGCACGTTTTTCCAGCTGCTATTTCCTTGGGAACTTACGGTGCAGCTCGTAAGCGTGACGACCAAGTTTTACGTTTCTACTCAGCTAATTTTGAGGACAAGGGCATTATCGAAGTGCCTCTCGCTGACCTCAAGTTTGAAAAAGAGCACAATTGGACCAATTATCCAAAAGGGGTTCTTCATTTCTTGCAAGAAGCTGGTCATGTGATTGACAAAGGTTTTGATTTCTTTGTTTATGGGAATATCCCAAATGGTGCTGGTTTGTCTTCTTCAGCATCCTTGGAACTTTTGACAGGGGTCGTGGCAGAGCATCTCTTTGATTTAAAATTAGAGCGTCTCGATTTGGTTAAAATCGGAAAACAAACAGAAAACAACTTTATCGGAGTCAACTCTGGCATTATGGACCAGTTTGCTATCGGTATGGGTGCAGACCAACGTGCTATTTACTTAGATACTAACACTTTAGAGTATGATTTGGTACCACTTGATTTGAAGGACAATGTCGTTGTTATTATGAACACTAACAAACGCCGTGAATTGGCGGATTCTAAATACAATGAACGTCGTGCTGAGTGTGAAAAAGCAGTGGAAGAATTGCAAGTTGCTTTAGATATTCAGACCTTGGGTGAATTGGATGAGTGGGCCTTTGACCAATACAGCTATCTGATTAAAGATGAAAATCGTTTGAAACGTGCTCGCCATGCTGTGCTTGAAAACCAACGTACCCTCAAAGCTCAAGTAGCCCTTCAAGCAGGAGATTTGGAAACATTTGGTCGTTTGATGAATGCGTCACACGTTTCTCTGGAGCATGACTATGAAGTAACTGGTTTGGAATTGGATACTCTTGTTCACACAGCTTGGACACAAGAAGGTGTTCTCGGTGCTCGTATGACAGGGGCAGGTTTTGGTGGATGTGCCATTGCCTTGGTTCAAAAAGATACTGTTGAGGCTTTTAAGGAAGCTGTAGGCAAACACTACGAGGAAGTAGTTGGCTACGCTCCAAGCTTCTATATCGCTGAAGTTGCAGGTGGCACTCGCGTCCTTGACTAGTTAAAAGGAGGCTCTATAGTGACCTTAGTAGATAAATTTGTAACACATGTCATTTCTGAAAGTTCATTTGAGGAAATGGATCGAATCTACCTGACCAATCGTGTCTTGGCACGAGTGGGAGACGGTGTTTTGGAAGTTGAGACGGATCTGGATAAAGTGATTGACCTCAAGGACCAGCTGGTTGAGGAAGCCGTTCGATTAGAGATGATTGAGGATAGTCAGACTGCACGTGAAATCCTTGGTGCTGAACTGATGGACTTGGTGACTCCTTGTCCGAGTCAGGTCAATCGTGACTTCTGGGAAACCTATGCCCACTCTCCTGAGCAATCGATAGAGGATTTTTACCAACTCAGTCAGAAAAATGACTACATCAAACTCAAGGCCATTGCTAAAAATATTGCTTATCGTGTTCCATCTGATTACGGTGAACTTGAAATTACCATCAACCTCTCTAAGCCTGAAAAGGATCCCAAAGAGATTGCGGCAGCCAAGTTGGTGCAAGTTAGTAATTATCCTCAGTGTCAGCTTTGTCTAGAGAATGAGGGCTACCATGGTCGGGTCAACCACCCAGCTCGCAGTAACCACCGTATTATCCGTTTTGAAATGGTTGGTCAGGAGTGGGGCTTCCAGTATTCGCCCTATGCTTACTTTAATGAGCACTGTATTTTCTTAGATGGCCAGCATCGTCCCATGGCCATTAGTCGTCAGAGTTTTGAACGTCTGTTGGCTATCGTAGAGCAGTTTCCAGGATATTTTGCTGGATCTAATGCCGACTTGCCGATTGTGGGGGGCTCTATTCTAACTCATGATCACTATCAAGGAGGTCGTCACGTATTTCCTATGGAATTGGCTCCCTTGCAAAAGTCTTTCCGATTTGCTGGTTTTGAGCAGGTCAAGGCTGGAATTGTCAAGTGGCCTATGTCAGTGTTGCGTTTGACTTCGGATTCCAAAGAGGATTTGATCAACTTGGCTGACAAGATTTTACAGGAATGGCGTCAGTATTCAGATCCTAGTGTGCAGATTTTAGCTGAGACTGATGGGACACCGCATCACACCATCACACCGATTGCGCGTAAACGCGATGGACAGTTTGAGTTGGACTTGGTTTTACGAGATAATCAAACATCGCCAGAGCATCCTGATGGTATCTATCATCCCCACAAGGATGTCCAACATATCAAGAAGGAAAATATCGGTTTGATTGAGGTCATGGGCTTGGCAATCCTGCCACCACGTCTGAAAGAAGAAGTGGAGCAAGTTGCTAGCTATCTTGTAGGAGAAGCTGTTACAGTTGCCGATTATCATCAGGAATGGGCAGACCAACTCAGAGCCCACCATCCAGATCTAACGGATAAAGAAAAAGCCCTTGAAATCGTCAAGGACTCTGTGGGTACTATCTTTGCGCGTGTACTTGAGGATGCAGGAGTCTACAAGCAGACAGAACAAGGACAGGCGGCCTTTATGCGATTTGTGGAGCAGGTCGGAATTTTGCCAGACTAGGAGCTTTCTCCTTGCACAGTCCTATAAAAAGTAGTATCATAGTGTCGTTTGAAATATCAGGAGGAAACGATGAAAGATTTTCATTTTGACGCTATATCTGCCTTTGAAAATTACGAAATTGAACAAATGAGAGATGGTCACGTTGTGGTGACGACCAAAGTAGTGGACTCGTCGCTCAACTACTATGGCAATGCTCATGGTGGCTATCTCTTTACCCTTTGTGACCAGATCAGTGGTTTGGTGGTTATCTCGCTAGGATTAGACGGAGTGACGCTCCAATCCTCTATCAACTACCTCAAAGCAGGAAAACTTGATGATGTGCTGACTATTAAAGGAGAATGTGTCCATCAAGGTCGCACAACCTGTGTGGTGGATGTGGATATCACCAATCAAGAAGGCAGAAATGTCTGCAAAGCAACCTTTACCATGTTTGTCACAGGCCAGAGGTCAGAAGAAAGACAGGTAAGGATATAGAAAAAAGAGGTCTACACCTCTTTTTCTTATTTCTTTTTATGATTTAATACAGCATTGAGGGCAATGGCGAGTAGGCTGGCTACGACGATTCCGTTTGAGAAGAACATTTGGAAGGCTGTCGGCATGCTGACAAAGAGATTACTGTTGTTGAGTCCGACACCTGCAGCTATGGATACTGCTGCGATAAGAAAGTTATGTTCATTGTTAGCAAAGTCAACACGAGCGAGGATTTGCATCCCTTGAATAGATACAAAACCAAACATCACCAGCATGGCACCACCGAGGACAGGGTTTGGAATGATTTGGGCAAGGGCGCCAAACTTAGGAAGGAGTCCAAGGAGAACCAGGAAACCAGCTGCGTAGTAGATTGGTAGGCGAGTCTTGATACCTGACAATTTAACCAAACCAACGTTTTGTGAAAATCCTGTGTAAGGGAAGGTGTTAAAGATTCCTCCGAGAAGAACGGCCAAACCTTCTGCGCGGTAACCGTTGCGAAGGCGTGTGCTATCGATTGGATCTTTCGTGATATCAGACAAGGCTAGGTAAACACCAGTTGACTCAACCATAGAAACCGTTGCGATGATACACATCATGATAATAGATGAGATTTCAAAGGTTGGCATCCCAAAGTAGAGTGGAGTTGGGACATGGACAAGTGGTGCTGCCGCAACAGGAGAGAAATCAACCAAGCCCATGCTGGCAGCAATGGCAGTTCCAACAACCAAACCAATCAAAATAGAGATAGACTTGATAAATCCTTTGGTAAAGATGTTGATCAAGAGGATAATCAGAACAGTGATAGCTGCAAGCAAGAGACTTTGACCAGTTGGTTCTGGAACGTTATTTCCCATATTTCCAATAGCAACAGGAATCAAGGTTAAACCAATCGTGGTAATAACAGATCCTGTTACGATAGATGGGAAGAGATTGGCCACTTTTGAGAAGATGCCTGAAACAAGAACCACGTAAATCCCTGATGCGATAAGGGCACCAAACATAGCACCACTACCATGGCTTTGCCCAATCATAATCAAGGGAGCTACCGACTGGAAGGCAACTCCAAGAACGACTGGAAGTCCAATCCCAAAGTATTTGTTGAGTTGGAGTTGGAGGAAGGTTGCCACACCACACATGAAGATATCTGTGGAAATCAGGTAGGTCAACTGCTCAGTCGAATAGCCAAGGGCTGTCGCAATCATGATAGGAACCAGAATGGACCCTGAGTACATGGCTAGTAAGTGTTGCAAGCCAAGAACGGCTGCTTGCGAATGTTTTTCTTGAGTTTGCATTAGAGATCTGCCTCCTTAAAAATAACTTGACCATTTTCAAAACGATCCAAACGAGCGAGTGATAGGACAGGATAGCCTGCTTTTTCAAGCAAATCACGGCCATCTTGGAAAGATTTTTCAATCACAATACCGATAGCTTCGACTGTTGCTCCAGCCTGTTCGATGATTTGAATCAAGCCTTTGGCAGCTTGGCCATTAGCAAGAAAATCGTCAATAATCAAGACCTTGTCCTCTGGTGAGAGAAATTTGCCAGCGATAGAAACGGTGCTGGTTACCTGCTTGGTAAAGGAGTAAACTTCGGCAGTTAAGATTCCTTCGTTCATAGTGATGTTCTTAGCTTTTTTGGCGAAAATCATGGGAACGTTTAAGGATTCCGCTGTAAAAATGGCTGGGGCAATACCTGACGCTTCAATGGTTACGACCTTGGTAATGCCAGCAGAAGCAAATTTTTCCGCAAAAACCTTACCAATCTCTCTCATCAAGCTAAAGTCAACTTGGTGGGTTAAAAAGGAATCCACCTTGAGGATGTTGTCACCCAAGATATGCCCATCCTTGAGGATGCGCTCTTCTAATAATTTCATAAGACCTCCTAAAGTCTAAAAGCCAGTTTACTTGTTGGTTAAATGTTTCTATGGTGATCCAGTTTGCTAGTACTATATATTTGATAAAACTAGTACGAGCGAAGCGAGTCTTATCAAATATTTCCTGTTGTAGTGGTATCATAGACAATAAGTTTGTTATTGTCTATGACGGAATTTTTGAGACTTTTGGCTCAAAAATTAGGGATGAAATTCCGAAGGAAGTTGCTCCCGTCCACACTAATTAAGGGAAATATTAAAAATATTCAAAAGGGGCCTACTTAATCTCTAAGTAAGTCCCCAAAATAGGCATGGCAAAACACCCATACCTCACTCTGACTTACTTATTGTTAGGTGTTCCGGCACCTTGTAGAAACGTCGTGCCAATTCACGACATAAACAAGTAAAACGATATTTAATTTAAAATAGGCTTGAGCCAATGTTTTTATTTTACACTAAATAACTTTAGAAATCAAATGTTTTGTTAATGTTTTGAAATAAAAAACGAACAAATATAATAAAAACGGGCAAAAATCAACTTATTGGCTAACATTTAGAAGGCTTTTCTATCATAAAAGGCATATTATCAAGATTTCTCAAGACTTGATAATATGCCTTTTTAACTTTAAAGACTTTTTCCCAATCTTTATTATTCTACTCGCTAAATCTTAAAAAATAGCCATCTGGATCCAAAATCGCAAATTCATGAGGGTAAATAAAGCTATCTCCCACTCGAAATTCTCTTTTGGTCAGCGGACGATGGATAGGATAGTCAGCTTCCAGCAGTTTTTGGTGGAGCTGAGGGACATCTTCAATGCCAAAGGAAATATTGACACCGCGCCCGAAAGGATAGGTTAGTTGGGCTAATTCTTCTGTGCTGCCTTCTTCTAGCATAAGTTGGCAGTCTTCAAGCGAGAGGAAGAGAAATTTCTCCTCTGGACGCTTGTATTCGACAGAAAATCCCAGCAAGTCGCAGTAGAAGTGGCGTGATTTTTCGATGTCAGATACTACAAATTCAGGAATGACAGCTTGATAGTCCATTCGTTTTCTCCTTAGAGTTCAATCTCCAAGACAATCGGTGTATGGTCTTGGCGAGCTCCAGAGTCGATCATATCGGACTTGGTCACCTTGTCAGCGATGCGGTTACTTGTGAGCCAGTAGTCGATTCTCCAGCCTGTATTGTTGATTTTAGAAGTCTTGCTGCGTTGTGCCCACCAAGTGTAGCGTTCTGGGACATCGCCGTGAATGTGGCGGAAGGTATCAGTAAATCCAGTTGCTAAAAGGTTGGTAAATCCAGCACGTTCCTCGTCGGTAAATCCTGGTGAACGGCGGTTGCTAGCAGGATTTGCAAGGTCGATTTCATTGTGGGCCACATTGTAGTCACCGGATGCAAGGACTGGTTTTTCTTTGTCTAGTTCAGCCAAGTACTCCGCATATTTGACATCCCAGATCTGGCGTTCTTCCAAGCGTTTGAGACCGTCGCCAGTGTTTGGAGTGTAAACTTGGGTCACGAAAAATTTATCAAATTCCAAAGTGATGATGCGGCCTTCCAAGTCCATGGTAGAAGGGGCACCGATTTCTGGAAAAGTGACAGTGGGTGTGAGTTCTTTCTTGTAAAGGAACATGGTTCCAGCATAGCCTTTACGGGCAGGCTCTTGGGAAGAGCGCCACTTGTTTTCGTAGTCTGGGAAGAGTTCTTCTAAAATTTCCAAGTGTTTCTTTGTAGGCCCCTTGGCAGAAAGCTTGGTTTCTTGGATAGCGATGATATCAGCATTTTCAGCGACCAAGGTTTGTAGTACTTCTTGGGACAATTTGGCACGAGTTGAGTCACTAGTTAGGGCAGCATTGAGGGAATCAATATTCCATGAGATGAGTTTCATAAAGTTACCTTTTTCATTCAGATTATAGATTTTATTATACCAAAAAAAGGTCCATTTCCCCAACGTATGGCTTGAAAAATCACTCTCTTTCGTTTATAATTAAGAATGATTTTATGAAAGGGAGTGAAAATAAATGAAATTTTACTCATATGACTATGTACTTAGCCAAATCAGTCAGCAAAATGGCATCATGATTGGCTTTGGAATTGTTCTCCTAGCTATCACAGGATTTTTTGCTTTAAAAGCCTATCGAGATAAAAAGGGGACTAAGTTTCGGGAATTGGTCATGATTTTGGCCTTGACCTTGGTGGCCATGCTTTTGGTGACAATCTCAAAATACCAGACCAATCAAGCCTCTAACAACCAATTTCAAACCTCCCTTCATTTCATAGAGGTTGTTTCCAAAGACTTGGGAGTGGATAAATCAGAAGTTTATGTCAATACTTCTGCAGCCACTGATGGAGCGCTTGTCAAGGTAGGTCCAAATTTCTACCGCGCCATGAACGGGAGCCAACCAGACAAGTATCTTTTAGAGAAATTAGAATTGAATCAAACAGACGCTATTGAATTGGTGGAGGTAAACAAATGACACTCAATTATATGGAAATTTTAATCAAACTGGCCTTGGGGCTCTTCTCGCTTGTTTTTGTTATCAATGTGACAGGAAAGGGGAACCTAGCACCTAACTCTGCGACAGACCAAATTCAGAACTATGTTCTCGGTGGTATCATCGGTGGGGTGATTTACAATAGTTCTATCAGCATTCTCCAGTATGCAGTGATTTTGATGATGTGGACGATTTTGGTCTTGACCCTCAAGTGGCTCAATAACAATGTTCGTTTTGTCAAACGCTTGATTGATGGAAAACCAACTCTCCTTATCAAAAATGGGCAGATTGACCCAGAAGCCTGTCGTTCAGTTGGCTTGTCTGCATCGGAAGTAGCCCTCAAACTTCGTAGCCAAGGAATTTTCCAGATGAAGCAAGTCAAACGAGCTGTGCAGGAGCAAAATGGCCAACTCATCGTGGTCCAAATGGGGGATGAAAATCCTAAGTATCCAGTTGTGACTGACGGTGTGATACAAGTCGATGTTTTGGAGTCGATTGGTCGTAACGAAGAATGGCTGCTTGATAACCTCAGCAAACAAGGACATGACAATGTAGCCAATATCTTTATCGCTGAGTATGACAAGGGTGCGGTCACAGTCGTAACCTATGAATAAGAAAAACCTGGGGTCTTGTACTCTTCGAAAATCAAATTCAAACTGCGTCAACGTCGCCTTGCCGTACTCGAGTACAGCCTGCGGCTAGTTTCCTAGTTTGCTCTTTGATTTTCATTGAGTATTGGCCTCAGGTTTTCATTTGCAATCAGAAAGGGATTTTATGTCCATTATTCAAAAACTTTGGTGGTTTTTCAAGTTAGAAAAACGCCGTTATCTAGTCGGAATTGTGGCCCTGGTCTTGGTTTCCGTCCTCAATCTCATTCCACCTATGGTCATGGGGCGGGTCATTGATGCCATCACATCGGGACAATTAACCCAGCAGGACCTCCTTCTTGACCTATTTTACTTGCTACTTGCTGCCTTTGGGATGTACTATCTGCGCTATGTTTGGCGTATGTATATCCTCGGTACTTCCTACCGTTTGGGACAGATTATGCGCTCTCGCTTATTTGAGCATTTCACAAAAATGTCTCCAGCCTTTTATCAAACCTATAGGACGGGGGACCTGATGGCACACGCAACCAACGATATCAATGCCTTAACGCGTCTGGCAGGGGGAGGGGTTATGTCAGCGGTGGATGCCTCAATCACAGCTTTAGTGACCTTGTTGACCATGCTCTTTAGCATTTCATGGCAAATGACCTTGGTTGCCATTCTTCCCCTGCCTTTCATGGCCTATGCGACCAGTCGTCTAGGTAGAAAGACTCACAGAGCCTTTGGAGAGTCCCAAGCTGCCTTTTCTGAACTCAATAACAAGGTGCAGGAGTCTGTATCAGGTATCAAAGTGACCAAATCTTTCGGTTATCAGGCAGACGAGCTGGAGTCTTTTCAGGCAGTCAATGAATTGACCTTCCAAAAGAACCTGCAAACCATGAAATACGATAGTCTCTTTGACCCCATGGTTCTCTTGTTTGTTGGCTCCTCCTATGTTTTAACGCTTTTGGTCGGTTCCTTGATGGTTCAGGAAGGGAAAATCACGGTTGGAAATCTGGTTACCTTTATCAGCTACTTGGATATGCTGGTTTGGCCTCTTATGGCTATCGGTTTCCTCTTTAATATCACTCAGCGAGGGAAGGTTTCCTACCAGCGGATTGAGGAACTCTTGTCTCAGGAATCACCTGTACAAGATCCTGAGTTTCCTTTAGATGGCATTGTAAACGGGCGCTTGCAGTATGATATTGATAGCTTTGCCTTTGAAAATGAGGAAACACTGACGGATATTCACTTTAGCTTGGAAAAAGGGCAAACACTGGGCTTGGTTGGTCAGACAGGCTCTGGAAAAACGTCCTTGATTAAGCTTCTCTTGCGTGAATACGATGTGGACAAGGGAGCCATTTATCTAAATGGTCATGATATTAGAGATTATCGTCTGACAGACCTTCGTAGTCTTATGGGTTATGTTCCTCAGGATCAATTCCTCTTTGCGACTTCTATCTTAGACAATATTCGCTTTGGAAATCCGAACTTGACCCTTTCTGCAGTCGAGGAAGCGACTAAGCTAGCTCAAGTTTATCAAGACATTGTAGACATGCCTCAGGGATTTGAGACCATTATCGGTGAAAAGGGAGTCAGTCTTTCTGGTGGTCAAAAGCAGCGTCTGGCCATGAGTCGGGCTATGATTTTAGATCCAGATATCTTGATTTTGGATGATTCTTTGTCGGCCGTGGATGCCAAGACAGAATATGCGATTATCGACAACCTTAAGGAGACGCGAAAGGACAAGACAACCATTATTACGGCTCATCGCCTGAGTGCAGTTGTCCATGCAGATCTAATCTTGGTTCTGCAAAATGGTCAAATTATTGAACAGGGCACACACGAAGACTTGCTAGCTTTGGATGGCTGGTATGCCCAAACCTACCAGTCTCAGCAGATGGAAATGAAAGGAGAAGAAGATGCAGAATAAGAAAGAACAATGGACTGTATTGAAGCGCTTGATGTCCTATCTCAAGCCTTACGGCCTCCTGACCTTTTTGGCACTCAGTTTTCTCCTAGCGACGACGGTCATCAAAAGTGTCATTCCCCTTGTGGCTTCCCACTTTATCGACCAGTATCTGAGTAATCTTAACCAACTAGCCATTACCGTTTTGCTGGCCTACTATGGCCTTTATATCCTACAAACTGTAGTTCAGTATGTCGGTAATCTTCTCTTTGCACGGGTGTCATACAGTATTGTTAGGGATATTCGTCGGGATGCCTTTGCCAATATGGAGAAATTGGGCATGTCCTATTTTGACAAGACACCAGCAGGCTCTATCGTCTCTCGTTTGACAAATGACACCGAGACCATCAGCGATATGTTTTCGGGGATTTTATCTAGCTTTATCTCAGCAGTTTTCATCTTTCTGACAACTCTTTATACCATGTTGGTATTGGATTTTCGTTTGACAGCATTAGTCTTGCTCTTTCTCCCCTTGATCTTCCTTTTGGTCAATCTCTATCGGAAAAAATCAGTGAAAATCATTGAGAAAACCAGAAGTCTCTTGTCAGATATCAATAGTAAGCTGGCAGAGAATATCGAGGGCATCAGGATTATTCAGGCCTTTAATCAAGAGAAGCGCCTGCAGGCGGAATTCGATGAAATCAACCAAGAACACTTGGTCTATGCCAACCGTTCTGTAGCCTTGGATGCTCTCTTTTTGCGTCCTGCCATGAGTTTACTGAAACTTCTAGGATACGCTGTTTTGATGGCCTATTTTGGCTATCGTGGTCTTTATCTGGGAATAACGGCAGGAACCATGTATGCCTTTATCCAGTATATCAATCGTCTCTTTGATCCCTTGATTGAAGTGACGCAAAACTTCTCAACCCTGCAAACGTCTATGGTTTCTGCAGGTCGTGTCTTTTCCCTGATAGACGAGAGGACCTATGAACCTCTTCAAGAAAATGGCCAGGCTAAAGTCAAAGAAGGCAATATCCGTTTTGAACATGTGTGTTTCTCATATGACGGGAAACATCAGATTCTGGATGATATTTCCTTTTCGGTTAACAAGGGTGAAACCATTGCATTTGTAGGCCATACAGGTTCAGGGAAATCTTCGATTATTAATGTCCTCATGCGCTTTTATGAATTTCAATCAGGGCGAGTTCTCTTGGACGATGTGGATATTAGGGACTACAGTCAGGAAGAGCTGAGAAAAAACATCGGTCTGGTCTTGCAGGAACCCTTCCTCTATCATGGAACCATTAAGTCCAATATCGCCATGTACCAAGACATTAGTGATGAGCAGGTCCAGGCTGCTGCAGCCTTCGTGGATGCAGATTCCTTTATTCAAGACCTTCCTCAGGGTTACGACTCACCTGTGTCCGAGCGTGGTTCGAGCTTTTCAACTGGACAGCGCCAGCTTCTTGCCTTTGCTAGAACAGTTGCCAGTCAGCCCAAAATCTTGATTTTGGATGAAGCGACAGCAAATATTGACTCTGAAACAGAAAGTCTGGTTCAAGCTTCACTGGCTAAGATGAGACAGGGACGAACAACCATTGCCATTGCTCACCGCCTTTCTACCATCCAAGACGCCAACTGTATCTATGTTTTGGACAAGGGGCGCATTATCGAGAGTGGAAGCCATGAGGAACTTTTGGCCTTGGGAGGAACCTATCACAAGATGTATAGTTTGCAGGTAGGGGCCATGGCCTAATACTCTTTGAAAATCTATTCAAGCCATGTCAGTTTTATCTGCAACCTCAAAGCTATATTTTGAGCAGCCTGCGTCTAGCTTTCTAGTTTACTCTTTGATTTTCATTGAGTGTAAGAAGGAAATCCTTCAAATTACAGATTTCTTTCACCGCCTTTTCCATTTTGTGGTATAATGAAAAATGTTGACAAATAGTATAATAAAAACAAAGGAGAAACAGCATGCTGAAATGGGAAGACTTGCCCGTGGAAATGAAATCAAGCGAGGTTGAGTCTTACTACCAGCTTGTCTCTAAAAGGAAGGGTTCGCTGATTTTCAAGCGTTGTTTGGACTGGGTTTTGGCCTTGGTTGTACTGGTTCTGACCTCTCCCATCTTTCTCATTTTGAGCATTTGGATCAAGTTGGATAGCAAGGGGCCAGTGATTTACAAGCAAGAGCGCGTGACCCAGTACAATCGACCTTTCAAGATTTGGAAGTTCCGTACCATGGTGACGGATGCGGATAAAAAAGGAAGTCTGGTGACTTCTGCTAACGATAGCCGCATCACTAAGGTTGGCAATTTCATCCGCCGTGTCCGTTTGGACGAACTGCCTCAGTTGGTCAATGTCCTTAAAGGTGAGATGTCCTTTGTCGGTACACGACCTGAAGTGCCACGCTACACAGAGCAGTATAGCCCTGAAATGATGGCGACTTTGCTTTTACCAGCAGGGATTACCTCTCCAGCCAGCATCAACTACAAGGATGAGGACACCATCATCAGTCAAATGACGGAGAAAGGTTTGTCAGTTGACCAGGCCTATGTCGAACACGTCCTTCCTGAAAAGATGCGCTATAACCTCGCCTATCTCCGAGAGTTTAGTTTCCTTGGAGACATCAAAATCATGTTTCAAACCGTGTTTGAAGTGCTAAAATAAAGTAGTCATAAGAAAATGAGTACAGATAAAAGGAGCAAATCAATGCCAAATTACAATATTCCATTTTCACCACCCGATATTACGGAAGCAGAAATTGCTGAAGTAGCGGATACCCTGCGTTCTGGTTGGATCACAACAGGTCCTAAGACAAAAGAACTAGAGCGTCGCTTGTCTCAATATACACAGACACCTAAGACCGTCTGCCTCAACTCTGCGACTGCCGCTCTTGAGTTGATTTTGCGCGTCTTGGAAGTGGGACCTGGTGATGAAGTCATCGTTCCAGCCATGACCTATACAGCTTCATGTAGTGTCATCACTCACGTGGGAGCAACTCCTGTCATGGTGGATATCCAAGCAGATACGTTTGAGATGGACTATGACCTGCTTGAGCAAGCTATCACTGAAAAGACCAAGGTGATCATCCCAGTAGAGCTTGCAGGGATTGTTTGCGACTACGACCGTTTGTTCCAAGTTGTGGAGAAGAAACGTGATCTCTTTACCGCTTCAAGCAAGTGGCAAAAAGCCCTTTAACCGTATCGTGATTGTTTCTGATAGTGCCCATGCTTTGGGATCTACTTATAAAGGGCAACCAGCTGGTTCTATCGCTGACTTTACTTCCTTCTCATTCCACGCCGTTAAGAACTTTACAACTGCAGAAGGTGGAAGTGCCACTTGGAAAGCCAATCCAGCGATTGACGACGAAGAGATGTACAAGGAATTCCAAATTCTTTCCCTTCACGGGCAAACTAAGGATGCTCTTGCCAAGATGCAACTGGGTTCATGGGAATACGATATCGTCACACCAGCCTACAAGTGTAATATGACCGATATTATGGCTTCCCTTGGTTTGGTACAATTGGACCGCTACCCAAGTTTGCTAGAACGTCGTAAGGAGATCGTGAACCGCTATGATCGTGGTTTTGCAGGTTCTCGTATCCATCCATTGGCACACAAGACTGAAACTGTCGAATCTTCACGCCACCTCTACATCACCCATGTAGAAGGAGCGAGTTTAGAAGAACGCAATCTTATTATCCAAGAATTAGCTAAAGCAGGAATTGCAAGCAATGTCCACTACAAACCGCTTCCGCTTTTGACAGCCTATAAGAATCTTGGTTTTGATATGGCGAACTATCCTAAGGCTTATGCCTTCTTTGAAAATGAAATTACGCTCCCTCTTCACACTAAATTAAGCGATGAAGAAGTGGACTATATCATTGAGACTTTCAAAACAGTTTCTGAAAAAGTACTAGCTTCATCAAAAAAATTGTAAAAAAGTCTTGACAAAGAAAAAACAAAGTATTAAAATAAGTTCAATAAATCAGAAAAGTAATTATTTTTGATCTTCAGGGAGCCTGTGGTGATTGTGAACAGGTGGTTGGAAGTAGTGAAAGTGGGCTGATTTTAAAAATGAATTTGAAACAATGAAAGTTCGGTGCGCACACCTTACAGTGCAACTTGTTGTTAGACAAGGTAGAGATGTAAAGGGGATAGTCCCTTTATAATTGAGGTGGCACCGCGTTACCAACGCCCTCACGCAGAAGTAGATTCTGTGTGTGGGCTTTTTTCATATCTTGGAACCAATACAGAAAGAGGAAAATTTTATGACAACTAAAGGTTATTTTGGACAATTTGGTGGTAGTTTTGTACCGGAGCCGATTCAGGCTTTGTTGGATGAGTTGGAAGTGACATTTGACAAGTACAAGGATGATCCAGAGTTTTTGGCAGAATTTCGCCATTACTTAAAGGACTATTCAGGTCGCGAAACACCGCTCTATTTTGCGGAAAGTTTGACAGACCACTTAGGTGGCGCTAAGATTTATCTCAAACGTGAAGACCTTAACCACCTTGGTTCTCACAAGCTAAACAACGTTTTAGGACAGATTCTTTTGGCCAAACGTATGGGCAAAAAACGAGTAATCGCAGAAACAGGAGCTGGTCAGCACGGGGTTGCGACGGCGGCAGCTGCAGCCAAGTTTGGTATGGCCTGTGATGTCTACATGGGGGCAGAGGATGTGGAACGTCAACGTCTCAATGTTTTCCGTATGGAGATGATGGGAGCAACTGTTCACGCAGTTGAAACAGGGACTCGTACCCTTAAAGATGCTGTTGATGCAGCCTTTGGAGCATGGATGAATGACCTTGAAGCCTTCTATGTTCTGGGATCTGCTGTAGGTCCTCACCCTTATCCTACAATTGTCCACGAGTTCCAAAAGGTCATCAGTGAAGAATCTCGCCGTCAAATCTTAGAAAAAGAAGGACGCTTACCAGACTACGTTATTGCTTGTGTAGGTGGTGGTTCCAATGCCATCGGTGCTTTTTCTCAGTATGTGGCTGATGAAGAAGTTAAATTGGTTGGGGTCGAAGCTGCTGGACATGGACTTGACACAGACAAGCACGCAGCTACTATGACAAAAGGTAGTATCGGAATTGTCGACGGCATGAAGACTTATGCAGTCTTTAAGGAAGACGGAGAGTTGGCTCCAGTTTACTCTATCTCAGCTGGATTGGACTATCCAGGGGTTGGCCCAGAACACGCCTACTTTAAAGATTCAGGTCGCGTGGAATATGTGGCTGCGACAGACGAAGAAGCTGTTCAGGCTCTCCTCCTTCTCAGCAAGACTGAAGGAATTATCCCAGCGATTGAAAGTTCGCATGCTATCGCAGAAGCAGTTAAACGTGCACCGAAACTAAGTAAAGACGACATTATCATCATCAATGTCTCTGGTCGTGGAGACAAGGACGTAGCTGCGATTGCAGACTACCTAGAAGCTAAAAAATAAAAGATGGAAAAATTACAGTCTTTTCTCTCACAGAGAGCTTGTGGTTGCTGGAAACAAGCAGAGAAAACTGTAAGGTTGGGTCCATCTGAAACAAGAGAAAAAAACATAATTCTCAAGGGAGTGCCCTTTATCGCACAGCCTGTTACAGGAAATATCTGAGACAGGAATGAGAGATAGGAGAAATCCTATAATTGAGGTGGCACCGCGAATTTCGTCCTCACGCAAGTTATTTTGCGTGGGGATTTTTATATGTCTATTATAGGTTCAGCTGTTTAGTTTTAGATTATTGTTCATTATTAAATAGATTGCTACAAAAAATTTGCGAACGAAGTGAGCTTTTAAAAGATATTTCCCGCCATAGTGGTATCCTATAGAAGCAAATATGCTTCTATAGGACGGAATTTTTGAGAGTAAAATAGTTCGGGGAACTATTTTAGCCTGAGCCTAGAAATGAATGAGCGAGGAGCTTAAAAATTAAGTCTTTCATTTAATGGATTTCTAAAATCATCCACTGGATAATTTTACCTCCCGTCCGCACTATTTAAGGGAAATAGAAAAAGATAAAAAATTAAAAATAAGGAACTGAAAGGGAAATTACAATGGAACGAATCATTCATGGAGATGTCTTATCACCAATCTTGGCTTATATGCGTCTAAAGGGACAACACAAGGTTATTTTAGAAAGTATTCCGAGAGACAAGGAAACAGCTCGTTTTTCTATCTTAGCTTATAATCCAGTTTTTGAGATTAAGTTTGCAAATGGAGTTCTTTATCAAAATGGGAAAGTGATTGATCAGGATCCCTTGGATTTCCTTTATGAAGTGACTCATAAGAGCCAGCACCATTCAGACCTACCTTTTGGTGGTGGGGCAATTGGTTTTGTTGGTTACGATATGATTTCGCTTTATGAAGAAATTGGTCAAATTCCTGAAGATACTATTGGAACGCCAGATATGCATTTCTTCGTCTATGAGAGTTACATTGTCTTTGACCACAAGAAGGAAAAAATCCATGTCATCGAGGATGCTCTCTATAGTGAGCGTAGTCAAGAAAACTTGGAAGAAGCCTTGAACCAAGTGCTTGAGGAATTACGCATTCCTGCTCCAAATGAATTTGAAGACTTGGATCTATCTCCGTTAGACTTCAAACCGCATATCGCTCCTCAGAAGTTTGAGGAAATGGTGGAAACAGCTCGTGACTTGATTCGAAATGGTGATATGTTCCAATGCGTACTCAGTCAGCGTTTCTCAGCAGAAGTTACTGGAAATCCATTTGACTTCTACAGAAATCTCCGCGTGACCAATCCATCCAATTACCTTTATTTCTATGATTTTGGGGATTATCAGATTATCGGTGCCAGTCCAGAAAGTTTGGTTTCCGTCAAAAATGGCATCGTGACAACCAATCCGATTGCAGGGACACGACCAAGAGGCGCTACGGATGAAGAAGACAAGGCTTTGGCGACAGACCTGCTTTCGGATGAGAAGGAAACAGCAGAACATCGGATGTTAGTAGACTTGGGTCGTAATGATATTGGTCGCATATCTGAAACAGCCAGTGTCCAAGTTACCAAGTATATGGAAGTGGAGCTTTTCCGCTATGTCATGCATTTGACCAGCGTGGTCAAGGGGCGTTTGCTTCCAGAACTCACTGCTATGGATGCCTTGAAATCAACACTTCCAGCTGGAACAGTTTCAGGAGCACCAAAGATTCGGGCCATGAGACGCATCTATGAATTGGAAACAGAAAAACGTGGCGTATACGCAGGAGCAATCGGCTACTTGTCTGCGACGGGTGATATGGATTTCGCTATCGCCATCCGAACCATGATTCTCAAAAATCAAACAGCCTATGTGCAGGCTGGGGCAGGGATCGTCTACGACTCCATCGCCCAAAACGAATACCAAGAAACCATTAACAAGGCTAAATCTATGACTAGAATTGGAGAACTAAGACCATGATTTTATTAATTGACAACTATGATTCTTTTACTTATAACTTGGCCCAATATATTGGGAATTTCGCAGAAGTACAGGTCTTGAGAAATGATGATCCCAAGCTGTATGAAGAAGCTGAAAAAGCAGATGGTCTGGTCTTTTCTCCCGGTCCTGGTTGGCCAGTTGATGCTGGAAAGATGGAAGATATGATTCGTGACTTTGCCGGCAAGAAGCCGATTCTAGGAATTTGTTTGGGTCACCAAGCTATCGCAGAAGTCTTTGGTGGGAAGTTAGGCTTGTCACCAAAAGTCATGCATGGGAAACAGAGCAATATCAGCTTTGAAGCGCCATCTGTTTTGTATCAAGGCATCGAGGATGGCCGTGCGGTCATGCGTTACCACAGTATTTTGATTGAAGAAATGCCAGAAGACTTTGAAGTGACAGCTCGTTCGACTGATGACCAAGCTATTATGGGCATTCAACACAAAAACCTACCGATTTATGGCTTCCAGTACCATCCAGAAAGTATCGGAACGCCAGATGGCTTGTCTTCTATTCGGAATTTTATCGAGAAGGTTGTAAAGTGAGGAAACTAGGATGAAAGAGATTATTGAAAAACTAGCAAAATTTGAAAATTTATCAGGTGTGGAAATGACGGATGTCATTGAGCGTATCGTAACTGGGCGTGTAACAGAGGCACAGATTGCTTCTCTCCTTTTGGCTCTTAAGATGAAGGGGGAAACACCTGAAGAACGCACAGCCATTGCCCAAGTCATGAGAGGGCATGCCCAACATATTCCAACTGAAATTCATGATGCCATGGACAACTGTGGTACAGGTGGGGACAAGTCTTTCAGTTTTAATATTTCTACAACTGCAGCCTTTGTCTTGGCTGGTGGTGGTGTTCATATGGCAAAACACGGTAACCGCTCGATTTCTTCTAAATCAGGTTCCGCAGATGTCCTAGAAGCTTTGAGTATTAACCTTGACCTCAAACCAGCTGAACTAGGTAAGGTCTTTGACAAAACTGGCATCGTCTTTCTCTTTGCTAAAAATATGCACCCAGCTATGAAATACATCATGCCAGCTCGTTTGGAACTAGGAATTCCAACGATTATGAACTTGACTGGTCCCCTGATTCACCCAATGGCCTTGGAAACACAGCTTCTTGGAATTAGTCGTCCAGAACTTCTAGAAAGTACAGCTCAGGTTTTGAAAAATATGGGTCGCAAACGTGCCATTGTGGTTGCTGGGCCAGAAGGGCTAGATGAAGCTGGCTTGAACGGAACAACTAACATCGCACTTCTTGAAAATGGCGAAATCACCTTGTCAAGCTTTACTCCAGAGGATTTGGGAATGGAAGGCTACGCTATCGAAGATATTCGTGGAGGGAATGCTCAGGAAAATGCAGAAATTTTGCTCAGTGTTCTCAAGAACGAACCAAGTCCATTCTTGGAAACTACAGTCTTGAATGCTGGTCTTGGTTTCTATGCTAATGGCAAGGTAGCTAGCATCAAGGATGGAGTTGCCTTGGCCCGCGAAGTCATTGCTAGTGGCAAGGCCCTTGAAAAACTCAGACTGTTACAGGAGTACCAAAAATGAGTCAGGAATTTTTAGCACGAATTTTGGAGCAGAAGGCGCGTGAGGTCGAGCAGATGGAGCTGGAGCTGGAGGAAATCCAGCCCCTGCGCCAGACCTATCGTTTAGCTGACTATCTAAAACAACATCAAGACCGTTTACAGGTAATCGCAGAAGTCAAGAAGGCTAGCCCTAGTCTGGGAGATATCAATCTAGATGTGGATATTGTGCAACAGGCTCAGACTTATGAAGAAAACGGCGCAGTGATGATTTCTGTTCTGACAGATGAGGTTTTCTTTAAAGGGCATTTGGATTATCTGCGGGAGATTTCCAGTCAGGTAGAGATTCCGACGCTCAACAAGGACTTTATCATCGATGAAAAGCAAATCATCCGTGCTCGCAATGCTGGTGCGACAGTTATCTTACTCATTGTCGCTGCCTTGTCAGAAGAACGTGTCAAGGAACTCTATGACTACGCGACAGAGCTTGGTCTGGAAGTCTTGGTGGAGACTCACAATCTAGCTGAACTAGAAGTGGCCCACAGGCTTGGTGCTGAGATTATTGGGGTTAATAACCGCAACTTGACTACCTTTGAAGTTGACTTGCAGACCAGTGTAGATTTGGCTAAACATTTCAAAGATGATTGCTTGTACATTTCTGAATCTGCTATTTTCACAGGGCAGGATGCGGAACGAGTAGCGCCATACTTTAACGGAATTTTAGTAGGGACAGCTCTCATGCAGGCAGAAGATGTAGCCCAGAGAATCAAGGAGTTGCAGATTGACAAAGGTTAAAATTTGCGGATTATCGACCAAAGAAGCGGTGGAAACAGCCGTATCAGCAGGAGTCGACTACATCGGTTTTGTCTTTGCACCTAGTAAAAGACAGGTGACTTTGGATCAGGCTGCCGAGCTGGCAAAGCTTATTCCTGCAGATGTCAAAAAGGTTGGTGTGTTTGTTTCACCAAGTCGGGCAGAACTGCTAGAAACGATTGACAACGTTGGCTTGGACTTGGTTCAAGTTCACGGTCAGGTGGCAGATGATTTATTTGAGAATTTGCCTTGTGCCAGTATTCAGGCTGTGCAGGTGGATGGAGAGGGTCATGTGCCCAATTCTCAGGCAGACTATCTCCTCTTTGATGCCCCTGTGGCTGGGAGTGGCCAGACCTTTGATTGGGGGCAACTGGATACGACAGGACTAACTCAGCCTTTCTTTATCGCAGGTGGGCTTAATGAAGACAATGTAGTAAAAGCAATTCAACACTTTACTCCCTATGCAGTAGATGTATCGAGCGGAGTGGAGACAGATGGACAAAAAGATCATGAAAAGATTAGAAGATTTATAAAGAGGGTAAAGAATGGCATATCAAGAACCAAATAAAGATGGATTTTACGGAAAATTCGGTGGACGTTTCGTCCCAGAAACATTGATGACAGCAGTTTTGGAGTTGGAGAAAGCTTACCGTGAAAGTCAGGCAGACCCAAGTTTCCAAGAGGAATTAAACCAACTTTTGCGCCAGTATGTAGGACGTGAAACTCCTCTTTACTACGCAAAAAACTTGACCCAGCATATTGGCGGAGCCAAGATTTATCTTAAACGTGAAGACCTCAACCATACAGGGGCCCACAAGATTAACAATGCCTTAGGACAAGTTTTGCTTGCCAAACGCATGGGTAAAAAGAAAATTATCGCTGAAACAGGTGCTGGTCAGCACGGTGTGGCAACTGCAACAGCTGCGGCCCTCTTTAATATGGAATGTACCATCTACATGGGTGAGGAGGATGTCAAACGCCAAGCCCTTAATGTCTTCCGTATGGAGCTTTTGGGAGCCAAGGTCGAGGCTGTGACAGACGGTTCGCGCGTGCTCAAGGATGCGGTCAATGCAGCTCTTCGTTCATGGGTGGCAAATATCGACGACACCCACTATATCCTTGGTTCTGCCTTGGGGCCTCATCCCTTCCCAGAAATTGTTCGTGACTTCCAAAGTGTCATCGGTAGGGAAGCCAAACAACAGTACCGTGACTTGACAGGTCAAGATTTACCAGATGCTCTAGTAGCCTGTGTTGGTGGTGGGTCGAATGCTATCGGGCTCTTCCATCCATTTGTAGAAGATGAGTCAGTAGCCATGTATGGGGCTGAAGCAGCTGGACTTGGTGTGGATACGGAGCACCATGCAGCTACCTTGACCAAGGGTCGTCCTGGTGTTCTTCACGGTTCTCTCATGGATGTGCTCCAAGATGCCCATGGTCAAATTCTTGAAGCCTTCTCTATCTCAGCAGGTTTGGACTATCCTGGTATCGGTCCAGAACATTCTCACTACCACGATATCAAACGTGCCAGCTATGTCCCTGTGACAGACGAAGAAGCCTTGGAAGGATTCCAACTCTTGTCTCGTGTGGAAGGGATTATCCCAGCCTTGGAATCTAGCCACGCTATTGCTTTTGCGGTGAAATTGGCCAAAGAACTCGGTCCAGACAAGTCCATGATTGTCTGTCTATCAGGTCGTGGGGACAAGGATGTGGTTCAAGTCAAAGACCTCTTGGAAGCAGATGCAGCAAAGAAGGGAGAAGCTCATGCCTAAGACACTAACAGAAAAATTAAACGCTATAAAAGCAGCTGGAAAAGGAATTTTCGTTCCCTATATCATGGCTGGAGACCATGAGAAAGGTTTGGATGGACTCGGAGAAACAATTCACTTTTTAGAAGATTTGGGTGTTTCGGCTATTGAAGTTGGTATTCCCTTTTCAGACCCTGTTGCAGATGGACCTGTTATCGAAGAAGCTGGCTTGCGCAGTTTAGCCCACGGGACCTCTACCCAGGCTTTGGTTGAAACATTGAAAACCATTGAAACAGAGGTTCCACTTGTCATCATGACCTACTTCAACCCCCTCTTTCAGTACGGTGTGGAGAACTTTGTCAAAGATTTGGCAGATACAGCGGTTAAGGGCTTGATCATTCCAGACCTTCCTCATGAGCATGCCAATTTTGTGGAGCCTTATTTGGCAGATACAGACATCGCTTTGATTCCCCTAGTTAGTTTGACGACAGGAATTGAGCGCCAGAAAGAGTTGATTAAAGGGGCAGAAGGATTTGTCTATGCCGTTGCTATCAACGGGGTGACAGGGAAATCAGGCAATTACCGTGCAGATTTGGACAAGCACTTGGCACAACTTTATCAAGTGGCCGATATCCCAGTTTTGACAGGTTTTGGCGTATCTAGTCAAGCCGATGTAGAACGCTTTAATGCGGTGTCAGATGGCGTTATCGTCGGTTCAAAAATCGTAAAAGCTCTTCATCAAGGAGAGCCAATTCAGGACTTTATCAGACAAGCAGTAGCTTACCAAAAATAATCACACAAGCAGCAAGTAAGAGGAAAGGTACGAAAGGAAGTCTTTCCTTTTTCTTTTGCAGGAGAAAGGCTAGAATTCCCATCGCAGAAGCAAATTGAATCAAGATCAGTAACTCCGTTACGCTAAAGACGATAGAACAAGAAGCTAAAAAGAGAAAATCCCCTGCTCCCATACGGATATCGATAAAATGGGCTATTATTCCTAGAACAAGAAAGAAGAGCATAATCAGACTCCAACCACAGAAAGCCATGAGGATTATATGAAAAGTCATCCAGACTAGTAAGGGATATTCCTGATGGCGAAAGTCGTAGATGCCCAAGGTCAAACCGGCAGTTATCAGGATGACTTGACCCAAGGAAAGCCAGCCCAAAGACCAAGCTAGAAAGAGGAGTCCTAAGCCTAGTTCAAAGAAGGCATACCAGACAGGATAGCGAACCTTGCAGTAGCGACAGCGAAAGCGATTGAAGACCTGCGAGAGAATCGGAATCAAATCTAAGGGACGCAAGGGAGTATGACAGGAATCGCAGTGACTAGCAGGTTGGATAATGGATTGCTCTGGGAAACGGTCAATAACCAAACCAAGAAAGGAAGCGAGAATGCTCCCGACAAGAAAAAAATAAATATTAATCATACTTATCTATTCGTAAAAAATAGGAGAAGTAGTATAATGGAGAAACATAGATAAGATGGGGAGGCAAAGATGACAATTCGTTTTGAAGAAAAGGTGAGCACAGAAAATGCTCAGCTCGTATGCCAATGGTCCAACTCCCTTGGCAAAGTTTTTCAAGAACAATGGATGGGACCAAGGATTCCTTTTCCCTTGACCATTCAAGTTTTGCAAGATTTGGAAGGAATCTTTTCAATCTTTGAAGGACAAGAGTTTGTGGGGCTTATCCAGAAAATCAGGCAAGAAGACAGCAATCTTCATATCGGGAGATTTTTTATCAATCCCCAGAAACAGGGACAAGGCTTAGGTAGGCAGGCTTTAAGGAAATTTGTTAGTTTGGTCTTTGAAAATGGAGACATAGGTAGTATTTCTTTAAATGTCCTCGAAGCAAATCAAGCAGCCCAGCACCTTTATCAAAAAGAAGGATTTGAAATCGTTCAAGTGGTTGAAGCACCTGTACGAAAATACATCATGAAAAAGGGGAGATAGAAGCAAACAGCCTTGAAATCAATCTTGACTGCGATGATGAACCTGAATCAGCCCCTCAAAAGGGACTGTATATGAATGAACGTTACCAGTGTTTAAAAATTAAAGAATATCAGGCACTTTTATCTTCCAAGGGTAGATAAATTTTCGCTAAACGTAAGATTGATATGAAATCTGTCTTTGGGCAGATAAAGGTTTGTTTGGTTATAAGAGATGTCATCTGAAAGGTAAGCGCCAAGTGAGAATTGACATGGGATTCGTACTCATGGTCAACAACCTGCTGAAATATAATAAGAGAAAGAGGCAAAATTAAAAAGCTAGAGTTCCGCAATTGGAAATCTCTAGCTTTTTGTTTTCTGAGAATCATCTTGACTCAGACTCTTTTGACTAATGTTACTAAAAAGATAAAGTAACTTTTAGCCTTATTTATTGTCGCCACTCAACATGTTTTTAACACCTTCGATAGCACCTTCTACAGCGTCTTTGGCATCTTCAGCAACTTCTTTTACTTTAGAAACAACTTTTTCAGCTGTTCCTTCTTTTTCCATTTTTTCATCACCGATGGCTTTTCCAACACCTTCTTTAATAGAACCTTTAGCTTGATTTAATTTTTCTTCTACTGACATGATAATTTTTCCTGTTATATTTATTTTATCTTAGTTTACACGAGTTTTTTCGTGAGATACTACACCAGTTGCTGCACCTTTAACAGCTTCTACACCTTCGCTAACTTTTTCTTGAACAGTTGAGAAACCAGATCCAAGACCAGATTTAGCTTTTTCGAATTGTTCTGAAGCGAATTCTCCTGTTGATTCAGCAACGTCAGATACGCGATCTTGAAGGCTTACTGAGTCTGCTTCATGTTGTTCTTTTGTTTTGATGTCGACAACGTTTACGTTGATTTCAACAACTTCCAAGTCAGTCATTTTAGCAACTTCTGAAGATACGATTTCTCTGATTTCTGAATATAAAGCTGGAACATTTTTTTGGTACTCAGCAATAATGTTTAAGTCAACTGCAACTTGTGTTTTACCAACTTCTACGTTAACACCACTTGTTACGTCATCGCTGTTAACGATTTTTTCTTTAAGATTTGAGAAGAAACCACCGTCGATTCCCAAAAGACCTGAAACGTTTTCTAGTGACAGACCAATGATTTTTTGGATAACTTTATCTTCGTAAGTAAGTTCCCCTTTGATTTCGTGAGCTACAGCAGTAGCATCTTTCTTTTCTACGTTAGTGTTTGTGTTTTTTTCGTTTGACATATGAAACTCCTTTAATTAAATTAGTAATTTTTATTTTTTATTTATCTATATAGTTTTTTTCGATATATAACCCAGCTGCAACTCCCAGTGCTCCTAAAATCAATACAAATATTGTTTTGAAGAAGCCAAAGGAGATAATCAAACAAGCGAGAAATACGCCTATGAGACCAGTGATAATTGGATATCGATATTGTTTAAGCCATTCCATTTTTTACTTCCTTACTTCACACGACTAACAGTCTTTTTGTTTTGAGGTTTTGGTTTAGGCTGGTAGTCTTTTACTAGAACTTCTAGTTTAACCTGACGCTCAATACCAAAAAACTGCTTCAATCCATTAGTTATTTCATTTTGAATTAGTTGGCATCTGTCAGCGATGTTGTCCGAAGGAAGAATTTTACCTTCTACATGAACGAAACATTTATTTTTTCGTAAATTTACATGAACAGTTGGGTTCTTGATCAATCCATGATCACTTACCAAACTTCTAACAAAACCTTCGATTGCAGAATTCTTTAATTTTAATGTATCGTTTTTAGTTTCAAGTTGAATTTCCAAATAACGTTTAGGATAAAACAACACAACTAATATCGATAACAAAACTAAAGTTGATAGAGCCACTATCCCCCAGAATATATATCTAGAGAGATAGAATTCAACGAAATGATTCTGTCTCCAGCTAAATAGCTGAATGCCTAGATCACTAACTTGATGATAATCTATCAAAACAGGAAGGAAAATTGTCAAGATTAAAATACAGAAAATAATTAAAAATATTTTCTTTGTTTTTGACATATACAATCCTTTCGATTTAACATTAAACTATTTTTACCCGTCTAATCTATTTAAAAATAGTTTATTCTACAAGTAATTATTTTTTACCTGTAAAGAATGATACTACAGTAACAACAATTGCTGCTCCTGCAATAGATGGGATCAAAGCCATTCCAGCGATGGATGGGCCCAACTACCTAAAAGGGATTGTCCTACAGATGACCCGACTAAACCAGCGAATACATTTGCGACGATTCCCATAGAACTACCTTTTTTAGTGATTCTACCTGCTACAAGTCCAATAAGACCTCCAGCAATGATTGACCACAATATTGCTTACCCTCCTTTTCTATTTTAATATTAAAAAATAAATCAATTACTTTGATTATCGCTATTATATAATTTTAATATAAAAAAATCAATTATTTTGGTTATTATATAATTTTAATATAAAAAAATCAAATTCTTTGATTGTTGCTATTATATAAATTTTTAAAAATAAAAATATAATCTTTCGACTTGAATTTGATCCTGTATTCACGCCCTCAATAGACGGTAAAATAAGAAAATTGTTTATATATTGCCTCCGTAGTGTTATTATACGAAATAAAGGATTTTAGTAAAAGTCGTTATATCATGCTATACCTATTCTTTGTGGTATAATTGCAAGAGGTGAAATCCGATAATTTATAAAAAGAGAAAGACATTCATGAGAGATTTATTATCTAAAAAAGTCATAGGCAATTAGAATTATTATTTGAACATAAACGTTAGTTTCATCGTTCTGAACTAGCAGAGTTATTAAATTGTACAGAACGTGTAGTCAAAGATGATCTATCCCATGTTAAATCTGCTTTTCCTGACTTGATTTTTCATTCTTCGACTAATGGTATACGCATTATTAATACCGATGATAGTGATATTGAAATGGTTTACCATCATTTCTTTAAGGATTCAACTCATTTTTCGATTTTAGAATTTATATTCTTTAATGAAGGTTGTCAAGCTGAGAGTATTTGTAAAGAATTTTATATCAGTTCATCTTCGCTCTATCGTATTATTAGCCAAATCAATAAAGTGATTAAAAGGCAATTTCAATTTGAAATCAGTCTGACCCCTGTTCAAATCATTGGAAATGAGAGAGACATTCGTTACTTTTTTGCACAATATTTTTCAGAAAAATATTATTTCCTAGAATGGCTATTTGAAAATTTTTCATCAGAGCCCCTATCTCAATTGTTAGAATTGGTATATAAGGAAACAAGCTTTCCAATGAATTTGTCAACTCATAGAATGTTAAAGCTGCTCCTGGTTATGAGTAATTTTGATCAGTATCATGCAAAATCCGTTGCAGAGACACTTTCTTATTATTGTAGCAACAATTTTGAACTTGAAGTTTGGACTGAATTAGAATTATCAAAGGAATCTTTAGAAGAATCGCCTTATGATATCATCATTTCTAATTTTATTATTCCTCCGATTGAGAATAAGAGACTGATATATTCAAATAATATAAACAAGGTATCACTCATATCTTTGTTAAATGCCATGATGTTTATTCGATTAGATGAGTAACCAAAAATAACAAAAAAACGCTATTTCGCGTTTGAACTGTACCTCAAAAGTTAGACAGAAAAAATCTAATTTTTGGGGTGTTTTTGTTAAGAAAAGACATTCAATCATTTAAGCAAAATGTACATCTAGATTCATAGCCCTCTAGATCTCTTGCTTTTTTTGTAGAAGATACGAAAAAGCCTTGATTCCAAGGTTTTTCCTGTTTTATGTAGATGTCTACACATGAAAATTGAAGTATTTTCAAAAGATAATTGGAGTGATTTTATTCATGATAGGAAAAAGAATCTGGACAAAAATGATTGAGAAATAGTTGCTTAAAAAGCGTTTGCATGATACTATATATTGAAAGGAGGTGATAAGATGGTAGAACAAAGAAAATCAATTACCATGAAAGATGTTGCTTTAGAAGCAGGAGTTAGTGTTGGAACTGTTTCACGTGTAATTAATAAAGAAAAAGGTATTAAAGAAGTAACTTTAAGGAAAGTTCAAAGGGCTATAAAAACATTGGACTATATCCCTGATAATTATGCTCGAGGTATGAAAAAGAATAGAACAGAAACTATCGCTTTGATTATTCCGAGCATATGGCATCCATTTTTCTCGGAGTTTGCCTATCATGTTGAGAAAGAGTTATTAAAATATAATTATAAATTATTTATTTGTAACGCTGATAGCGATTCACAAAATGAAATCGAATATATCGAAATGTTGAAACAAAATAAAGTGGATGGAATTATTGGTATTACATATTCTGATATTGACAAATATATTTTATCTGATTTACCGTTTGTAAGTATAGATAGACATTTTTCGGAAAATGTATGCTATGTTACTTCAGCAAATTACAAAGGAGGACAAACTGCAGCAGAGGAACTGGTTAGAAGGGATAATAAGCACCTTGCTTTTATTGGTTCAATTAATATGTATGAGAATGAGACTATACTCAGAAGTAAAGGATTCAGAGAAAAAGCTAAGGAATTAGGAGTAGATGTCTATAATTTTGAAATGAAAGAACCTTTAATAAATCCTGAAGATCAGATAAGAATTTTTTTGCAATCTCATAAAGAAATTGATGGTATATTTACAATAAATGATATGATGGCTCTGAGAGTTATTAGTGTTATGAAAGAACTGGGGAAAATAGCACCTGATGATTACCAGATAATTGGGTTTGATGGTTTAAAAACTTCTGTCGATCAATCTTATCTAGTGTCTACAATAGTTCAAGATATTGGTATGATGGCAAAAGAATCTGTTGCAATGATACTGAAAATGATTAAGCGAGAAGAGATTCTAGAAAAACGAATCGTAATTCCCACATATTTTTGGGGAGATAAAACAACAAAAAAAATTTAAACAGCACTTGACAAAAAATGAAAGCGCTGTTATAATATAAACTATAAATGAAACGTTTCAAAAAGGAGGAAAAATATGCGTAAAGGTACAATGTTATCTGTTGTTGCGGGGCTATCGTTAGCTATACTTGCAGGTTGTAGTGGAGGAACTAACTCAAAACAAGCGAGTTCTTCAAATGATATTAAAGTCTGGGTACAATTCTCTGACGAAACCAATGAAGGAAAAGCTTGGCAAAAAGTTGTTGATAACTTTAATCAATCAGGAAAAAGTAAGTACAAGGTTGTAACTGAGTATATTCCTCGTAGTGGTAGTGGTGGAGGATATGAAGACAAGGTTAATGCTGCTATCACGACTAATAGTCTTCCAGATGTTATTACCCTTGATGGACCAAATACGGCAGCTTATGCAAAATCTAAAGTGATTACTCCGCTAGATGATTATCTAAAAGATAATAATATGGATGATGTTTTGGACAGTATTAAACAACAAGGAACTTATGATGGCAAATTCTATGCATTTGGATTTTCTGAATCGAATGTTGGTGTTTATTACAACAAAAAAATGTTCAAAGAGGCCGGAATTGCGGAATCAGAGCTTCCAACGCTAGAAAAGCCATGGACATGGGATGAATTTAATACGATTGCTAAAAAATTGAAAGATCATTATAACAAACCGGCAATTGATTTTCGTATTAATTCAAACGATGAAATGTTACCATATGCTTATATGCCGTTGATTTGGTCAAATAATGGTTCTGTCGTAAACGAAGATGGAACAAAGGCAGAAGGATACTTCAACTCAAAAGAGAGTGTAGAAGCAGTTCAATTCATTCAAAATCTTGTAAAAGAAGGTTACACAACTGTTAGTCCAGTCGAAAAAGGTTTTGAAACAGGAGAGTATCCAATGCTTTTGAGTGGTTCTTGGACGATTGCTGACATGAATACAAACTACAAAGATATTGATTTTGGTATCCTTCCTTACCCAGTATCTAGTAAGACGAAAAAATTAGTATCCCCTTCAGGTAGTTGGCAATTAGCTGTTACGACAAAATCTGATAAAAAAGAGGCAGCATCTGAATTTGTTAAATTTGCTACAAATACAGAATCAAGTGAAATTATTAGCTTGGGGAATTCGGTCCTTCCGATTCGTAAATCTACAATTGAAAATATCAAAGATAAAGTGACCGAACCAATGCGTTTCTTGATGGAACAAAATTCAAAAACAGCTCATGCTCGCCCAGTTGTCGTAGCATATCCTCAGGTTTCTCGAGCTTTTCAACAAGCAATGCAAGATATTAGCTATTATGAAGAAAATCCAAATGTGCAAAAAGTCTTGGATACTCGTACAAAAGAAATGCAAACTGCTATTGATCAGTCACTCAAATAATCTGTAAAAAGGAAGGAGGAAGGAAAATATTTGGAACTACCTTCCCCTTTCTTGTTAATAGCCTAGTTTGATATATATGATTAAAGGAGATGGATATGAGTAAAGAAACTGTTGTGGATACAAAAAGACGTGAAAAAATAAAGGATAACATACTAGGTTATAGTTTTTTAGCTCCAGCTTTAATTTTATTAGGTATCTTTTTAGTAATTCCAGTTGGAATGGTCATTTATTACGCTTTTACAGATTATTATTTGTTGACACCAGATGAAAGAAAATTTGTTGGACTTGAAAATTTTATTCGATTAATAAAGGATCCGATTTTCTTAAAGAGCTTCTTGAATACGTTGAAATTTGTTGTTTGGATTATTCCAGTTCAATTGGGAGCAGCCTTAGGAATGGCTTTGATTGTTAATAAAAAGCGCAAAGGGAATATGTTTTTTAAAGTGGCTTTTTTTGCTCCAGTTGTCATGTCCTTGGTAGTTATTTCTATTCTTTGGCTTTATCTTTTAAATCCAAATAGTGGCTTATTAAATGCTATTTTAAATAAGGTAGGTATTGCTTCTCAACCTTTCTTGACTAGTCCTAAACAAGCTATGTATGCAATTGTTTTTGTTTCTGCTTGGCAGGGTGCAGGTTATCAGATGCTTTTATTTTTAGGAGGAATGCAGAATATTCCACAAGATGTATATGAAGCTGCTGAATTGGATGGATTCTCAAAATGGGCTCAGTTTCGTTATATCACGATGCCCCTACTAAAACCAACAGCACTGTTTGTATTGTTAACAACTTTAATTTCTGCTTTTAAGCTGATTGTACAACCAATGGTTATGACGCAAGGTGGGCCATTAAACTCAACAATTACTATGGTGTACTATATTTATCAACAAGGTTTTACTGATCGTCTTGTAGGATATTCTAGCTCAATCGCTTTAGTATTTACAACGTTAATTGGTATGATTAGCTTAGTACAACGTCGAGTTCTGAAGGAGGATGACTAAGATGAAACGATTTAAACCAACAACAATCTTAGAATATATTCTGTTAACTTTATTGGCAGGACTCTTCCTTTTTCCTATGGTTTGGATGGTAGTTTCAGCTATGAAGCCAGAAGCGGATGTTTATAAAAATTTGACTAGTTGGCAAGCCTTCTTACCAAGTTTAAATCCCGCTGATTGGTTTAAACCTTATCAGGAAGTATTTGAGCGCTTTAGTATTTTTACATATCTAGGGAACAGCATTTTTTATGCTGGAACGTTTGCTATTGGTTCTATTATTGTCAATGCACTGGCCGGTTTCGCTTTTGCAAAAGTAAATTTTTCAGGTAAGAAAATTCTATTTGGTTTCTTACTTGCTTTACTTATTATTCCAGTAGAAACTGTGTTAATTCCACAATTTACCATTATCAATTCCTTAGGTTTGGTCAATAATCGTCTTGCAGTTATTATTCCAGGATTGGCGAGTGTATTTAATATTTACTTATTTAGGAATTTCTTTATTGCAATTCCAGAAGAGATTCTTGAGTCTGCAAAGATGGACGGAGCAAGTATCGTTAGAATTTTCTTTAGAATTATGCTTCCAATGTCTAAACCTGCAGTTGCTACAGTTGGTGTTTTATCATTTATTTCAAGCTGGAATGATTATATTTGGCCATTGATGGTTTTGACAGATTCTTCTAAATTTTCAATGCAGGTTGCAATTACAACTATTAATACAACTCAACCAGTTTATATCAATCAGGTAATGGCTGTATTAACTATTTCAACGATTCCGTTGATTTTGGTCTATGTAGTCGCTCAGAAATATATTGTTCAAGGTCTGGGTGGTTCCGGAACTGGAATAAAATAGGATATACTTATGATAAATAAAACATTTACAGTAGAAAAAGCCAATCGTTTTATAGCAGAAAATAAACATCTCGTAAATACTCAATATAAGCCTAAAGAACATTTTTCAGCTGAGATTGGTTGGATCAATGATCCAAATGGATTTGTCTATTTTCGTGGAGAATACCATCTCTTTTATCAATTCTATCCTTATGATAGTGTTTGGGGGCCTATGCACTGGGGTCATGCTAAAAGTAAGGACTTGGTGACTTGGGAGCACTTGCCTGTGGCACTTGCTCCTGACCAAGACTACGACCGCAATGGTTGCTTCTCAGGATCAGCTATCGTCAAAGACGATCGTCTCTGGCTCATGTATACTGGTCACATCGAAGAAGAAACCGGTGTCCGTCAAGTGCAAAATATGGCATTTTCAGACGACGGGATTCACTTTGAAAAGATTGAACAAAATCCAGTTTCAACTGGAGCAGACTTGCCAGATGAGTTAATTGCAGCTGATTTCCGTGATCCAAAACTCTTTGAAAAAGATGGACGCTATTACTCCGTAGTAGCTGCCAAACACAAGGATAATGTGGGCTGTATCGTTCTACTAGGGTCCGATAACCTAGTAGAATGGCGGTTCGAATCCATCTTTTTAAAAGGGGTAGAACACCAAGGCTTTATGTGGGAATGCCCAGATTACTTTGAGTTAGATGGGAAAGATTGCCTTATTATGTCACCCATGCGTTATCAGCGTGAAGGAGACTCATATCATAACATCAACTCATCGGTTTTGTTCACGGGTAAGGTAGATTGGGGAGAAAAACGTTTTATCCCAGAATCAGTTCAAGAAATTGATCATGGGCAAGACTTCTATGCGCCTCAAACATTGTTGGACGATCAAAATCGTCGTATCCTGATTGCTTGGATGCAGACATGGGGGCGTACCCTTCCAACCCATGACCAAGAACACAAATGGGCATGTGCCATGACTTTACCTAGAATTCTAAGATTGGAAGATGGCAAACTAAGACAATTCCCTGTTAAAAAAGGCCAATATCAAATCCAAATAGATAAAGATTGTCATTACCACTTAGGAAATGATACAGATTATCTTGAATTTGGTTATGACAGTAATGCGCAGCAAGTTTACATTGATCGTAGCCATCTTGTTCAAAAAATTCTAGGTGAAGAAGAACAGGACACTAGTCGACGGTATGTAGATCTTGAAGCTAAAGAATTGGAAGTTATTCTAGATAAAAATTCCATCGAGATTTTTGTCAATCAAGGCGAAGCAAGCTTGACGGCAACCTATTACTTAACAGTGCCAGCGGAGCTATCACGAATCGATTAAAAATTAATACTCTTCGAAAATCAAATTCAAACCACGTCAGCGTCGCCTCACCGTACTCAAGTACAGCTTGCGACTAGCTTCCTAGTTTGCTCTTTGATTTTCATTGAGTATAAGTTATTTCTCCTAAAGAAAAAGTTCTCTTTCTAGCAAAATGGAAAGAGAATTTTTTTTCTAATTAAGCAGAGCAGATTTCTGTTTAAACAACTCAATTTTATCATTACAGTAATTGATTAAATCTCGAGCTTTCTCAAAAGTATAGCCTTTTTCAGATACAGATTTCACTTTTTTCTCATCAAAATAGTAGCCAGTCAAACCAGTGACTTCTTCTGACAATGTAAGATAGTAGCCTGTTTCAATTCCCTCGTCTAGATTTTTGGAAAATGACTTCATCAAGCGTCCGAAGAGAGACTTTTTCGTCTTTTCATCACTGGAATCATTCCCTAAGTTAGTTGAAATCAAGCCAGGATGGTAGGCATTAATAGTGATATTTGAACCTCTTAAAAAGAACTCTCTGGCAAGATAGCGTGTCATCCAAATGGTATATAATTTAGAATTATTATAGGCCAATCCTGGATTATAGTTGTTCTCAAATCCGAAGTCCAAATCCTTGACCTTTGCAAAATGATGCATATAGGATGAAGTGTTAATGACACGGCCGTTAGCCGCTTTTTCTAACAAGGGACTTAGCTCAGTTGTTAAAATATAAGGAACGAGAACGGATAACATAAAAGTCAACTCGACATTTTCAGCACTCGCTTTTCGTTCTTTCCCTGCATAAAGGCCTGCGTTGTTAAACAAGACATCGATACTTTGAAAGTCTCGCTTAATTTCCTCTACAAATCGATAAATATCATCTAATTTAGAAAAATCTGCCAAGTAGCTAGAAACTCGGTCTCTCAAGGAAATTGCGCGAACCTCTTGAAGTGCCAGCTCAAGTTTCTGAGGATTTCGACCATGGAGGATGATATGATGGCCTTGGCTGGCCAATTTCTTTGCTAAATGTTTACCGATACCGTCAGTAGCACCTGTAATCAGAATTGTTTTGACCATATTAGTCCTCTAAGAAAGCTATTAGTTCTGTTGAAAATTCGTCTGCATATTGGAAGATCGAACCGTGACCAGCATTTGGATAGATAATCAGCTTGCTATCTTTTATTTTCTCATGCATATCGTAAGAATTTTCCGTTGGAACCTGCATATCCTTATCCCCGTTGACGATTAAGGTTGCTTGGGTGATAAATTTTAGGTCGTCTTGAGAATCTTTCCCCCAACGTTTAATGGCTTTGAGTTGAGTTAGGAATCCTGATAGGTTCATGTCTTTATCCGCAAATTCCTTTGTTCTCATCCCCATTCGTCCTAGGACTTTCAAAGCTTCAATTTTCCCTTGTTTATCATGATTATAGAAGATATAGCGTTTAGGATCGGTGCGCTCGAGTCCCGCTTTAAACATATAGTTAAAGGTTTTTCCTGTGACCTTATCGACCTCTTTTCCGCCTCGAGGTCCTGTTCCAGCCAAGATTAAACGATTGACTAGAGTAGGCTTGATTCGGATGATTTCTTGGGCAATCATACCTCCCATAGAAAGACCGAGAAGATTGATTTTATCGTAACCAAGCGCTTTTACAAAGTCAATTGTCTGCTTAGCCATTCCAGGAATCGTCGAAGCAACTTTGCCCTGACTAGCTCCAACACCAGGAAGATCGACTACAATGACATGGTGCTTTTCAGCAATCAAGTCCAAGAGTTTAGGGTCCCAGTTATCGAGAGTTGCTGCCAAATGGACCAGCATCAGAAGAGGTAGTTTTGATTTGCCTTTACTAAGTTCGCGATAAGCGATTTTGTTTCCGTCGACTGTGATGTATTGATTTTTTGTAGTAAGATATGACATTGTGTTTTCCTTTTTATTTCTTAAAGCTGAGGACTGTTTTTCCACGTGAGCGACCATTAGCGACCTTGTCTAATGCGCTATTTACCTCTTCAAATGGATAAACTGTATCGATAGAGGGTTTGATTTCTAATTTACTAAAGAGGTCAGCTACCTCTTGTAATTGAGCGCCATTGCTTTCTACAAAGATAAAATGATAGTGGACGCCATATTTTTCCGCCATCTTATCAAATTTGCGACCTGCTAAGCCAAGAATCATCTGTTTCCATTTTGGTAGATTCATGCGTTTGGCAAAGGCACCGTTTGGCATGGCACGAAGGGAAACAAGATGACCACCTTTTTTCATGATAGACATTTGTTTTTCAGTTTCAGCCCCACCAAGTGTATCGAGGACATAATCAACCTGGCTAACAGTTTTTGTATAATCCTCTGTTTTGTAATCGATAAATCTATCTGCTCCTAGTTTCAGAACACGCTCAGCACTATCTCCAGCTCCATTGGTGATGACCTTCAAACCTTTGGCCTTGGCAATTGGAATGGCCATTCCACCGACACCACCAGTCCCACCAGAAATAAAGATCGTTTTCCCAGCTTGAGCGCCCATGAGTTCAAGAGCCTGTATAATGGTCAAGGCAGTAAGAGGAACAGAAGCAGCCTCCTCGTCTGATAGATAGTCTGGAACCTTGGCTAAGGCTTGGCTATCGACAGCTACGTATTCTGCAAAGGCACCGATATGATCAAGTGGCAGACGGCCAAAGACACGATCTCCTACCTGAAAGTTGTTAACTTTCTTGCCAATGCTTTCAACGATTCCAACCACTTCGTTACCTGCAGTTTGAGGAAGTTTGTAAGGAACAATCATCTTGACTTCGCCACGAGAGATCATGTTATCGAGAGGATTAACCCCGGCTGCGGTTACTTTTACCAAGACTTGTTTGTCTGTAATGCTTGGTTTAGCAACTTCTGTGATGTTCAGTGTGATATTGTTTTTGTTATAAGTAGTGTGTTGTGCGACTTTCATGTGTTTTCTCTTTTCTTTTTAATATGATTTTATATACCTGTATCTGATACAAGTATATGTTGTTTCCAATAAAAACTGACTTGACTTGCTATCAAATCAGTTTCGGACTTGTTTGGCTTGTTTATATAGATTGTCAATGACATCTTCTAAAGTTTGATTTGCTAATTCCTTCTCTAATTGAGATTCGGCACTAGCGAAAAGCGGTGAAACTGCTCCTTGGATATGTTTTCCAACGGGACAATCGGGATTACTATTTTGATGAACAGGGAATAAACTAATGTGATTGATTTCTTGAGTAGCATAGTAGATCTCTAGTAAAGTCATTTTCTTTGGAGACTTACTGAGTTGATAACCTGTTTTTCCTTGCTGGGAATGAATCAAATCTGCATTTTTCAATAAGGCAATCACTTTTCGAATGTAACTAGCGTTAGTCCCAACACTAATAGCTAGTGCTTGAGAACTTAAGGTTTCCTTGCTTTCACTAATCATTGTTAAGATATGCAAAGCAACTGAGAATTTTGTATCCATATGAATCCCTCTCTTAATAAACTTGTATCAGATACAAGAACAATTATAACATAAATTAAAAGAAAAGCAAGTCTTTTGTTTTAAATTTTAAAAAATTTTGAGTGCAATCAGATTAGAGCTGTCTGGGAAGGGTGTTCATAAAATTATACCGTTGATATCCATTAGTTGACCAAAAGTAGAACAGATACACAAAAAAGCCTTGTAAATCAAGGCTTTTTCCTGTTGTATTTAGATGCCCCCTACAGGGATTTGGAAAGGACTTTCATATTGAGAGCAATTAAAAATATTGAAATATAAGTGATTTTAGGTATTTTCAATGTCATGATTTAAAAATGGGACAAAAGTGGGGCAAATCAGTTATAGACAAGCAAAAAAGCCTTGTAAATCAAGGCTTTTTCCTGTTGATTTAGATGCCCCCTACAGGGATTTGGAAAGGACTTTCATATTGAGAGCAATTAAAAATATTGAAATATAAGTGATTTTAGGTATTTTCAATGTCATGATTTAAAAATGGGACAAAAGTGGGGCAAAAACCATACAGATTCTAAACTGTATGGTTCTTTTTTTATCTAACCAAGAAAGGTTAAAACTTATTAAAACAAATGCAATCAACTGTTGAAAACTTTTTAGTCCGTGTAATATAAAAACAAGTAAAAAGTTGAACTATAGGGAATATTGTGTCATAATAGGTAATAGATGAATAATTAATAGATTGGAAATAATGCTTTCTTACCTTAACAAGTTGAATTGGTTATACATTTTTTCGTCGCAATTGTGTCTATCTCTCGAGTTTAGCTAGTTTTTATAAGCTCTGGCTTCTAATCAATATAACAAATTTTAGAAGTGCATAAGACAAGATGGTGACATTACTACAGTCATTTCTAGTCACCATATGTTGCTGGCACAGGCTGTTTGTAGTGTTGGCTATTTACTAGTCAGTTTAATCGGAGTGTTTAATTTTTATTGTTGAAAGGTTTTTATATGGCGAAAATTCTATCTTTAGGTCTGACAGGTAAGAAATTACTTGCTCAGGGGTTCTTGTTTGTTCTGCTAGGTCTCATCTTGATGGTCACGGGGACTTGGTTGCCAGTAAAGGTTATTCGACTGGTTCTGTTTTTAGCTTGGATAGCAACGGTCTTAGATTTAGTATTACGTATTTTCAAAAAAAGTCAGTCAACGGACACCTTGGGAGTTGCACTGGTTAAATTGTTAGTGCTGGGATATTTGCTTGGCTCCAATCTTGCGACGGATGTGCCGATTTATATTTTGGCTCTTGTGATTGGAGTTTATCAGATTTTTCATGCTAGTATTAACCTTGTCACCTATGTTCTCTACCGCAAAAACAAAATTCGACCTCGTTTTCGTCTCTTACTAGATGGACTCGTACTAGTTTTTCTTGGTGGGACTAGTCTTTTGTCCTCTACAGGAAATTCTGTCTTTCAACTCTTTGTATTAGGGGCTTATTTTTTCCTTTATGGTCTGTCCAATATCCGTGACGGTTTCTTATTTGAAGGGGAAATTGGGAAAAACCATCTCAAACGTCGTATTAGAATTAGCTTACCTATTGTCCTAGCCGCTCTCATCCCTGCAAGAACTTTAGCAAAAATCAACAAATTCATGCAGGAAAATGCTGATGAGAGAGAGGATATCCATCTTGGAATGGTGAAGTCTGGTAAGACAGCGGAGCTTGAAATTTTTGTTCATACAGCTGAGACCTCTCTGTTTTCGGCAATTGGTCATGTGGATATCTGCTATCAAGGCCGTGTTATTTCTTATGGCAACTATGATCCGTCTTCTGAGACCTTATTTGGCATGGTAGGAGATGGTGTCTTATATTTCTGTGATCGTGACAAGTACATTGACCTATGTAAACGTGAGAGTCAAAAAACGCTTTTTGGTTATGGGATAGATTTGACGCCTGAAATGGAAAAAGCAGTTCAGAAAAAGTTGGCTGAATTGAAACAACTGACGATTCCATGGGAGCCAAGTGCAGATAAAATCATGACAGGTGATGGTAAGGAAGACTACACCTACGCTTATAAAATCAGACATGAGACAGATGGGGAACTTTATAAATTTATCAAATCTAAGTTTAAATCCTACTTTGTCTTATCTACAAACTGTGTGCTCTTGGCTGATACCATAGTCGGTCAGGCTGGCACCGATATCCTCTCACCCAAAGGATTTATCGCACCAGGAACTTACCAAGCTTACCTTGACCGAGAGTTTGAAAAACCAAATAGTATAGTCGTATCTAAACATGTTTATTAAGGAGAATTTATGAATTTAGTAAAAAAATACACCCCATTAATACTTTTTATAGGGCTGGTTACTCTTGTAATTCTGAATGCATCAAGCTTTATATCAGGGGCAGTATCTCTCTTTGAAGTAACTTCTACCTTGATTTATGGTGCTGTCATTGCTTTTGTGCTCAATGTTCCCATGAAAAAAATTGAAGAATTCCTAGTTAAAATGAAGGTAAAGGCAGGGTTGCGCCGTCCGATTGCTATGGTGCTTGTTTTCCTATCTCTTATCTTAATCGTGATCTGTCTTTTGGTTTTGGTGCTTCCAACCCTTGCTCAGACTATTAGTCAGCTGGGAGCAGTCCTTTCAACAGTCCTGACTCAACTTGGGAAATTGCTAGACAGCTCGGAATTTGTAACCAAAGACATGCTGTCAACTATCGTATCAGGAATTCAGGGACAGTCTAGCTCTATTAGTCAAGCTTTGATAACCTTCTTATCCGGTCTGACTAGTAATATAGGAAATATTTTTTCAAAGTATAATGAATGCCTTTCTGATTATAGTATTTACCTTTTTATTTTTATCCAGTAAGGAACATCTGGCAGCGATGACGAGTAGACTTCTAAAAGTTATATTTCCAGAGAAAGTGGTGACAAAGTTAACTTACATTGGACAAGTAGCACTAGAGACTTATGACCAATTTTTGATGAGTCAGCTGATTGAAGCAGTCATCATAGGAGTTATGATAGCGGTTGGCTACAGCCTGTTTGGACTACCTTATGGGGTAATGACAGGTATATTTGCAGGAGTGCTATCGTTCATTCCTTATGTAGGGCCTATGATTGCTTGTGTTGTGGGAGCGATTTTTATCTTCACAGTGAGTCCTACTCAAGCCTTACTTTCTCTTCTTCTATATCAAGTTATACAGCTGATTGAAGGAAACCTTATTTATCCTAGAGTTGTAGGTCAATCTATTGGTTTGCCAGCTATTTTCACGCTTGCGGCTGCTAGTATTGGAGGCAATCTCTTTGGCTTACTTGGGATGATATTCTTTACACCGATATTTGCTGTTATCTATCGATTGGTTAAGGAATTTGTCGTTGCAAAGGAAAATCAGCTAGATTAAGAAAAACTAAATTTAATAAGATATACTGAGAAGAGAGTGAGAGATTCTCTTCTCTTTTATTTTTAAATACTTTTCTACAAAAAGCTATTAGACGTTAAAAAAAGCCTTGGTTTCAAGGCTTATTTCTGTTGATTTAGATGTGCCCCCTGCAGGGCTCGAACCTGCGCCCCATAGCTTAAGAGTCTACTGCTCTACCAACTGAGCTAAGGAGGCAACAGAAAAAGCTGAGAATGTAACTTCCCAGCTATTTTAATATGCCCAAAATGGCAGCTAGATTATTTACGAAAGGCATCAAGGATATAGGTGAAACCAACAATTAAAAATGCAAAGGCAACGACATAAACGACAAAGACACTTGTAGCTACTGGATTGAACAAAATCACTAGACCTAGTAAAAATGCAAGCAACGCTATCCACATGATATGGTTGCCAATAATAGGGAAAATCAATCCCAGACGATTGCCTTTAAAGAAAACTATAATGGCTTCTACAATTAACCAAATTCCTAAAATAGTTGGAATGACAACTGGCAGCGTCACAAAGCCATAGGCAACGAGGTAAAGAGCTAAGAGAAGATTAACAATCCCTTGGAAAAGATGAGCTGGTGAGCGAAGCTCTTTTGGTACAGAGAAATAGCCTAAAATAGCTGCTATAGAAGAAACCAGTAAACCAAATGCAATCCACCAGCTGTAAGCAACAAGATTAGCTACTGGGTTTGTAAATAGGAAAAGTCCTAAAAGGACAAAAACAACTCCTGCAAGGAATAGCAGTAAACGATTAGAAAATTTCATTTCAATACCCCCTATATAGTATAGTATAGTTTGATAATAAAAATATTATACACCTTTTTAGAGGAAATGTCAATAAACAAAATGGAAAATTTGGAAGTTTCAGTCTGATTTATGAAAAGAAAATCAGTTTTTATTATTTTGAAAATAAAAAGAGAAGATAAAATTTGTCTTCTCTACATGAAAATATTGTATGGAATCAAAGCAAAAGTAACTGGCTTTACACTATTTGTAAAGATGTAATTTGATTCAAAAAGAAAAGATAGATTTAAAATGTGGGACAAATGATGGGGTAAATCAGTTATAGACAAGCAAAAAAAGCCTTGGATTTACAAGGCTTTTTCCTGTTGTATTTAGATGCCCCCTACAGGGATCGAACCTGTGACCCACGGATTAAGAGTCCGCTGCTCTGCCAGCTGAGCTAAGGAGGCAAAGAAAAAAGCTGTATTGGTGCCGAAACTTCACGGTTTGTATTGAACCCGCGCAATTAAGCAGGTGGGCAACTCGCTCTAACTGAAGCTGTTTCCGTGTGAGACGGCCTACATGCTGTTAGAAGACTTTTGTTTCCCTAATAATACAAAAAATAGTCGGTCAACACTTAAGTGTGAAGTCGTACACCACAGCGTTTCTATGTTTATATAATACCACTTTTTCAAAAAAAATCAAGAGGAAAGTGCAATTTTTTGAAAAGGATTTCAGATTTTTCGCAAACGGTCGATAGCTTCCTTTCTTTGAGCCAAAGCCCGTTCATATTTACCAGTATCTTCTGCTTGGAAATAGTGATGATTACGAATTTTTTCTGGTAGATAGTCTTGCTTGACCCAATTTCCAGGGTAGTTGTGTGGATAGAGATAGTCTTGGGCATTCCCCAGTTCCTTGCTTCCACTGTAGTGCCCATCACGCAGGTGTCGCGGAATAGGCAAGTGCCCTGATGTTTTGAGGTCAGCAAGTGCCTTATCCATAGCCACATAAGCTGAGTTGGATTTCGGAGAAAGGGCCAAATCAATCACGACATTGGCAATGAGAATACGGGCTTCTGGGAAACCAATCTTCTGGGCAGCATCCAGAGCAGTCACGGTGTGAATCTGGGCTTCAGGATTGGCCAAACCGATATCTTCATAAGCGATAACAGTCAAACGACGAGCGAGACTTGGCAAATCACCAGCCTCAATCAAGCGGGCAGCATAGTGAAGACTGGCATCAACATCTGAGCCACGGATAGACTTTTGCAGGGCTGAGAGGACATCGTAGTGGCCATCTCCATCCTTATCCATAGTGATGTAGCTTCGCTGCAGGCTATTTTCCATGATGTCTAGAGTGATATGGCGGATGCCCTTGTCATTTTCGGGAGTAGAAAGAACAGCCAAGTCAAGTGAGTTGAAGGCAGAGCGAAGGTCTCCGTTTGTAGAGGTAGCAATGAAATCCAGCGCATCCTCATCTAGTTCTACTGGAAAATCAAAACCACGCTCAGGGTTACTTAGAGCTATCTGCAGGGCCTCTTTGACGTCTTGGTTAGACAGAGGTTCCAACTCAAAAATTTGAACACGGCTACGAATGGCAGGAGTGACAGAGAAGAAAGGATTTTCAGTCGTAGCGCCAATCATGATGACCAGACCACTTTCCAAGAGAGGTAAGAGGAAGTCTTGCTTTGGTTTTATCTAGTCTATGAATCTCGTCTAGTAATAGGACGAGACCACCAGAGAATTTAGCCTCTTCCGCAAATTTCTTGCAGTCGTTTTTTACTATCAACTGTCGCATTGAAAGTTCGAAAGGCATACTTAGTAGTCCCTGCGATGGCAGAGGCAATACTGGTCTTGCCGATTTCCCCGGAGGGCCATAGAGAATCATGGAGGGACAGGCGGTTGGCTTCTACCATGCGGCGGATGATTTTTCCTTGTCCGACCAGATGTTCCTGACCGATGACCTGGTCGATGGTTTTAGGGCGCATGCGAAGCGCGAGATTGTCTGGCATAGCAGTCCTTTCTAACGTAGATTTTCTGATGTATATGTGGTAAGATGGTAGTATCTATTTTAGCATATTTCCGAGCAATCGGGGCGATTAAAGAGTCGCATAGAAAGAGGACAAAATGGCAACATACGGATTTTTAGATGTTTTAGAGGAAGAGTTGGAGAAGAATTTTCCTTTTGACTTTGAGATTAGTTGGGATAAGCGCAACCACGCGGTTGAAGTGAGTTTTTTGTTAGAAGCGCAAAATGCTGCAGGCGTGGAGATGGTGGATGAAGACGGAGAGGTTTCATCAGAAGATATCCTCTTTGAAGAAGCAGTGCTTTTTTACAATCCTGCTAAATCAACAGTCAATGAGGAAGACTATTTGACTGTCATCCCTTACTTGCCTAAAAAAGGATTTTCCCGCGAATTCTTAGCTTATTTTGCGCTATTCCTCAAAGATACTGCCGAGGTTGGACTAGATGCCCTCATGGACTTTTTGGAAGACCCAGAAGCAGAAGAATTCGTCATGGAATGGAACCAAGAAGTCTTTGAAGAAGGAAAAGTCGGCTTGGAAGAGGGAGAGTTTTATCCTTATCCGAGATACTAGGAGTTGGTTGGAGATTTTATGAAGAAAATTGGGATTTATTTGGTTTATGTGCTAGCTGTTGTCTTTATTATGCTGGCTTTTGCTTGTGGAACCATCGCATTTGCAGAGCTGGGGTATTCCGCAGTTTTAGTCTTTACTTTTGGTTATGCCTTCGCTCTTCTAAGCATGTATTTAATCTTTATTCTTCATGAGCTGGGACATGCTTTTTGTGGCTACTTGACAGGCTATCGGCTGGTGGCTTTTGGATTAGGACATTTTATTTTGACCAAAAAGTCATGCAAGTTTCGTCTTAGTAGAACAGCCATTATGAAAAATGTTGGTGCTCAATACATTGGTTTAAAAGAGGATGAAAGCGATCAAAGCATCATCCTGATGCTTTCAGGAGGCTTGATGGTTCATCTCAGCTTGATATTATTGGCGATAGTGTTTGGGTTTTTGACAAGAAGCTGGTATTTTGCAGGGACTTGGATTTTTCTTAATTTGTCTTTCTTCCTAAATAACATTTTGCCAGTCGGCATCACCGATGGAGCAAAAATTTGGGAATTGCTACAACACCCTGAAAATACGAAATACGCCTACCTGATGTTGAGGCATTCTGCCCAGACCTTGCTAGCTCCTCAAGAATATGATTTAAAAGACTTTATCATGCCTGTTGATGAGGAGGTGAGAGGGAGTTTTGCAGAAAGTGTTCAGACTCTTCAGGGGTTGGTATTCATATTGGATGATAATATAGAACTTGCAAAGCAACAGTTTCAGTCTGTGTTAGATAAAACAGACAATCCAATGTCTAAAACTAGTTCTCAATTATACCTTCTTCAAGTTGCTCTGATGGAAGGAGATAATAAGAAGGCGGAAGAATATGCAAGTATTCGAGGAGTCAAATCCTTTTTATCTCTAAAAACAGCAGATATGCAGGTCATTCAAGCTTGGTATCAATTTAAGGTAAAGAAAGATGTAGTTCAAACTCACAAGGCTATGAAGATTGCTAGACAGAAAATGAATAGCAGTCGGATGTTACGGGATGAGAAAAGCTATTATCAAAACTGGTTAGCTGAGCTGGAAAAGGAATTAACCGAAGGAGTCTAATATGGAAATAGAACTTACTGATTTCCAAGGTTGCAAGATTGCCTTATTTTGTGGTGATAAGCTACTGGTCATCTTGCGTGATGATAAGGAAAATATCCCTTGGCCCAATATGTGGGAGTTGCCGGGTGGTGGCCGTGAAGGGGACGAAAGCCCATTTGAATGTGCGGCGCGTGAAGTTTATGAAGAACTGGGGATTCATCTGACTGAGGATTGTCTGCTTTGGAGTAGGGTTTATCCAAGTGTGCTCTATGAAGGTCGGTACTCTGTCTTTATGGTTGGTCAGCTAAGACAAGAACAATTTGACAATATTACCTTTGGAGATGAAGGACAGGGCCATCAGCTGATGAATGTCGAGGAATTTCTTAGCTCCAGTCAAGCTGTACCTCAGTTGCAAGAGAGATTAAAAGATTATTTAAAAGTAAGTGATTAGAAAGGATGGTTCGGTTAAATTTCTAAACTGAACCCGCCCTAAACACTGTGCCAAAAAGATAAACTTCTCTTAGACACAAGCGTCTTCAGAGAATTTCCTATTTTGGCTTTGTGTTTTACGGGCTTGGTATCTTAATAATGGAAACATGGCAAGAGTTAAAAGTTACAGTTAAGCGTGAGGGAGAGGAGTTAGTCTCTAATCTCTTGATTGAGCTGGGTGCCCAGGGTGTTGCGATTGAAGACAGTATGGACTATGTGGGCAACGTCAATCGTTTCGGTGAAATTTTCCCTGAGGTCGAGCAGCAAGAAGAAATCGTAGTGACAGCCTATTACCCTGATACGGTTGATGTAGCAACGGTTGAGTCAGATTTGCAGGCTCGTCTAGCAGAATTGACAGATTTTATGGATTTGGGTGAAGTCAAGATGGGGACGACTGCCTTGGCTGAGGAAGACTGGGCAGACAACTGGAAGAAATACTATGAACCTGCTCGCATCACTCATGATTTGACCATCGTGCCGTCGTGGACAGACTATGAGGCGACTGCTGGGGAAAAGATTATCAAGCTGGATCCTGGCATGGCTTTTGGTACGGGGACCCATCCAACCACTAAGATGAGCCTCTTTGCCTTGGAGCAGGTTCTTCGTGGTGGGGAAACAGTGCTAGATGTGGGGACTGGATCAGGCGTCCTCTCTATTGCTAGCTCGCTACTGGGTGCTAAGGAAATTTTCGCCTACGACCTAGATGATGTAGCGGTTCGTGTGGCTCAGGAAAATATTGAGCTCAACCCTGGCATGGAAAACATCCATGTAGCTGCAGGTGATTTGCTTAAGGGGGTTGAGATTGAGGCAGATGTCATTGTGGCTAATATCTTGGCGGATATTCTCATTCATCTGACAGATGATGCTTATCGATTGGTCAAGGATGAAGGCTACCTCATCATGAGTGGGATTATCAAGGACAAGTGGGACATGGTGCGCAAGTCGGCTGAGTCAGCTGGATTTTTCCTCGAAACTCACATGGTTCAAGGGGAATGGAATGCCTGTGTCTTTAAGAAAACCAAGGATATTTCCGGTGTGATTGGAGGCTAGCATGCAGCAGTATTTTGTAAAAGGTAATGCTACCTCGCCAGTCATCATCGAGGATAAGGAAACCAGCAAGCATATGTTTCAGGTAATGCGCTTGAAAGAAGATGATGAGGTTACTTTGGTCTTTGATGATGGAGTCAAGCGTTTGGCGCATGTGCTGGATGTGGAAGCTCGTCAGTTTGAGTTGGTCCAAGAACTAGATGACAATGTGGAACTGCCCGTTCAAGTAACCATCGCATCTGGATTTCCCAAGGGAGACAAGCTGGAGTTTATCACTCAAAAAGTAACCGAACTCGGAGCTAGTCAAATCTGGGCCTTCCCAGCAGACTGGTCAGTTGCCAAGTGGGATGGCAAGAAATTGGGTAAAAAGGTTGAAAAACTAGAAAAAATTGCCCTTGGAGCAGCAGAACAAAGCAAGCGTAATTTGGTCCCAAGTATCAAGCTTTTTGAGAAGAAAGGAGATTTTCTAGCCCAACTTGACCAATTTGACCGCATTGTAGTGGCTTATGAAGAGTCGGCAAAAGAAGGAGAAGCCGCTGCGCTTTTACAAGCAGTTAATGGACTCGAGAAGGGAGCCAAATTGCTCTTTATCTTTGGTCCAGAAGGTGGTCTGTCACCTGCAGAAATCGAAAGTTTTGAAGCTAAGGGAGCAGTCTTGGCAGGTCTTGGTCCTCGTATTTTGCGAGCAGAAACAGCACCGCTTTACGCCTTATCAGCCCTTAGTGTTTTATTAGAATTAGAGAAATAAGAGGAAGAAAATGGAACAAAAACACCGTTCAGAATTTCCAGAGAAGGAACTTTGGGATTTAACAGCCCTATACCAAGACCGTGAGGATTTCTTGCGTGCAATCGAGAAAGCTCGCGAAGACATCAACCAGTTTAGTCGTAATTACAAGGGGAATCTTCATACTTTTGAGGATTTTGAAAAGGCTTTTGCGGAACTGGAGCAAATCTACATTCAGATGAGCCATATTGGTAACTATGGCTTTATGCCTCAGACGACAGACTATAGCAATGACGAATTTGCCAACATTGCCCAAGCTGGGATGGAATTTGAAACAGATGCTAGCGTAGTCTTGACCTTCTTTGACGATGCCTTGGTGGAAGCTGATGAGGAAGTCTTGGATCGTTTGGGTGAATTACCTCATTTGACGGCGGCTATTCGTCAGGCAAAAATCAAAAAAGCCCACTATCTAGGGGCTGATGTGGAGAAGGCCTTGACCAATCTCGGTGAAGTTTTCTACAGTCCACAGGACATTTACACTAAGATGCGAGCTGGGGATTTTGAAATGGCCGACTTTGAAGTCAATGGCAAGACCTACAAAAACAGCTTTGTGACCTATGAGAATTTCTACCAAAACCACGAGGATGCTGAGGTTCGTGAGAAATCTTTCCGTTCCTTCTCAGAAGGTCTTCGTAAGCACCAAAATACGGCTGCAGCAGCCTATCTAGCCCAAGTCAAGTCTGAAAAACTATTGGCAGATATGAAGGGTTACGACTCTGTCTTTGATTACCTTCTGGCTGAGCAAGAAGTGGACCGTGCTATGTTTGATCGTCAGATTGACCTCATCATGAAGGATTTTGCGCCCGTTGCTCAGAGATACCTCAAGCATGTTGCCAAAGTAAATGGTCTTGAAAAGATGACCTTTGCAGATTGGAAATTGGACTTGGATAGCGCCCTAAATCCTCAAGTGACTATTGACGACGCCTATGATTTGGTCATGAAGTCGGTAGAACCTTTGGGGAAAGAATATTGTCAAGAAGTTGCTCGCTATCAAGAAGAGCGCTGGGTGGACTTTGCTGCCAATAGTGGCAAGGATTCTGGCGGTTATGCGGCGGATCCATATCGCGTGCACCCTTATGTCCTCATGAGCTGGACAGGTCGTTTGAGTGATGTCTATACTTTGATTCATGAAATCGGGCATTCTGGTCAATTCATCTTTTCAGATAATCACCAAAGCTACTTTAATGCCCACATGTCGACCTACTATGTTGAAGCACCGTCAACTTTCAATGAGTTGCTTCTCAGTGATTACTTGGAACACCAATCTGACGACCCACGTCAAAAACGCTTCGCTCTTGCTCACCGCTTGACAGACACCTACTTCCATAACTTTATTACCCACCTTTTGGAAGCAGCCTTCCAGCGTAAGGTGTATACATTGATTGAAGAAGGGGAGACCTTTGGAGCAAGCAAACTCAACAGTATTATGAAGGAAGTTTTGACAGATTTCTGGGGAGATGCTATTGAAATTGACGACGATGCGGCTCTGACTTGGATGCGCCAAGCTCACTACTATATGGGCTTGTATAGTTACACTTACTCAGCAGGACTAGTTATCTCGACTGCTGGTTACCTTCATCTAAAAAATTCAGAAACTGGAGCTGAAGACTGGCTCAAACTTCTCAAATCAGGTGGTAGCAAGACACCGCTTGAGTCAGCTATGATTATCGGAGCAGATATTTCAACAGACAAACCACTCCGTGATACAATCCAATTCTTGTCAGACACAGTTGATCAGATCATCGCCTACAGTGCCCAGTTGGGAGAGTAAATTAAAAGAGTCTGGGATAAAAGTCTAACCTTAAATATAAAAAACGAACAAAACGAGTTATCTGACACTCAGAATTCTGTCTTGTTCGCTTTTTTTCTAATCTATTAATTTAAAAATTTAGAATAAAGAATTCCTAAAATCAAAATTTTTTGTCCTGGCCTCTTAAATTATCCCCAAAAGCTATCTTCTTCAGCTTGATCTGAAGAGAAGAGCCAAACTTCTTTGATTTTTCCGTCTTCAATGCGGAAGAGGTCAATCCCGTTCATATTGAGTTCAGTACCATCAGCACGTGTTCCAAGAAAAGTAACATTGGCTGCGATTAAATCCTTATTGTCAGAAACCCAATTTGTTATCACCTTAAAGGTTCCACTAGTTTTCTCAGCAAATGTAGCCAGGTGAGTTCCTAGCTTGTCCTTACCACCAACTGAACCAGATATACTATGAGTACCAGGTTGATGCCAGATAATATCGTCTGCCATCGTTTCAAAGACACTGGGAAAGTCACCAGCAATTAAAGCTTGGTTATAAGCATTGAAAATTTCTAAGTTTGTTGACATATATATTCTCCATTTCTTTTTTATGATATAATTGTAACAGTTACAAACAAAAAAACAAGTAGATACTTTTTCGATAGCTAGTATCAAAAGTAGTACTATTATTGATACTAAAAGATAAATTTTTTTTAAAAAATAGAAAGAGGATATTTTATGACAAATAAAGTGAGTGAGTATGGTATTTGTCCATTTGCGACAACGCAGAGGGTTTTAACGGGGAAATGGGCACTGGTAATCATTTATCAGTTGAGTACGGGTACCAAACGATTTAAAGAATTGCAAAGATTATTGCCTGGGATTACTCAAACTATTTTGACCCGTCATCTCCGTCAATTAGAAAAGGATAAGATTGTTCAACGAAAGGTCTATGCCGAAGTTCCACCACGAGTTGAGTACAGCTTAACCGAAATGGGGCAGGAATTCAGAGTTGTTTTAGATGCTGTCGAGAAATGGGGTCTAGATTATATCAAGTTGCTAGAAATGTAGAAGTATTGACCATGTATCAAAAGTTACTTAGAAAAATAGAAGAAGAAAAACCAAGTTATCATCAGGAGGAAATCCAATGGTTGCTTGATCATTTGGGAGATTCTTCTCCAGAAATTCGCGATGACCTTGTTTTTACAAGCTTTGCTAGAGGGATTCAGGAAGAGCTATTTACACAGGAACAATTTCATTTCATTGCTGAAGGGATTTCATCTGATGGAGGGTTAGATAAGGAGATTGATAAGGTAGGCTTGTCAACACTTGAACGTTCTTTTAGGGCGCTTATTTATGCAAATCTCTTGTCTGCTGATGCCAACCAGCAATCGATTTTTTATCAGGAATTAAATGCAGGAATTCGTAATGTCCTTTTAAATCAAGGGTTGTACTATCTTTCAAAAGAAAAGGATACAACAGGTTTTTCAAGTCAGTATGGTCGGGTTCATGCTTTTGCACATGGAGCCGATTTACTGACAGAGGTGGTTTGTCATCCAGACTTTCCTAAAAACAGAATTCATGAAGTCTTTGACATACTTGGCCCATTATTTAAAAGAATTCCCATTCGTTTTACAGATGATGAAGATTGGCGTTTAGCCAGAGTACTTTATGAACCGATTTTACAAGGGAAGTTAGCGCAAGAGCAAGTAGCCTCTTGGATAAAAACTGTTGATTTTCCGATAGAAGAAAGGGAGGATTTTTACAAATTTTCCAACTTTAGATCCTGTTTGTTGGAAGTCTATGTCCAACTTGACCAGAGAAACAGTTTACAAGATGACTTGAAAGAAGCTATCCAGTCTTTTCAATACTAGGGATTAACTAGTATTACTTAGTAATAGGGTTTCTATTGTATCCTCCTACCTGATAATAAAAACTAATAAAAGAGGTTGAATCATTTTCCAACCTCTTTTTGTGTATCTTAATGGAATTGCATACCACCATCCACGATAATGGTTTGTCCTGTAATGTAGTTTGAATCTGGTCCTGCGAGGAAGCTGACAGCAGCAGCCACATCTTCTGGTTCAGATAGGCGTTTTAGGGTAATATCTTTTGCGAATGTCTGCATACCCCACTCGTCATCTTTTCCTGCATTTTTACCAACTTCATGAGCGATATCGTACATCATTGGTGTTTTAACAATACCTGGTGCATAGGCGTTAACAGTGATACCTGAGTCTGCTAAATCACGGGCTAATGTTTGCGTAATTCCGCGAACAGCAAATTTGGTTCCACCATAAACAGTTAGATTTGGATTACCGACTACACCAGCTTGAGAAGTTGCGTTGATAATTTTACCTCCGTGGCCAAGTGCTTTAAATTGCGCTTGTGCAGCTTGTGACCCCCAAATGACACCACCAACGTTGATACCGAAGGTACGTGTAAATTGTTCCTCAGTAATTGTATCAAGAGGAGTAGTTGGAGCAACTCCAGCGTTATTTACGACAACATTCAAATCACCAAAATGGTCAACAACCTGTTGAAATGCTTGGGCAACTTCTGCCTGTTTCGAAACATCAGCTACGACAGCAAAGGCATTTTCAGCTGATAATTCGGCAACAGCCTTTTCAGCTGTTTCGGGATTGTAGTCTAAGACTCCTACCTTAAAGCCATCTTGAACCAATCGTTTCGCAATTGCAAAACCGATTCCTTGACCTGCACCTGTGACAATAGCAACTTTAGACATATGATTCCTCCTTGGTATTCACGATACCATTCAAACGTTCATAAAAGAACAGCAAAGGTTTACAAATGAGCTTTTATAATGAGTTTTGTAACCCCTATCAAAACTACGCTATTAGTATACACCTTTGAAAAAAATGTTTCAAATAAACACTACCGTTTTTACAGAATTTTAACCTGAAATTTCCAATCAATTTTCTTGAAACCCTTTCCCTCTTTTGATAGACTAGTATCTAGTTTTTGAAAAAAGGAGAAAGAAAATGAAAAAATTTGTTGCTGAATTAATCGGTACTTTCATGCTTGTGTTCATTGGAACAGGAGCTGTTGTTTTTGGAAATGGTCTTGATGGCCTTGGTCACCTTGGAATCGCCTTTGCCTTCGGTTTGGCCATCGTGGTTGCTGCTTACTCAATCGGAACTGTTTCAGGTGCTCACTTGAACCCAGCGGTTTCGATTGCTATGTTTGTAAACAAACGTTTGTCATCTTCAGAACTTGTAAACTACATCCTTGGACAAGTAGTTGGAGCCTTCATCGCTTCTGGCGCGGTCTTCTTCCTCTTGTCGAACGCAGGTATGTCAACTGCTAGTCTTGGTGAAAATGCCTTGGCAAACGGGGTTACTGTCTTTGGTGGTTTCTTGTTTGAAGTGATTGCAACCTTCTTGTTTGTCTTGGTTATTATGACCGTGACTTCAGAAAGCAAGGGAAATGGCGCGATTGCTGGTTTGGTAATCGGTTTGTCCTTGATGGCCATGATCCTTGTGGGATTGAACATCACTGGACTTTCAGTTAACCCAGCTCGTAGCCTGGCTCCTGCTGTATTGGTAGGTGGCGCAGCCCTTCAACAAGTATGGATTTTCATCCTTGCCCCAATCGTTGGTGGAGTTCTTGCAGCACTTGTTGCTAAAAATTTCCTTGGAACAGAAGAATAATTGAAACTAAAAAAGCCTTGCTCCTCAGTTTGAGGAACAGGGCTTTTTCGTATTTATACTTAATGAAAATCAAAGAGCAAACTAATAAACTATCCGCAGGTTGCTCAATATATTACTTTGAGGTTGTGGATAGAACTGACGAAGTCAGTAACCATACCTACGGCAAGGCGACGTTGACGAAGTTTGAAGAGATTTTCGAAGAGTATTAACGGTTGTCAATTTTCTCTGGATAAAGATCGTGTTGGAAGAGGCGTTGTTCTGCCAGGCCTTCATACTTGGTTCCAGGCTTGCCGTAGTTGTAGTAGGGGTCGATTGAAATTCCACCACGCGGAGTGAATTTTCCCCAAACCTCTAAATAGCGAGGGTCTAGCAAATTGACCAAGTCTTTCCCGATGGTGTTGATACAGTTTTCGTGGAAATCGCCATGATTTCTATAACTAAAAAGGTAGAGTTTGAGGGATTTTGACTCGACGCAGAGCTTGTCAGGAATGTAGGAAATATAAATGGTCGCAAAGTCTGGTTGAGCAGTGATTGGGCACAGGGAGGTAAATTCAGGACAGTTGAATTTGATGAAATAGTCATTTTCCACATGACGATTGTCAAAAGACTCGAGGACTTCGGGTTGATAGTCAAAAATGTAGTTGGTTTCTTTGTTGCCGAGGAGGCTTAGGTTTTTCATTTCTTCTTGTTGTGACATGATTTTTTCTTTCTAATTTAAACACCACGTTGGTTGTCGTAGAGGAGGGTATGGAGTTGAGGAAGGACACGGACATTGCCCCAGCTATCGTCAGCAGCGACGCGTTCCCAGAGTTCTTTGAGGCGGTCCAGTTGGTCTTGGACAATATTTCCTGTGGCCTTGGGCTCAGGATTTCCTGCAGATAAGAAGAGAACATCTGGTTGGTAGCGTTCTTGAATCCCTTTAGCAAAGGCCAAATCAGCATCATCAAAGACAGGGATTTTAAAGGTGACCTTGTCTGGATCTAGTTGGGAAACGATAAAGTCCAAGGTCTCAAAGTTGACTTCCATCTTAGATGAAGGAGGTTTGGGACTCAGGGTGACCTGGTCGATATCTTTTAACCAATTTTGCCAGCGAGAGCCTTGGGTCTCAACAGCAAGGGTGACACCACGTTCCTTGAGCTTAGTGACCAGTTCAGCCATGTTGGCTGCTAGGATAGCGGGATTTCCGCCAGACAGGGTTACATAGTCGTAGTTCCCTAGTTTATCCAAGGCAGCAATGACTTCGTCAGCTGTCATGCGAGTTGGTTTTTCAGAACCATCCCAAGTAAAGGCAGAGTCGCACCAGTCGCAGTGGTAGTCGCAACCAGCAGTGCGGACAAACATTGTTTTCTGCCCAATAGCACGGCCTTCACCTTGAAAGGTAGGGCCAAAAATTTCCAGAACTGGTAGTTTGAGGACACGTTCCCTAGTCATCTAACCACTCCCGTCTAAACTCTGCAAAGGAAGTCGGAGTTTCATAGAGGCGAACGTATTCCAAACGAAGACCGCGTTTGTCGGGCAACTCTTGATTCATGGTTTGGAAAATCCAGTAAACCATATTTTCAGCAGTCGTGTTCATATAAGGCAGGGTTTCATTGAGATAGCGATGATCCAAGTGGGGCTCTAAGTAGTTCTTGTAGATCGCTTTGATGTCTCCAAAATCGTAGGTCATACCACGTTCATCTAAAAATCCACTGACAGCAATCTGCAGATGATAGGTGTGGCCGTGCAGGGACTTGCATTTTCCTTCATAGTGAAAGAGGTGGTGGGCAGCATCAAAGGTAAATTCTTTTGATACCAAGGTTCTGTGAGGATTGTAGACAAGCGACTCCCCAGTTTCCTGTTTGATTTCTTTGGGTGCAAAAAACATTAGTCCTCTCCTTTCTGTGAGAGATAAACATCTAACCCATGTTGACGTAGGTGGCAGGCGGGACAATCTCCACAGCCACTTCCGATAATCCCGTTGTAGCAGGTTAAGGTCTTTTCACGAACATAGTCAAAGGCACCGAGTTGGTCGGCTAATTCCCAAGTTTCAGCCTTGTCTAGCCACATGAGAGGTGTTTGGATAACAAAGTCGTAATCCATAGCAAGGTTGAGGGTAACATTAAGAGATTTGACGAAGACATCCCGACAATCGGGGTAGCCTGAGAAGTCTGTCTCGCAGACACCTGTCACGATATCTTTAATACCTCGTTGCTTAGCAAGGACTGCCGCAAAGGATAGAAAGAGGTGGTTGCGACCGTCAACGAAGGTATTGGGAACCTCTCCCTCTTTTTGCTCAATCTCCATATCAGAGGTCAGGGCATTTTCAGTGATTTGCCCCAGCAGAGACATATCTAGGATGTGATGACGAATCCCCTGTTCCTTGGCGATTTCTCTAGCAACTTGAATTTCGAGATGATGACGTTGGCCGTAGGCAAAGGTAACTGCTTCGACTGTTTCATAGTGTTTTTTAGCCCAAAAGAGGCAGGTTGTAGAATCTTGACCGCCACTAAAGACGACCAAGGCTGATTGACGTTTCATAGTACTCCTTCCAAAATGGGGAATGTTCAGAGCACGCAAAAAGCTCCCTTGAGGGAGCTAAAAAATACCAAGTAGAGGTTTTTTTTAGCGATGGCATGTCCCAAACATCGTAATATTCTACTAACAGTCTAGCATATTTTTTGAAAAATGGCAAAGGGCAAGAAAAAAGAGACCAAAGCAAGTACTTGGTCTCTCGTTTGATTAGCTCAATTCAGCAACGATGGCCTTGATTTGTTCTGCTGTGTGAACACCAGCAACTTGTTTCACCACTTGGCCGTCTTTTTTGAAGAGAAGAGTTGGGATAGACATGATTCCAAAAGCACGAGCTGTGTTTGGATTTTCATCAACGTCCATTTTAACGATTTTCAAAACATCTTCTGAAAGTTCTTCAGACAATTTATCCAAGATTGGGCCTTGCATACGACATGGACCACACCAAGTTGCCCAGAAGTCTACTAAGACCAAACCGTCTTTTGTTTCTTGTTCGAATGTTGCATCTGTAATTGCTTTTGCCATTGTATTTCTCCTTTTTTAGTTATATTGGCTTAAATCTTGTTTCATGAGATAGAAGAAGACATCTCCATAAGTCCCATGGTAGTCCAAATCATGACCGTTGTAGGTTAATTTTTGGACAGGGTAGTAGTCTGCGACGCCGATAAGGCAAGCTTGTTGCGAACGATCAAAGTCGTCATAAGATTCGAAAGTTACAGTTCTTTCGTTCTTGCTGGCATCTAGATAGGTAATTTCAATCATGTTTAGAACTCCTTTGTTTAATGATGATTTTATTTTACTCCTTGTAAAAGAGAATGTCAAGAAAAATGATTGCGCACGCAACTTTTTTTCAAAATCATCTTAAATCAAGAAATCTAAACCAGTTTCCAAGCTTTCTTCGACAGCCTTTTGTAGAGTGGCCAGTGTCTTTTGCCCATCACTTGTCAGGCAGATAAAGCTAGAGCGCCTATCTTGATCACAACACCTGCGACTAAGCAGACCGCAATTTTTGGCTTCCAAGCGAGCCACCATCCGAGAAACAGCGCTCGGGCTCAGATGAAGCTTATCTGGCAGGTCAATCTGGCGTAGAGATTTTTCTTGAGCCAAGTCCAGATAGTAGAGCAGGTAGAACTCTTTCAAGGTCAGACTTTGCTCGCTCTGCTGGGCAATAGTCTCTTCCAAGAGACTTTCAATTTCTTTCTGACGCCGATTGAAGTCAAACCATTTTTCCAAATAGGTCATAGTATCTCCTTTCTTTTTAGAGTTGTAAATAGAAGAAAGTCCATTCACGGACAGTCTCTGTATCACAAGATGATTGCGCATGCAATAATTATACTACTTTTCAAGAATGCTGACAAGAAGGACGCTGAAATCTTTTATCCTAAATCATACCAGTTTTCACAAGTCAAGAATTGTTTGTATCCCCTTTCCATTTCTAATTTTCATTATCCCTTGTGTATTTCCTTGAAATTTTCTGAAAAAAGAGTAAACTGGTATGCAAGAAGTCTATTTCGTGGAGTTTAGGATGAAATTATATGTTCAATTAATGATTCTCTTTGTGATTTCTCTAATCGGAGAGGGAATTTCCAGTTTCTTTCATTTGCCTATCCCAGGCAGTATTATCGGCTTGATTATTCTCTTTCTAGCCCTACAATTCAAGTGGCTGAGAACCAGACATGTCAATATGGTGGGGAATTTCTTGCTGGCCAATATGACCATTCTCTTTTTGCCACCAGCAGTGGGAATCATGGAGAAGTTTGATGTGATTGCTCCCTATCTCTTGCCCATTGTTTTGATTGTCTTTTTTGCGGCTGTCATCAATATTATCCTCATAGCCTTGGTAGTTCAGTTCATCAAGAGACGGTTTGAGGGAGATTATGAGAAAGGAGATGCCAAATGAGTGAATTTGTTTCCAATCCCCTGTTTGGGCTTGCCCTGTCTATCCTAGCTTATCTAGTAGGAATGCTGATTTACAGACGTTTTCCCCATCCTTTGACAACGCCCTTGCTTTTGTCAGCTATTTTCATTATCATCTTTCTAAAGGTGACGGGTATTTCTTACCAAGATTACTACCAAGGTGGGGTTTATCTGAACAACTTGATTGTCCCATCGACTGTTGCTCTAGGGATTCCCCTTTATAAGAGTTTTCACTTGATGAAGCACCATGCTCGGAGTATTCTCTTTGGTAGTCTGCTAGCAGTAGTTGTCAATACCTCTTTCACAGCCCTTGTGGCCAAAATCTTTGGCATGGATTTTTTCCTAGCCATTTCTCTCTTTCCCAAGTCAGTAACAACCGCCATGGCAGTGGGAATCACAGAAAAATTGCAAGGTCTGACGACCGTGACCTTGGTGGTTGTAGTGGCAACTGGGATTTTAACCAGTGTCATCGGCCCAACCCTTTTGAAGTGGTTGAAAATTGACGACCCAGTAGCTGTTGGTCTTTCCCTTGGAGGAACAGGCCATGCAGTCGGAACAGGGACAGCCTTTCGATATGGTTCTGTAGCAGGAGCCATGGGTGGCTTGGCTATCGGTGTCACCGGTATTCTCTATGTCTTTGTCAGCCCCATTGTAGCCAGTTTGATATTGAGTTAAAAAGAGGCTGGGACAAAAAGATTTTGATTTTAGGAATTCTTTATTATAAAATTTTAAAATCGATAGATTAGATAAAAAAGCGAACAAAACAGAATTCTAAGTTTCAGATAACTCGTTTTGTTCGCTTTTTATATTTAAGGTTAGACTTTTGTCCCAGCCTCTTTTGATACCTAAAGTTCTATAATGAAGTTAGAAGATTAGAGAAATTTGCCAACATACTTGATAAAATAAAACCTCAAAATACCACTAATTTATGAAGTGAATTTGAATCAAGCTGGTTATTAGCTTTAGGGGTTATTCAAAGTTTAAGAAGAATTCTAATGATAGGATAAATTAAACAGTATCTAATTCCTTCAAATAATTTTCTATCTTCATCAACATTAAAGGATTGTTATAAATCTTACATAACTCTCTTGCTTCTATATAATAATTTTTGACTTGTTCTTTGTCTAGAAATTTGGCTCCAGCATTTCCTACAAGAATAAGTAGAGGAGCCAGTTGGTAGCTTGTCTGTCTTTGTTTACAGAGTTCAATCGTCTCAAGAGCTTCTTGGATGGCTTCGTTATATTTTTCCTTTGATACTAGGTAGTGAGCGTAGTTGTAACGAACTCTGATGTAACCAAATAAAAACTCCTGATGCTCAAAATTTTTTGTCTGATATAACTCCATCAAATGAGAGTAGTTTGCCTCATATTCTTGTTCACGACCCACTAAGGAATAGAAATTAGATAGAGTATTCAACGCCTTTAAATAAATCAGAGTATTTGAAGAGACTTTTAATAATATATTTTCCAATGAAGAAATTGCCTCACACTTACTGTCATATTGATAGAAGTCAATAATAGCTTTAATCCATTCAAGGTAAGTTCGGTCTTCTAGTGTTAGAAAGGTGCTTCGCTCAATCTCTATTCTATAAATATATTCCAAATCGTCATAATTTCTGTCATCTAATAGTCGAGCAGATAATTGCTTGAAATTAGAGAGGTTAGATTTAATTTCAATTTGTTCATTAAAAAAATAATCTAATGGTACTTCAAGTCGTTGTGAGAGTTTGAACAAAAGGTCTGCGGAGGGAATGAAATGCCCTCTCTCAATTTTACTAATCTGGCTTTGTTCACAAATTCCTTCTGCAAGAGTTTGTTGGGAGAGACCTAACTCTTTTCTCTTTACTCTGAATTTCTCAGCGAGTGTATTCATAAAAGATAATAATCCTTCCTATTTGCTTAATTTCATTATAAAATTTTTAGTTCAAAATAGCAAGTTAAAGGAATAAAAAATTCTTTATGGTAATAATAAGAAAAAAAAGTTCAAAATACAATAAAAACAATTGGCTAATTAAAATATATATGTTAGAATAAAAATAAGGAAACAGAAAGGGGTTTCAGTGCAAGAGAAAAAAACGCGGAATTAAAAAATTAGCTATATTAGCATTACTAGGTGTTTTTACGTTTAGTAATACAATTCCTTACCAACAGTTTATTCAGAAGAATAAACAATTGGAGATTCGAGTGCAATCACAAAAGAAGTCCAATTGTCTTGATGTTGGGAAGGCAGATTAGTAAGTTTATCCTAATAATTAAGACTTTCATGTTTTTTTGCAGTTAAGAAATTTTAGTAATGCCAGACGTGTCTAATACCTAGAATACGATTAGGAACGAAAATAACTGACCAGTATTTTATATTTATTAGTGTTATTAACTATGTTCTAGTTTCTTTGCTGTTGTTACTGGAATTAAAAAAACTTAATGTGCCAAATAAAGTTAATATTTTATTGGCGAGTCTTATTTTTTTAGGGAATAGCTTAACGATTTTATACATGATGTTATAATTTAGATGAGGTGTTAACATGAGAGCCAGATCAATAGTTAATATAAAAAATTTAACCAAGCAGTATGGGGATTTTCAATTGCAAGTCCGTAACTTAGAGATTCCAGAAGGTAAGGTTATTGGACTGATTGGTGAAAACGGAGCTGGTAAATCTACTTTACTGAATCTGATTTTAAATCAACTACAGATTGAGAAGGATAGTATAAGGGTTTTTGAACAAACTTATTCAGAGCATGAGCAAGATATTAAATCGAAACTAGGGGTTGTCTTAGAGCAAAACTTTTTTCCAGTTTCATTTTCGGTGGAGCAAGTTGAAAGAATGATGAGCATGATTTATCCTAGTTGGGATAAAAAGTTATTTTACACTTTTATTCAAAAGTTTAACTTACCATCTCAAAAACAGATGAAAGAATTTTCCAGAGGAATGGTGGTGAAACTTAATTTTGCGTCTGCACTCGCTCATCGCCCGAGACTATTAATTGCAGATGAGGCCACAAGTGGCTTGGATCCTATTGTTAGGCGAGAGATCTTATCTATTTTAGAAGAGTATGTTAAAAAAGAGAATATGACCGTAATCTTATCTTCACATATTTTGAGTGACTTAGAACAGGCGGCAGATTATTTTATTTTTATCCATAATGGGGAGATTCTTCTAGAGGGAGACAGAGAAAATTTACTGAACCGATTTATGATTAAAACAGAAATAAAGAACAATATGGATCAAGTAGACATTTATTATAAATTAGAAGAGGGTGATAGTGTTCGATATTTAGTAGTTGTATCTGACAAGAGTAAGGACGAGAGTAATTATGCAACGCTTTGGGAAATTTTATTATTTTTAGTCAAAGGAGAACGAATAAATGAAAGGACTACTATATAAAGATGCGCAACTTATTTTAAATAAAGTAAAGATAATTAATAGAATATTTATTGCCTTAGCCTTATTCTTAATTACAATCTTTGCAAGAGAATCGGGGACAATTTTTTTACTAATAGTGTTACCAATAAGTTTAGCTTCTCTTCCCACAGCTTTAGTTGTATCAGATAGTGAGAATGGTTGGAATCAATTTGTAGGAGTTTTTCCAATTTCAAAATCTAAGATAATTTTAGCGAGGTATCTCTCTTGTATTTCTTTTATTCTTTTGGTAAGTTCTATAGTATTGAGTTTAAGTCTTGCTACCCATGTCATGTTTAATCAATACAGTCTCAATCTACATTTAATTATGGCATTGATTGGAATAATCTTTGGAATCATGTATGTAGCCTTATTGCTTCCTTCCGTATATGCCTTTGGTGCTTTTGGAAATACGATTGTCAATATACTGGTACTATCGTTAGTTATGGGATTAGTGTATGGTCTTCAGAAAACGACTTTCGGCATGATTTTCATTAACTGGATTAGTTCAGCTAATCATTTCCTTCTAGTTATAAGTATCATAATTTTGGCCAGTATCATGATTGGGGTTTCTTTTATACTTTCAACTAAAATCTATTGTAAAATATTTATGAAGTAAAGGAGCAGTGCTATGAATAATAAGAAAATATGTCGTCTAATATCTATATGTTTAGCAATCTTTTCAGCTGTTCTTGCAGTCGTTTTATTTGCATGGGGAGAAAGAGGGCAAGTTTTTATAGCTATGGTACCTCTCTTTTTATCAAAGTTCGTAGATAATATTGGAAAAAATAAATGACGAATGACTGTGCTTGGTAGGTAAAATGAAGTTGGTGTTTTGAGGCTGGGCAAAAACTCAATTAGAGGAGAAAATAAAGCAAATTTTCTAACAATAAAACGCATAATATCAAGGATTTTTAACACTTGATATTATGCGTTTTCTGATTTTAAAGACTTTTTGTCCTATGAGTATGTTATATATCTAGGTAAAAATTATTTAAAAACTATTGCAAATTAACCTTGTTTTTCAAAATATAGTAGGTTCCGAGGTAAAAAATAGCTATGAATATGAGTTCTTCAAAAATGCCCGTACTTGCTCCCATATAGAAATTATCATTAAATCCTGCAAGTGAATTGACATAGAAGTTAGTACTGGTATTGAAGAAAACTCCAATAAATCCTATGACGATTTGGATCCCAATGTAGGCTACAACAGCGAGTGCGGTACGGTATTCGTTGAAAAGCTGTCCAATGGAAATAGCCAAGTAGATGCAGAGGATTCCAGAAATGGTATTTAGTAGGAAGGATAAGACAGTAAGACTAAAGCCGGTAAAATGTTCTGCAACAAATGACAGAAGAGTAGAAAGTTGAACTGCATCAGAATTTGTTGACAATAAGATAATATAGATACATAGGAGTAAGACAGCAGTGCTAATCAACGACCAGATAAAGGCACCGATTAGTTTGGCTGTGATGATATGGTGTTCAGAAACTGGCAAGGTTAAAGTCAGATAGCCTTGTCGGTCATAGACACTTCCTTTGAATCGTTTAATAATCAAGAAGATAGTTGAAATCACAAGTGTAACCATCAAACCACCAAAGACAGTAGATAGAAAAAAAAGTAGAACAGATAGATTTTTTTCAGGTAGTTTGATTAAGGATTGTGTCTGAATTCCAATAAGAACAGAGAGGAAGAGAACAGCGCCATAAAGAGCTAAATACCACTTGTTAACATTTTTAAATTCGTAGCGAACTAAATTCCAAAACATAATAATCTCCTTTACTTAGGCCTTAAATTCCTGACGGAAGAGTTGGTCAATGGATTCACCTGACTCATAGCGAATGTCATCTACATTGCCTTGACGGACGACTTTTCCGTCCTTAAGGAAGACAATTTCATCTAAGATTGGCTCGATATCAGAAATTAAGTGGGTAGAAATCAAAACGGTAGAAGTTGGGGAGTAGTTGTTGATAATGGTATTGAGGATATACTCACGGGCTGCTGGGTCCACTCCACCAATGGGTTCGTCTAAAACGTAGAGACGAGCATCACGACTCATAACCAAAATCAGTTGTACCTTTTCCTTGTTTCCTTTTGATAATTTCTTGAGACGACTATTTTCATCAATGCCGAGGTCTGCAAGTAGATGATGGGCGCGTTCCAGATTGAAATCTTTATAGAAGGTCTTGAAGTAGGTTAGGGCTTCTTTGACCTTCATTTGCTCATTGAGATAGGTTGTATCTGGCAAATAAGCTACGATAGCCTTGGTTGCTGGGCTTGGGTCCATATCGTTGATAAGGACACGTCCTTGATCTGGTTGTAAGAGGCCATTGATTAGTTTAATCAGGGTTGTTTTCCCTGAGCCATTTGGTCCAAGGAGACCAACAATTTTTCCAGCTGGGATGTCAAGAGAAACATTTTCAAGGGCTGGTGTTGCTCCATAAGATTTGGATACATTTTCAAATACTAGTAATGACATAGGCTTAAACTCCTTTAATATAATCGCCGACTACGCCTGGTAGTTCTTCTTTTTCATAGCCAAAATGGGTCATGGAGGAAACGAAGTGTTCCAATTCTTCTTCCGATAATTGTTTGCGCGATTGGGCGATTAGCTCCTTATCCTCAGTCACAAATCGTCCAGTTGTGCGCTTGCTGTAGACAAATCCTTCTCGTTCAAGGTCTGACAAGGCTCTTTGGATGGTGTTTGGATTGACACCGGCCTCGCTTGCTAGCTCTCTCACGGTTGGAAGTTGTTGATTGGGTTCCAGTGTATGGGAAACAATCTGAAGCTTGATTTTCTCCATAATCTGTAAATAGATGGGTTTTTTGTTGTCAAATGTCCAGGACATCTTGGTCTCCTTTCTTTTATCCTTTTGTCTTAATTAAATAATACAACAAAACAAAAAACTTGTCAAGCAAAAAGAAGAATTGTTTTGGGAATCGTTTAAAAAATGGTATAATGAAAAGAAAACGATAAGGAGGGAAAGGATGCGTTGTCCAAAATGTGGGGCTACCAAGTCAAGTGTTATCGATAGTCGCCAAGCAGAAGAAGGGAACACTATTCGTAGAAGACGTGAGTGCGATGAATGCCAGCACCGTTTTACAACCTACGAACGAGTAGAAGAAAGAACCTTAGTGGTTGTTAAAAAAGATGGCACACGGGAACAATTCTCTAGAGATAAAATCTTTAATGGAATTATCCGCTCAGCCCAGAAACGTCCTGTGTCAAGTGATGAAATCAACATGGTAGTCAATCGTATCGAACAGAAACTCCGTGGTCGAAATGAAAATGAAATTCAAAGTGAGGACATTGGTTCACTCGTCATGGAGGAGTTGGCTGAGTTAGACGAGATTACCTATGTACGTTTTGCCAGTGTCTATCGTAGTTTTAAGGATGTTAGTGAGTTAGAGAGCCTGCTCCAACAAATCACCCAGTCCTCTAAAAAGAAAAAGGAAAGATAAATGAAGCCAATTGACCGTTTTTCTTATCTAAAGAATAATCGGGTGTCGCAAGATACCTCATCTCTGGTACAGTGCTACCTCCCGATTATCGGTCAGGAGGCACTGAGCCTTTATCTTTATACGATTAGTTTTTGGGATAATGGCAGAAAGGAATACCTTTTTTCAAGCATTCTCAATCATCTCAATTTTGGGATGGACAGACTTTTAAAATCTTTGAAAATCCTATCTGCTTTTAATCTCTTGACCCTCTATCAAAAGGGTGATACCTATCAGATAGTTATCCATGCTCCTCTTTCAAGTCAAGATTTCTTGGAGCATCCTGTTTATCGTAGACTTTTAGAGAAAAAGATTGGCGACTCGGCTGTGGAGGATTTGAAAGTTGAAAGTGCTGATGGTGAAGAAATACCTGTCTCACTCAATCAAGTCTTTCCAGACTTGGCAGAACAGGGAAGTCAAGAAGACCTTGGTCTCAAGAAGAAAGTGGCCAACGATTTTGACTTGGACCATTTTCGCCAGCTTATGGCTCGAGATGGACTTCGTTTTGCAGATGAGCAGTCCGATGTCTTGAACCTCTTTGCCATCGCTGAGGAGAAGAAATGGACTTGGTTTGAAACCTATCAACTGGCTAAGTCAACAGCTGTTTCCCAGGTTATTTCAACCAAGCGTATGCGGGAAAAAATTGCTCAAAAACCTGTTTCCTCTGACTTTAGTCCTAAGGAAACGACCATTATCAAAGAGGCTAAAAGTAAAACTGCCCTGCAGTTCTTGGCAGAAATCAAGCAAACACGCAAGGGGACCATTACCCAAACAGAAAGAGACCTCTTGCAACAGATGGCTGGCTTGGGTTTGCTGGACGAAGTCATCAATATCATTCTCTTATTGACCTTTAATAAGGTCGATTCGGCAAATATCAATGAGAAATATGCCATGAAAGTGGCCAATGACTATGCCTATCAAAAGATACATTCGGCAGAAGAGGCGGTCTTACGCATCCGTGAGCGAGGACAGAAGAATCAGGCTCAAAAAAGCAGTAAACCGAGTCCTACCAAGTCCAATGTACCCAAGTGGAGCAATCCAGATTATAAGAATGAAACCAGCGAGGAAACTCGTCTGGAACTAGAACGTAAGAAACAAGAACTATTAGCTCGATTAGAAAAAGGAGGAGATTAGATGGAAAGTGTCGGAGACGTACTCAAACGTCAACCTAGCCGTTTTCATTATCAAGATTTGGTCCAGAAAATCATGAAGGATCCTGATGTTGCGGCCTTTATCCAGCAAGAATCCCTCAGCCCAGAGGAATTGAATCGCAGTATCTCCAAGTTTAATCAGTACATCACCGAGCGTGATAAGTTTCTTCGTGGTGATACGGATTATATTGCCAAAGGCTATAAGCCTATTTTGGTTATGAATCATGGTTATGCGGACGTTTCTTATGAGGAAACTCCTGAACTAATCGCGGCCGAAAAAGAAGCGGCTATTAAGAACCGTCTCAAGTTAATCAATCTGCCAGCCAGTCTCAGGAAAGCTAGTTTGGCTCAAGTTGACTTGGATGATTTGGAGCGCTTGCCAGTTTTTGAAAAGCTATTAGCCTTCGTGGAGCAATATCCAGCTATTCGAAAAGGTCTTTACTTATATGGAGACTTTGGTGTGGGTAAAAGTTTCATGGTGGCTGCCTTAGCCCATGATTTATCAGAAAAACGCGGTGTTTCATCCACTCTGCTCCACTATCCTAGCTTTGTCATTGATGTCAAAAATGCTATCGGTGATGGCAATGTCAAGACCTTGGTGGATGAGATTAAGCTTTCTGAAGTCCTGATTTTAGATGATATTGGTGCCGAGCAATCAACAGCTTGGGTACGTGATGAAATCCTGCAGGTCATTCTTCAATATCGGATGCAGGAAAATTTACCGACCTTTTTCACCTCCAACTTCAACTTTGAAGAATTGGAGCAGCATTTCGCTAAAGGGAAACATGGAAATGACGAAACCTGGGAAGCCAGACGCGTCATGGAACGCATCCGTTATTTGGCTGAGGAGACTCGTTTAGAAGGAGTAAACCGTCGATGACAGAAACGATTAAACTGATGAAAGCTCATAAGTCTGTTCGAAGATTTAAAGAGCAAGCCCTCCCTCAGGAAGACTTGACTGAAATCCTGACAGCAGCCCAAATGGCCTCGTCTTGGAAGAATTTCCAATCCTACTCTGTGATTGTGGTACGAAGTCAAGAGAAGAAAGATGCCTTGTATGAATTGGTGCCTCAAGAAGCCATTCGCCAGTCAGCTGTTTTCCTTCTCTTTATCGGAGATTTGAACCGTGCAGAAAAGGGAGCACGACTCCATACCGATACATTCCAACCCCAAGGTGTGGAAGGTCTCTTGATTAGTTCGGTCGATGCGGCCCTTGCTGGTCAAAATGCCCTGCTGGCAGCTGAAAGTTTGGGCTATGGAGGTGTCATCATTGGCTTGGTGCGGTACAAGTCAGAAGAAGTAGCAGAACTCTTTAATTTGCCTGACTACACCTATCCTGTCTTTGGGATGGCACTAGGAATATCAAATGAAGAACATGAAGTCAAACCTCGCTTGCCATTGAATCAAGTGGTATTTGAGGAAGAATACCAGGAGCAATCTGTTGAAATCATCAAAGATTATGACCGTGTGCAGACAGACTATGCTGGGGCGCGTGCGACCACAAGCTGGAGTCAACGTCTAGCAGAACAGTTTGGTCGAGCTGAACCAAGCTCAACTAGAAAAAATCTTGAACAGAAGAAGTTATTGTAGAAAGTGAGAAATTATGGCCCTACCAACTATTGCCATTGTAGGACGTCCCAATGTTGGGAAATCAACCCTATTTAATCGGATCGCTGGTGAGCGAATCTCCATTGTGGAAGATGTCGAAGGAGTGACACGTGACCGTATCTATGCGACGGGTGAGTGGCTCAATCGTTCTTTTAGCATGATTGATACAGGAGGAATCGATGACGTCGATGCTCCTTTCATGGAACAAATTAAGCACCAGGCAGAAATTGCCATGGAAGAAGCCGATGTTATCGTCTTTGTCGTGTCTGGTAAGGAAGGAATTACCGATGCGGACGAATACGTAGCTCGTAAGCTTTATAAAACTCATAAACCAGTTATCCTCGCAGTTAACAAGGTGGACAACCCTGAGATGCGAAATGATATCTATGATTTTTATGCCCTCGGTTTGGGTGAACCACTGCCAATCTCATCTGTCCATGGTATCGGTACAGGGGATGTGCTAGACGCAATCGTAGAAAATCTTCCAAATGAATATGAGGAAGAAAATCCAGATGTCATTAAGTTTAGTTTGATTGGTCGTCCTAACGTCGGAAAATCAAGCTTGATTAACGCTATTTTGGGAGAAGACCGTGTCATTGCTAGTCCTGTTGCTGGAACAACGCGTGACGCTATTGATACCCACTTTACAGATACAGATGGTCAAGAGTTTACCATGATTGATACGGCTGGTATGCGTAAATCTGGTAAGGTTTATGAAAATACTGAGAAATACTCAGTCATGCGTGCCATGCGTGCTATTGACCGTTCAGATGTGGTCTTGATGGTCATCAATGCGGAAGAAGGTATTCGTGAATACGATAAGCGTATTGCAGGATTTGCCCATGAAGCTGGTAAAGGGATGATTATCGTGGTCAACAAGTGGGATACACTTGAAAAAGACAACCACACTATGAAAAACTGGGAAGAAGATATCCGTGAGCAGTTCCAATATCTACCTTACGCACCGATTATCTTTGTATCAGCTTTGACCAAGCAACGTCTCCACAAACTTCCTGAGATGATCAAGCAAATCAGCGAAAGTCAAAATACACGTATTCCATCAGCCGTCTTGAACGATGTGATTATGGATGCTATTGCCATTAACCCAACACCGACAGACAAAGGGAAACGTCTCAAGATTTTCTATGCTACCCAAGTGGCAACCAAACCACCGACCTTTGTTATCTTTGTCAACGAAGAAGAACTTATGCACTTTTCTTACCTGCGTTTCTTGGAAAATCAAATCCGCAAGGCCTTTGTCTTTGAAGGAACACCGATTCATCTCATCGCAAGAAAACGTAAATAAAAAAGCAGAATCTGGAATGACATTTCCAGATTTTTTTGATAAAATGAAGTTGAAGAAAGCGCTATCAAAAAGAGGTGTTGATGATGGAACATTTGTTTAAATTGTTAATCTTATTACCCTGTTTTTACTTTTTCAGCTGGATTGAAAAGGCCAACAGAGATAGTAAATTTTTCCCAATTTTTTACTATTTTTACTGGATTTACATCACCCTCTATGCTCTTTTTAGCCTTGCTTGGACAGTTTTTTCAGTCTTGTTTTTCAATATCCTATTGAGAAATGTGGCAGACATCAAGTCTTGGGGCATTTGGCTATTATTACTACTTATTGCTTTTTCCAGTTCTTGGTTAACCTATATCTTTTTCAAAAAAATGCTTCGCTTGAGACGGGAACTGGGGAAGTCTAAAGGTGGAAAGCATTGATTTATATTGGTAAGAACATTTAATAGAATGAAACTAAAGAAAACAATTTTAAAGAGGAGGTGTCGATGATGAAACTGTCGTTTAATTGGTTTCATTTGATACTCTTATTTCCCTGCTTTTACTTTTTTTATTGGATAGATAATGCTGATAGAAACAGTAAGTTTTTCCCCATTATCTACTATTTCTACTGGATTTATATTTCCCTTTTAGCTCTGTTTAGCTTGGATATGACAATTTTTTCATTCTTATTTTTCCCTTTTGTTCTAAATTATGTATCAGATGCTAGTACTTGGGGTGTTTGGTTGCTTTTGATAGTCTTATCTCTAGGCAGTGACTGGTTAGACTATATCTTTTTCAAAAACATGTTTTGCTTGAGACGGGAACTAGGACAATCTAAAGGCGAAAGGCATTGATTTATATGGTTTTTATTGATAGGAGGTAGCTTATGACACGTCTAAAATCATTTATTACACGCTATTCTAAGGTCTATATTGGTTTAGTTCTGTTGATCTGGATTGCTTTCTTCTTTCTTCCTTGGGGCAGTCCGATTCTGGGGGGAAAGATTGACCTCTTCAGCATACAGAAAGTCTTGCTAGTTTTTGGTATTCTGTCTATTTTGATGGCCTTGCTGTCCAAGAAAGTCAGTCTCTTTGTTTTTGGATTGATCTGCTGTTTTTCTCTTTGGATTAATCTATTTATCCTATTTGCGATTTTGCCGATTTTTGGCAATTAAAGTATCATAAAAGTCAGAGAGGTTAGCTTGGAAACTAGCCTCTTTTTCCTTTTCAAAATGGGGATTCTTCCTTGAAAATAATCAGTAATTGTGCTAAAATTAAAAGAACATTCTAAAATATTCGGAATTTAAAGTAAGGAAAAACATGGCTAATATTTTAAAAACAATTATCGAAAATGATAAAGGAGAAATCCGTCGTCTGGAAAAGATGGCTGACAAGGTTTTCAAATACGAAGACCAAATGGCTGCTTTGACAGATGACCAACTAAAAGCAAAAACAGTTGAATTTAAAGAACGTTATCAAAATGGAGAATCACTGGATTCATTGCTTTATGAAGCATTTGCGGTTGTCCGTGAGGGTGCCAAACGTGTCCTAGGTCTCTTCCCATATAAGGTTCAGGTAATGGGGGGAATCGTTCTTCACCATGGTGACGTGCCAGAGATGCGTACAGGGGAAGGAAAAACATTGACTGCGACCATGCCGGTATACCTCAATGCTCTTTCAGGTAAAGGGGTTCACGTAGTTACGGTTAACGAATACCTGTCAGAACGTGATGCGACTGAGATGGGTGAATTGTATTCTTGGCTTGGCTTGTCAGTAGGGATTAACTTGGCTGCCAAATCTCCAATGGAGAAAAAAGAAGCCTATGAGTGTGATATTACTTACTCAACCAACTCAGAAATCGGATTTGACTACCTTCGTGACAACATGGTTGTTCGTGCTGAAAACATGGTACAACGTCCGCTTAACTATGCCTTGGTCGATGAGGTTGACTCTATCTTGATTGACGAGGCCCGTACACCTTTGATCGTATCAGGTGCTAATGCAGTTGAAACCAGTCAGCTCTACCACATGGCAGACCACTATGTAAAATCTTTGGACAAAGACGACTACATCATCGATGTGCAGTCTAAGACTATTGGTTTGTCTGATTCAGGGATTGACAAGGCTGAAAGCTACTTCAAGCTTGACAATCTCTATGACATCGAAAACGTAGCTCTGACTCACTTTATCGATAACGCCCTTCGTGCCAACTACATTATGCTTCTCGATATTGACTATGTGGTGAGCGAAGAACAAGAAATCTTGATCGTTGACCAATTTACGGGTCGTACTATGGAAGGTCGTCGTTATTCTGATGGATTGCACCAAGCTATTGAAGCCAAAGAAGGTGTGCCAATTCAGGATGAAACCAAGACATCTGCCTCAATCACTTACCAAAACCTTTTCCGTATGTACAAGAAATTGTCTGGTATGACGGGTACAGGTAAGACTGAGGAAGAAGAATTCCGTGAAATTTACAACATTCGTGTTATTCCAATCCCAACCAACCGTCCTGTTCAACGTATTGACCACTCAGACCTTCTTTATGCAAGTATCGAGGCTAAGTTTAAGGCGGTTGTCGAAGATGTTAAGGCTCGTTACCAAAAAGGTCAACCAGTCTTGGTTGGTACAGTAGCGGTTGAAACCAGTGACTATATTTCTAAGAAATTAGTCGCAGCTGGCGTTCCTCACGAGGTCTTGAATGCCAAAAACCACTATAAAGAAGCCCAAATCATCATGAATGCTGGTCAACGTGGTGCTGTTACCATTGCGACTAACATGGCCGGTCGTGGTACCGACATCAAGCTTGGTGAAGGGGTTCGCGAATTGGGTGGACTTTGTGTTATTGGTACAGAACGTCATGAAAGCCGTCGTATCGATAACCAGCTTCGTGGACGTTCAGGTCGTCAAGGAGACCCAGGTGAGTCACAATTCTACCTATCTCTTGAAGATGATTTGATGAAACGTTTTGGTTCTGAACGCTTGAAGGGAATCTTTGAACGCTTGAATATGTCTGAAGAGGCCATTGAGTCTCGTATGTTGACGCGTCAGGTTGAAGCAGCACAAAAACGTGTCGAAGGAAATAACTACGATACTCGTAAACAAGTCCTTCAATACGACGATGTCATGCGTGAACAACGTGAGATTATCTACGCTCAACGTTACGATGTCATCACTGCAGACCGTGACTTGGCACCCGAAATTCAGGCTATGATCAAACGTACAATTGGTCGTGTCGTTGATGGTCATGCGCGTGCGAAACAAGATGAAAAACTAGAAGCAATTTTGAACTTTGCTAAGTACAACTTGCTTCCTGAAGATTCGATTGCAATCGAAGACTTGTCAGGCTTGTCTGATAAGGCTATTAAGGAAGAACTCTTCCAACGTGCCTTGCAAGTTTATGATAGTCAGGTTTCAAAACTACGTGATGAAGAAGCAGTTAAAGAATTCCAAAAAGTCTTGATTCTACGAGTGGTAGATAACAAGTGGACAGATCATATCGATGCCCTCGATCAATTGCGTAATGCGGTTGGACTTCGTGGTTATGCTCAGAACAACCCTGTTGTTGAGTATCAGGCAGAAGGTTTCCGTATGTTTAATGATATGATTGGTTCGATTGAGTTTGATGTGACACGTTTGATGATGAAAGCCCAAATTCATGAACAAGAAAGACCACAAGCAGAACACCATATCAGTACAACAGCGACCCGCAATATCGCTGCCCACCAAGCAAATATACCAGAAGATTTGGATTTGAGTCAGATTGGACGGAATGAACTTTGCCCATGTGGTTCTGGTAAGAAGTTTAAAAACTGTCACGGTAAAAGACAATAAAATGAGATAGTTTAGAGGCGGATACCTTGTGAAAAGTAAATTTTTACTTGGTATCCGTTTGCTTTATAAGGAGATGAGTTATGGTATTTACAGCAAAAAGTCCTAAAATTAATATTGAAGAAGTTCGTGCCTTATCAAAATTAGAAGGTCAAGCTTTAGAGAGAAAATCACAGCGTGATCAAGAGCTAGAAGCCATTATACGTGGAGAAGACCAACGGATTCTCTTGGTAATCGGGCCATGCTCATCTGACAATGAAGAAGCTGTTCTTGAGTACGCTAAGCGTTTGGCAGCTTTGCAAGAAGAAGTAGCAGACCGTATCTTTATGGTTATGCGTGTTTATACTGCCAAACCCCGTACCAACGGAGATGGCTATAAGGGCTTGATTCACCAGCCTAATGCGACAGAAGCGCCTAGTCTTATCAACGGAATCAAAGCCGTGCGCCATCTTCACTATCGTGTCATCACGGAAACAGGTATGACGACAGCTGATGAAATGCTTTATCCTGAAAATCTTCCGCTTGTAGATGATTTGATTTCTTACATGGCGGTTGGTGCCCGTTCAGTTGAAGACCAGCAACACCGCTTTGTGGCAAGTGGGGCAGATTTTGCGACTGGGTTTAAAAATCCAACCTCTGGAAATCTCAATGTTATGTTTAATGGGATTTATGCTGCTCAAAACAAACAAAGTTTCCTTTTCCTAGGAAAAGAAGTGGAAACAACTGGGAACCCGCTTTCGCATGCCATTCTTCGTGGAGCGATCAATGAGTATGGTAAGAATATTCCTAACTACTACTATGATAATTTGATGGATACCATTGCTCAGTATGAGAAGATGGGCTTGGAAAATCCCTTTATCATTGTGGATACCAATCATGACAACTCTGGTAAGCAATATATGGACCAGATTCGAATTGTCCGCCAGACCTTGATTAACCGTGATTGGAATGAAAAAATCAAGCAGTACGTTCGTGGCTTTATGATTGAGTCTTATCTAGAAGACGGCCGTCAAAACGAACCGGAAGTATTTGGCAAGTCTATCACAGACCCTTGTCTTGGCTGGGATAATACGGAAGCCCTCGTCAGAGAAATCTACCAAACGCTAGGAGAATAAGATGGCATTTATTGAAAAAGGTCAAGAAATTGATATTGAAGCAATCAAAGCAGAAACCCAATTGTCTGCGGAAGCCTTGCGACTAAAGGAGCGTCGTGATAGAGAAATGGCAGACATCATTTCAGGAGAAGATGACCGGATCCTTTTGGTGATTGGTCCTTGCTCTTCTGATAATGAAGAGGCTGTCTTGGAATATGCCCGCCGTTTATCCGCCTTGCAGAAGAAGGTGGCGGACAAGATTTTCATGGTTATGCGTGTTTATACAGCTAAACCTCGCACCAACGGAGACGGCTATAAAGGTCTGGTTCACCAACCAGATACCTCTAAGGCTCCAAGCCTGATTAACGGTTTGCAGGCTGTGCGCCAGTTGCACTATCGCGTCATTACAGAGACAGGTTTGACAACGGCAGACGAGATGCTTTATCCGTCAAATTTGGTCTTGGTAGATGATTTGGTCAGCTACCATGCTGTGGGGGCTCGTTCTGTGGAAGACCAAGAGCACCGTTTTGTGGCTTCAGGGATTGATGCACCAGTCGGGATGAAAAATCCAACCTCTGGGAATCTTGGTGTTATGTTTAACGGTATCTATGCCGCCCAAAACAAACAAACCTTCCTCTTCCATGGTCAAGAAGTTGAGACTTCAGGAAATCCCTTGGCTCACGTCATCCTTCGTGGTGCAGTTAATGAATATGGGAAAAATGAGCCTAACTTTTACTATGAAACCTTGCTAAATGCCATTGAACGCTATGAAGCCATGGGACTTGAAAATCCCTTTATTCTCATTGATACCAACCATGATAATTCAGGCAAGCAATATATGGAGCAGATTCGAATTGTTCGCCAGACCTTGCAAAATCGTGACTGGAATGAGAAGATTAAAAAGATAGTTCGAGGCTTTATGATTGAATCTTACCTAGCAGATGGTCGTCAAAACCAACCAGAGGTCTTTGGTTGCTCCATTACCGATCCTTGTCTAGGTTGGGAAAATACAGAGGCCTTGGTAGAAGAGATTTATGCTACCTTGACAAAATAAGTGAAAAGGATGGAGTTGGGGGATCTCAACTCCTTTTGATGAGAATGATAGTTGGACACGGAATTGACATCGAAGAATTGGCTTCGATAGAAAGCGCAGTTACACGACATGAAGGCTTTGCTAAGCGCGTGCTGACCGCTAAGGAAATGGAGCGCTTCACCAGTCTCAAAGGGCGCAGGCAGATTGAATATTTGGCTGGTCGCTGGTCGGCTAAGGAGGCCTTTTCCAAGGCTATGGGAACTGGTATTGGCAAGCTCGGTTTTCAAGATTTAGAAGTCTTGAATAATGAACGCGGGGCGCCTTATTTTAGTCAGTCACCATTTTCAGGAAAGATTTGGCTGTCTATCAGCCATACAGATCAGTTTGTGACAGCCAGTGTCATTTTGGAGGAAAATCATGAAAGCTAGTCCGCATAGACCAACCAAGGCTCTGATTCATCTGGGAGCTATTCGACAAAATATTCAGCAAATGGGGGCTCATATCCCTGAAGGAACACTCAAATTTGCAGTAGTCAAGGCTAATGCCTATGGTCATGGAGCTGTTGCCGTTGCCACGACTATTCAAGATGATGTTGATGGCTTTTGCGTTTCCAATATCGATGAAGCTATTGAACTCAGACAGGCTGGACTCAGCAAGCGAATCCTTATTTTAGGAGTTTCTGAAATCGAAGTTGTTGCTCTAGCTAAAGAATATGACATCACCTTGACTGTAGCTGGACTGGAGTGGATTCAAGCACTCTTAGATAAGGAAGCGGACTTAACTGGATTAACAGTCCACCTCAAGATTGATTCAGGAATGGGACGGATTGGTTTTCGAGAGGCTCATGAGGCTGAGCAGGCTCAAGACTTGCTCCAACAACATGGTGCTCGTGTTGAAGGGATTTTTACCCACTTTGCTACTGCAGACGAGAAATCAGATGACTACTTTAATACCCAGTTAGAACGGTTTAAAACTATTTTAGCCGGTATGAAAGGTCTTCCAGAGCTGATACATGCCAGCAATTCGGCAACGACTCTTTGGCATGCAGAGACTATTTTCAATGCGGTCCGTATGGGGGATGCCATGTATGGTCTTAATCCTAGCGGAGAGGTTTTGGACTTACCTTATGACTTGAAACCAGCCTTGACCTTGGAATCTGCTCTGGTTCATGTCAAGACAGTTTCAGCTGGAGCTTGCATGGGCTATGGAGCGACCTATCAGGCGGATAGCGAGCAAGTCATAGCGACGGTGCCAATCGGCTATGCGGATGGTTGGACACGAGATATGCAAAATTTCGCTGTCTTGGTAGATGGGCAAGCTTGCCCAATCGTTGGGCGGGTTTCGATGGACCAAATCACCATTCGTCTGCCTAAGCTTTATCCCTTAGGAACAAAGGTAACCTTGATTGGTTCTAACGGGGACAAGGAAATTACAGCTACTCAGGTAGCGACCTACCGTGGGACTATTAACTATGAGGTGGTTTGTCTTCTCAGCGACCGCATTCCGAGAGAATATTATTAGAAAAGAAAGGAGTGGAGCATGAATCTACATCAACCCTTGCATGTCTTACCTGGTGTGGGACCAAAGTCAGCAGAAAAATACGCCAAACTAGGAATTGAAAACTTGCAAGACCTCTTGCTCTACTTTCCTTTCCGTTACGAAGACTTTAAAACCAAGCAGGTGCTGGAGCTGGAAGACGGAGAAAAGGCGGTTTTGTCTGGTCAAGTCGTGACTCCTGCTAGTGTTCAGTATTATGGTTTCAAGCGCAATCGACTGCGTTTTAGTCTCAAGCAGGGAGAAGTTGTTTTTGCGGTGAATTTCTTTAACCAGCCCTATCTGGCTGATAAGATAGAGTTGGGAGCAACTCTTGCCGTCTTTGGAAAATGGGACCGTGCCAAGGCTAGTCTGACTGGGATGAAGGTCCTGGCTCAGGTGGAAGATGACCTCCAGCCTGTCTATCGTCTGACTCAGGGAATCAGTCAAGCCAGTCTGGTCAAGGTCATCAAAACGGCCTTTGATCAGGGCCTGGACCTCTTGATAGAGGAAAATCTGCCCCAGTCCTTGCTGGACAAATACAAACTCATGTCCCGTTGTCAGGCAGTCCGAGCTATGCATTTTCCAAAGGATTTGGGAGAATACAAGCAGGCCCTTCGCCGTATCAAGTTTGAGGAACTCTTTTATTTCCAAATGCAATTGCAAACGCTCAAATCTGAAAATAGAGTTCAGGGAAGCGGTCTGGTTCTGGACTGGTCTCAGGAAAAAGTGTCAGCTGTTAAAGAAAGTCTGCCATTTGCCCTGACCCAAGCTCAGGAAAAGAGTTTGCAGGAAATTTTAACTGATATGAAGTCCGACCACCACATGAATCGTCTCCTACAAGGGGATGTGGGGAGTGGGAAAACAGTAGTCGCTGGTTTGGCCATGTTTGCGGCGGTGACAGCTGGCTACCAATCAGCCCTCATGGTGCCAACAGAAATCTTAGCAGAGCAACACTTTGAGAGTTTGAAGAGTCTCTTCCCAGACTTGAAACTGGCTCTCTTAACAGGTTCCTTAAAAGCTGCAGAAAAAAGAGAAGTCTTGGAGACCATTGCCAAGGGTGAGGCCGACTTTATTATCGGAACTCATGCTTTGATACAAGATGGAGTGGATTATGCTCGTCTTGGCTTGATTATCATCGATGAGCAGCACCGTTTTGGTGTGGGGCAAAGGCGTATTTTACGGGAAAAAGGGGACAATCCTGACGTTCTCATGATGACGGCAACTCCTATTCCACGGACGCTGGCTATCACAGCCTTTGGCGATATGGATGTTTCCATTATCGACCAGATGCCAGCAGGGAGGAAGCCTATTGTGACGCGCTGGATCAAACATGAGCAACTACCTCAGGTCTTGACTTGGTTAGAGGGAGAAATCCAAAAAGGTTCTCAAGCCTATGTTATCTCTCCCTTGATTGAAGAATCAGAAGCTCTGGATTTGAAAAATGCCATTGCCTTATCTGAGGAGTTGACGGCTCATTTTGCAGGTAAGGCAGAAGTGGCTCTTCTACATGGTAAGATGAAGAGTGACGAAAAAGATCAGATTATGCAGGAGTTCAAAGAGCAAAAAACGGATATTCTAGTTTCGACAACGGTTATCGAGGTCGGGGTTAATGTTCCAAATGCGACCGTCATGATTATCATGGATGCCGATCGCTTCGGGCTCAGCCAGCTTCACCAGCTCAGAGGTCGTGTTGGTCGGGGAGATAAGCAGTCCTATGCAGTTCTTGTTGCCAATCCCAAGACGGATTCTGGGAAAGACCGTATGCGCATCATGACAGAAACCACCAATGGTTTTGTTCTTGCTGAGGAAGATTTGAAAATGCGTGGTTCAGGTGAGATTTTTGGAACTAGACAGTCAGGTCTTCCAGAATTCCAAGTGGCTGATATTATCGAAGATTTCCCAATTTTAGAAGAAGCCAGAAAAGTTGCTAGCTACATTAGTTCAATAGAAGGCTGGCAAGAGGATCCGGAATGGCGCATGATTGCCCTTCATTTGGAAAAGAAAGAACATCTAGATTAAGCTTTCTCTAAGGAAATCTTATACTCAATGAAAATCAAAGAGCAAACTAGGAAGCTAGCCGCAAGCTGTACTTGAGTACGGTAAGGCGACGCTGACGTGGTTTGAATTTGATTTTCGAAGAGTATTAAGCTAGCTTTCAGGTTTGCCCTTTATACTAGAGTCATCAAAAAGAAACGAGGACTCTCATATGACAGTAACGATTAAAGTAAATTACCAAACCACTTTCCAGAAGAAAGAAGCAACAAAATAATATAAATAGAAGGAAGAAAGAGCGAAATGCTCTTTTTTCGTTTCTAAAACTACTTTCAGCCCATCATCCTAAAAGTAAAGAATCTAAAATCTCTTTCTATTTACCCTTCTTTCTTGCATTGCTTTTCTAGATATGCTAGAGTGGTGGTAGCGATTACAAAAAAGGAGCATGCTATGAAAAATCCAGCTTTATTAGAAGAAATTAAGACCTATCTAGGAAGGGACGAGGTTCCACAAGACTTTGATGCTTTTTGGGATGAGGAAGTGAAAAAAGTTTCCAATCTTCCAGCTTATCAGTTGGAGGAAAGGAATTTCCACATTCCTCAAGTAAAGTGCTATGAATTAACCTTTGAAGGAACCAATGAAGGCAAGGTCTATGCACGCGTCGTTCTTCCGAAGAGTGACGAGAAGGTTCCGATAATCTTCCATTTTCATGGTTATATGGGACGTGGCTGGGACTGGGCTGACATGCTGGCCTTCACCGTAGCTGGTTACGGTGTTGTTTCCATGGATGTGCGGGGGCAGTCGGGTTACTCACAAGACAGCTTGCGTTCTCCTCTAGGAAATACGGTCAAGGGGCATATCATCCGTGGGGCTGTGGAAGGTCGGGATCACCTCTTTTATAAGGATGTTTATCTGGATATTTACCAGTTGGTTGAAATTGTTGCCAGTCTGTCTCAGGTTGATGAGAAGCGTCTTTCTAGCTATGGTGCCTCACAAGGAGGTGCTCTAGCTCTAGTTGCAGCAGCACTCAATCCTCGGATTCATAAAACAGTTGCCATTTATCCCTTCTTGTCAGACTTTAGACGAGTGCTTGAGATTGGTAATACTAGCGAGGCTTACGACGAACTGTTCCGTTATTTCAAGTTTCACGATCCCTTCCACGAAACTGAGGAGGAAATCATAGCGACCCTTGCCTATATCGATGTGAAAAATCTTGCCCATCGTATCAAGGGTGAGGTTAAGATGATTACGGGCTTGGACGATGATGTTTGCTATCCTATTACCCAGTTTGCGATTTACAACCGGCTGACCTGCGATAAGGCCTATCGCATCATGCCTGAGTATGCTCACGAAGTCATGAATGTCTTTGTCAATGACCAAGTCTACAACTGGCTATGTGGTAGTGAGATTCCTTTTAAGTATGTAAAATGATGAATGAGAGAGCCCAGTAGCTCTCTTTTTATAGTTCAGTAAAAATGTTTTAATATAGATGGTTCTCTGAAACTACTTTCAGAAACAGCTGTTCTATAAAATACTTTTGAAACTGAAATCTATTCTACCACAAGGTATTGAAAGCGCTTTAAAACTAATATATAATGAACTCATAAGAACAAAGAAAAGGAGGAAAGAGGATGCCACAGATTACTAAAGAAGCCTTGATTGCACAAATCAAAGATGGAATCATCGTTTCTTGTCAGGCCCTTCCTCACGAACCGCTTTATACAGAAGCGGGAGGAGTCATTCCCTTGCTGGTCAAAGCGGCTGAGCAAGGTGGAGCAGTCGGTATCCGAGCAAATAGTGTTCGCGATATCAAGGAAATCAAGGAGGTTACCAACCTTCCAATCATTGGGATAATTAAACGAGATTATCCACCGCAAGAACCTTTTATCACTGCCACTATGAAAGAAGTTGATGAATTGGCAGAACTTGATATAGAGGTAATTGCTCTGGATTGTACCAAGCGTGAACGCTACGATGGTTTGGAGATTCAAGAGTTCATTCGTCAGGTTAAGGAGAAATATCCTCATCAGCTCTTGATGGCTGATACAAGTACTTTCGAGGAAGGATTGGCAGCCGTTGAAGCAGGGATTGACTTTGTCGGAACAACTTTATCTGGATACACATCTTACAGTCCAAAAGTGGATGGTCCCGATTTTGAATTAATCAAAAAACTCTGTGATGCTGGTGTAGATGTCATTGCAGAAGGGAAAATCCATACACCAGAACAAGCCAAACAAATCCAGGGATACGGAGTGCGAGGCATCGTTGTTGGTGGCGCTATTACTAGACCAAAAGAGATTACAGAACGCTTTGTTGCTGGTCTCAAATAAGATGTAAGGGGGAATTTTATGTTTAAAGTTTTACAAAAAGTTGGAAAAGCTTTTATGTTACCTATAGCTATACTTCCTGCAGCAGGTCTACTTTTGGGGATTGGTGGTGCACTTTCAAACCCAACCACGATAGCAACTTATCCAATACTAGACAATAGTTTTTTTCAATCAATATTCCAAGTAATGAGCTCTGCAGGAGAGGTTGTATTCAGTAATTTATCACTACTTCTCTGTGTGGGATTATGTATTGGCTTAGCGAAACGAGATAAAGGAACCGCTGCGCTAGCAGGAGTAACTGGTTACTTAGTTATGACTGCAACGATTAAAGCTCTGGTAAAACTTTTTATGGCAGAAGGATCTGCAATTGATACTGGAGTTATTGGAGCATTAGTTGTCGGAATAGTTGCCGTATATTTGCACAATCGATATAACAATATTCAATTACCTTCCGCTTTAGGATTCTTTGGGGGTTCACGCTTCGTTCCTATTGTTACATCGTTCTCTTCTATCTTAATTGGCTTTGTCTTCTTTGTTATTTGGCCACCTTTTCAACAACTTCTTGTTTCTACAGGTGGATATATTTCTCAGGCGGGTCCAATTGGAACTTTTCTATATGGATTTTTAATGAGACTTTCTGGAGCAGTAGGCTTACATCATATGATTTACCCTATGTTTTGGTATACTGAACTTGGTGGTGTTGAAACTGTTGCAGGACAAACAGTGGTTGGAGCTCAAAAAATATTTTTTGCTCAATTAGCCGACCCGACTCATTCTGGATTATTTACAGAAGGAACAAGGTTTTTTGCAGGTCGTTTCTCAACAATGATGTTCGGTTTACCGGCTGCCTGTTTAGCGATGTACCATAGTGTTCCTAAAAATCGTCGTAAAAAATACGCGGGTCTGTTTTTTGGAGTTGCTTTAACATCTTTTATTACCGGTATTACAGAACCAATTGAATTTATGTTTCTATTTGTCAGTCCGGTTCTATATGTTGTACACGCATTCCTTGATGGTGTCAGCTTCTTTATTGCAGACGTCTTAAATATTTCAATAGGAAACACATTCTCAGGAGGTGTAATCGATTTTACTTTATTTGGAATTTTGCAGGGGAACGCTAAAACGAATTGGGTTCTTCAGATTCCATTTGGACTTATTTGGAGTGTTCTGTATTATATTGTTTTTAGATGGTTCATTACTCAATTCAACGTTCTAACGCCAGGACGAGGAGAAGAAGTAGATTCTAAAGAAATTTCTGAATCCACAGATTCAACTTCAAATACTGCAGATCATTTAAAACAGGATAGCCTACAAATTATCAGAGCGTTGGGTGGATCAAATAATATAGAAGATGTAGATGCTTGTGTGACACGTTTACGTGTAGCTGTAAAAGAAGTTCATCAAGTTGATAAAGCACTTTTAAAACAAATTGGTGCAGTTGATGTCTTAGAAGTGAAGGGTGGTATTCAAGCAATATATGGAGCAAAAGCAATCTTATATAAAAATAGTATTAATGAAATTTTAGGTGTAGATGATTAATACTCAATGAAAATCAAAGAGCAAACTGGGAAGCTAGGCGCAGGCTATACTTGAGTACGCCAAGGCGAAGCTGGCATGGTTTGAAGAGATTTTCGAAGAGTATAAGTACTTACTGACTTAATAAAAAACAGAGGAGAGTGGTGGATGCATCGGATGAAATGAAAACGCATACAAATACAATCTTACTCATTATCCAATATGGATACGCTTATTACATAGGAGAATACAGATGAAATTTAGAAAATTAGCTTGTACAGTACTTGCGGGTGCTGCGGTTCTTGGTCTTGCTGCTTGTGGCAATTCTGGCGGAAGTAAAGATGCTGCCAAATCAGGTGGTGACGGTGCCAAAACAGAAATCACTTGGTGGGCATTCCCAGTATTTACCCAAGAAAAAACTGGTGACGGTGTTGGAACTTATGAAAAATCAATCATCGAAGCGTTTGAAAAAGCAAACCCAGATATAAAAGTGAAATTGGAAACCATCGACTTCAAGTCAGGTCCTGAAAAAATCACAACAGCCATCGAAGCAGGAACAGCTCCAGACGTACTTTTTGACGCACCAGGACGTATCATCCAATATGGTAAAAATGGTAAATTGGCTGACTTGAATGACCTCTTCACAGATGACTTTGTTAAAGATGTCAACAATGAAAACATTGTAAAAGCAAGTAAGGCTGGAGACAAAGCCTACATGTATCCAATCAGTTCAGCACCATTCTACATGGCTATGAACAAGAAAATGTTGGAAGATGCTGGAGTTGCGAACCTTGTAAAAGAAGGTTGGACAACAGACGACTTTGAGAAAGTTTTGAAAGCGCTTAAAGACAAAGGCTACACACCAGGTTCATTGTTCAGTTCTGGTCAAGGGGGAGACCAAGGAACACGTGCCTTCATCTCAAACCTTTACGGCGGTTCTGTAACAGATAAAGATGTAACAAAATATACAACTGATGATCCTAAATTCGTCAAAGGTCTTGAAAAAGCAGCTAGCTGGATCAAAGACGGTTTGTTGAACAACGGTTCACAATTTGACGGTGGAGCAGATATCCAAAACTTTGCCAACGGTCAAACATCTTACACAATCCTTTGGGCGCCAGCTCAAAACGGTATCCAAGCTAAACTCTTGGAAGCAAGTAAAGTAGAAGTGGTAGAAGTACCATTCCCATCAGATTCAGGTAAACCAGCTCTTGAATACCTTGTAAACGGATTTGCAGTATTCAACAACAAAGACGACAAGAAAGTTGCAGCATCTAAGAAATTCGTTCAATTCATCGCGGATGACAAAGAATGGGGTCCAAAAGACGTTGTTCGTACAGGTGCCTTCCCAGTTCGTACTTCATTTGGAAAACTTTATGAAGATAAACGTATGGAAACAATCAGTGGTTGGACTAAATACTACTCACCATACTACAATACAATTGATGGTTTTGCAGAAATGAGAACTCTATGGTTCCCAATGTTGCAATCAGTTTCAAATGGCGATCAAAAACCAGCGGATGCTTTAAAAGCCTTCACTGAAAAAGCTAACGAAACAATTAAAAAAGCTACAAAACAATAAGCACTGAATCAGATTGACTCCTCCCTTTTCCCTGTGCATAATCTATGTAAGAAAAGGGAGGATTTTATTTGAAATATCAGAAACTGTCACGAAATTAAAATGAAGTTCTTACATAAGCGAATCTTAAAAAATTTCATTTTGATTTTAAAACTGTTCAAGAAAATCCAAAATATTCTATTTGTGAAAGAGAGGTGCCGACTGTGAAAGTCAATAAAATTCGTATGCGGGAAACAGTGATTTCCTACGCTTTCTTAGCACCAGTATTATTCTTCTTTGTCATCTTTGTATTGGTTCCTATGATTATGGGATTCATTACAAGTTTCTTTAACTATTCAATGACTAAATTTGAGTTTGTGGGATTGGACAACTACATTCGTATGTTTAAAGACCCTGTCTTTATGAAGTCTTTGATTAACACAGTTATTTTGGTTGTTGGATCTGTACCGATTGTTGTTCTCTTTTCGCTCTTTGTGGCGTCGCAAACCTACCATCAAAATGCTATTGCCAGATCTTTCTACCGTTTCGTCTTCTTCCTTCCTGTTGTAACAGGTAGTGTTGCCGTAACAGTTGTTTGGAAATGGATTTATGACCCATTATCAGGGATTCTAAACTTTGTCCTTAAGTCAAGCCATATCATCAGCCAGAATATTTCTTGGTTGGGAGATAAACACTGGGCATTACTGGCAATTATGATTATCCTCTTGACAACTTCAGTTGGTCAACCAATCATCCTCTACATAGCTGCTATGGGGAATATTGACAATTCACTGGTTGAAGCGGCTCGTGTAGACGGTGCAACTGAATTTCAAGTTTTCTGGAAGATTAAATGGCCAAGCCTTCTTCCAACAACTCTCTACATCGCAATCATCACAACAATTAACTCATTTCAAGTTTTCGCCTTGATTCAACTATTAACATCTGGTGGGCCAAACTACTCAACAAGTACCTTGATGTACTACCTTTACGAAAAAGCCTTCCAATTGACCGAATACGGGTATGCTAATACCATTGGTGTCTTCTTGGCAGTCATGATTGCTATTGTAAGCTTTGTTCAATTTAAGGCGCTCGGAAATGACGTAGAATATTAAAGAAAGGAGACAGCTATGCAATCTACACAAAAGAAACCTATAACAGCTTTCACTGTTATTTCAACTATTATCTTGCTCTTGTTGACCGTGCTGTTCATCTTTCCATTCTACTGGATTTTGACAGGGGCCTTCAAATCACAACCTGATACCATCGTTATTCCACCACAATGGTTCCCTAAAATGCCAACCATGGAAAACTTCCAACAACTCATGGTGCAAAACCCTGCTATGCAGTGGATGTGGAACTCTGTGTTTATCTCATTGGTAACCATGTTCTTAGTCTGTGCGACCTCATCTCTAGCAGGTTATGTATTGGCTAAAAAACGTTTCTATGGGCAACGTATTCTCTTTGCAATCTTTATTGCTGCTATGGCACTTCCAAAACAAGTTGTCCTTGTACCATTGGTACGTATCGTCAACTTCATGGGAATTCACGATACTCTCTGGGCAGTTATCTTGCCTTTGATTGGATGGCCATTCGGGGTCTTCCTCATGAAACAGTTCAGTGAGAATATTCCTACAGAGTTGCTTGAATCAGCTAAAATCGACGGTTGTGGTGAGATTCGTACCTTCTGGAGCGTAGCCTTCCCAATTGTGAAACCAGGATTTGCAGCACTTGCAATCTTTACCTTCATCAATACATGGAACGACTACTTCATGCAGTTGGTTATGTTGACTTCACGTAATAATTTGACCATTTCACTCGGTGTTGCGACTATGCAGGCTGAAATGGCAACCAACTATGGTTTGATCATGGCAGGTGCAGCTCTTGCTGCTGTGCCAATCGTAACAGTCTTCCTAGTCTTCCAAAAATCCTTTACTCAAGGTATTACCATGGGAGCGGTCAAAGGTTAAGAAAAGTAAACTGGTGTGTCAAGATTGCGGAAGTGGTCTTGACATGCTATGGAAATATAGATGTTATAAGTGTCTACAAAATGTTGGGTATTTGCTTACCTTAGAGATTCTGTTAGACACTTATAAACTTAATTTATGATTTTAGTTAACTATCAGAAACGAAGGAAAGAGTATGATTTTTGACGATTTGAAAAACATCACCTTTTACAAAGGAATTCATCCCAATCTAGACAAGGCTATCGACTATCTCTATCAGCACCGTAAGGATTCTTTCGAATTAGGAAAGTATGAGATTGATGGGGACAAGGTCTTTCTAGTTGTTCAGGAAAATGTCCTCAATCAAGCTGAAAATGATCAATTTGAGCATCATCAGAACTATGCAGATTTGCATTTACTGGTAGAAGGACATGAATATTCGAGTTACGGTTCACGTATCAAAGACGAGGCAGTAGCATTCGACGAAGCAAGTGACATTGGCTTTGTGCATTGTCATGAACACTACCCACTCTTGTTGGGTTATCACAATTTTGCGATTTTCTTCCCAGGAGAACCACACCAGCCAAATGGCTATGCAGGTATGGAAGAGAAGGTTCGCAAATATCTCTTTAAAATTTTGATTGATTAAAAACTCAGGAGGAGTAGACATGGCACAAAAAGGAGTAAGCCTTATCAAGGCAGCATTTGATACAGATAACTTTCTCATGCGTTTTAGTGAGAAGGTCTTGGATATCGTGACAGCCAATCTTCTTTTTGTTGTCTCTTGTTTGCCCATCGTGACGATTGGAGTGGCTAAAATTAGCCTTTACGAGACTATGTTTGAGATTAAGAAGAGTAGACGTGTGCCTGTCTTTAAAATCTATCTAAGAGCTTTCAAGCAAAATCTGAAACTAGGTCTTCAGTTAGGTCTGCTTGAGTTGGGTATCGTCTCATTAAGTATTTTAGACCTCTATCTTTTTTGGGGGCAGACAGCTATGCCTTTCCAAATGGTAAAAGCTATTTGTCTAGGTGTTCTTATCTTCCTCACTATCGTGATGTTGGCTAGCTACCCTATAGCTGCGCGCTATGATTTGACTTGGAAAGAAGTGCTACAAAAAGGACTTATCTTGGCAAGTTTCAACTTTCCTTGGTTCTTTCTCATGTTAGTTATTCTCTTTCTCATTGTGATGGTTCTTTATCTGTCCGCCTTCAGTTTACTTTTAGGTGGCTCAGCCTTCCTACTTTTTGGGTTTGGACTCTTGGTCTTTATCCAGACTGGATTGATGGAGAAAATTTTCGCAAAATACCAATAGGATGGCTTGTTTCTGAAACTACTTTCAAGCCATAAACATTTCAAAATACATATCGAAACTAAAATCTAAGTGTACACAAGATATTGAAAGCGTTTTTCACAAGGTGTATACTAAACACGTAAAGAATAAATCCTGCTTTTAGCAGAAAAAAAGAAAACTTAGGAGAAAATCTATGTCAGATTTAAAAAAATATGAAGGTGTCATTCCAGCCTTTTACGCATGTTATGATGATCAAGGAGAAGTAAGTCCAGAGCGTACGCGTGCCTTGGTTCAATACTTCATTGATAAAGGTGTTCAAGGTCTTTATGTCAATGGTTCTTCTGGTGAATGTATCTACCAAAGCGTTGAAGACCGCAAGTTAATCTTGGAAGAAGTCATGGCAGTTGCCAAAGGTAAATTAACTATTATTGCCCATGTTGCTTGCAATAATACTAAAGATAGTATGGAACTAGCTCGTCATGCAGAAAGCTTGGGTGTAGATGCCATTGCAACGATTCCACCGATTTACTTCCGCTTACCAGAATACTCAGTTGCTAAATACTGGAACGATATCAGTTCTGCAGCTCCAAATACAGACTACGTGATTTACAACATTCCTCAATTGGCAGGTGTTGCTTTGACTCCAAGTCTCTACACAGAAATGTTGAAAAATCCTCGTGTTATCGGTGTGAAGAACTCTTCTATGCCAGTTCAAGATATCCAAACCTTTGTCAGCCTTGGTGGGGAAGATCATATCGTCTTTAATGGTCCTGATGAACAGTTCCTAGGTGGTCGCCTCATGGGTGCTAAAGCTGGTATCGGTGGTACTTATGGTGCGATGCCAGAACTTTTCTTGAAACTCAATCAGTTGATTGCTGACAAAGACTTGGAAACAGCGCGTGAATTGCAGTATGCTATCAACGCTATCATTGGTAAACTCACTGCTGCACATGGAAATATGTACGGTGTGATTAAGGAAGTCTTGAAGATCAATGAAGGCTTGAATATTGGTTCTGTTCGTTCACCATTGACACCAGTGACTGAAGACGATCGTCCAGTTGTAGAAGCAGCTGCAGCCTTGATTCGTGAAACCAAGGAGCGCTTCCTCTAATTCATAAGGAGGTATTTATGACACACTACGTTGCAATTGATATCGGTGGAACCAACATCAAATATGGTTTGATTGACCAAGAAGGCCAACTTGTTGAATCGCATGAAATGCCAACAGAGGCGCATCAGGGTGGACCTCATATCTTACAAAAGACCAAAGATATTGTAGCCAGCTATTTAGAAAAAGGCCCAGTAGCAGGTGTTGCCATTTCTTCTGCTGGGATGGTAGATCCAGACAAGGGTGAGATTTTCTATGCAGGCCCTCAAATCCCTAATTATGCAGGAACTCAGTTTAAGAAGGAAATTGAGACTAGCTTTGCGATTCCTTGTGAGATTGAAAATGATGTCAACTGTGCAGGTCTGGCTGAGGCGGTATCTGGTTCAGGCAAGGGAGCGAGTGTCACTCTTTGCTTGACTATTGGAACAGGTATCGGGGGTTGCTTGATTATGGATGGGAAAGTCTTCCATGGATTTAGCAATTCAGCCTGTGAAGTTGGTTATATGCACATGCAGGATGGTGCTTTCCAAGATCTTGCTTCTACGACAGCCTTGGTGGAGTATGTAGCAGCAGGTCATGGAGATCCAGTTGACCAGTGGAATGGTCGACGTATCTTTAAGGAAGCCACTGAAGGAAACAAAATCTGCATGGCTGGTATTGACCGGATGGTAGACTATCTAGGAAAAGGTCTGGCAAATATTTGCTATGTGGCCAATCCAGAAGTAGTCATTCTCGGTGGCGGTATAATGGGGCAAGAGGCTATCCTCAAGCCTAAAATTCGAAAAGCTTTGAAAGATGCTTTGGTACCAAGCCTTGCTGAAAAAACACGATTAGAATTTGCCCATCATCAAAATACAGCAGGTATGTTAGGAGCTTATTATCACTTTAAAACAAAACAATCCTAGTTTGGTTTAACCAAACTAGGATTTTCTGATCAAATTCCCTTGACTTTCTTTATAATTGTGAGATAATAAATAAAATATATAAAGGAATTATATAAAATGGCTATAGCGAATTCAAATAAAATTGTGACCTTCCAAGCTAATAGAGAATTGGTAAATGATGCCATGGAAGTGTTAAAAGAACAAAATCTCTCTCTTTCATCAGCACTCAGATTATTTTTAAAGAATGTTGCCGTAACAAATGAAGTAGATTTACTGAGTGAAGAGGAATTAGAGAAGGAGTATTTGTTTAGACAATTACAAGCAGAAGTTCAAGAAAGTTATGCCAAGATTGAGGCTGGAAATTACTTGACAGATGAGGATGTCGTGACACGCTATGGATTATAAAAAATATCGGATTTTGTATTCTCCTAGAGTGATTGATAGTCTGGACAAAATATATCAGTATATAGCGGAGGAAATTGGTTCTGTAGAGGCTGCGAGACGAAAAGTAGCCAGTATTAGAAAAGATATTAATCGTCTAGAAATTTTCCCCCAAGCTGGATTTGATGCCGATGAAAAATTTGGTAAGAAATTAGACCCTCGCTACCAAACGCGAGGATTGACCTTGAGTAAGGATTACATCGTATTATATACAATTGTTGAGGATACCGTCAGACTTGCTTATTTACTCCCTTCAAAAAGTGATTACATGAAATTATTCAAGACCAAGTCAAGATATGACTAATTCATAATCTAGAAGAGGTATGTTTAGTGATGAATAAAAATCCTAGTTTGGCTGAGCCAAACTAGGATTTTCTTACACGTTTTTGTCGACGATAGCCGTTTAGTTTTTTATTTTCCCAGTAACTATTAAAGATTTTTTCCTTACTTTCTCGATTGATTTCCAAAAAGTAGGCATAAATCAAATCGATAAAGAAGAGCATAGGAAGTTGAGCGGATATTCGTTGGATGTAGGATGACTGGCTGTGGGTGGCTACAAGAACAGTCTCTGTATAGGCCTGACTATCTTTATTGGGAACACTTGTAAAAAGTACAGTCTTTGCCCCCATCTCCTTAGCGTCTAATAGACTATCTAAAATAGAAGGGGTTGTGCCAGAAAGAGAGAAACCGAGTACGAGACAATTCTCATCCATAATACTGGTTGTCCAAGCAAAACCGTCTTGATCGGTTAAAGCCTCGCAGACCACACCTAGACGCATGAAGCGTAATTTCATTTCACGAGCTACGAGGCCAGAACTCCCTGTTCCGAAGAAGTAGACACGCTCAGCATCTTCGATTAACTGGGCAATTCTTTCTAGTTGGACTTCATCAATCAAGTCCTGTGTTTGTTCCCGCATACTGCTATAACTTCTAAGGACTCGTTTTGTCAGTGGACTGTGTTTGTGAGAATGGGTGTCCTGTTTCTCTGCTTGGTGTTGGTATTGGAAAATAAATTCTCGATAGCCTGTAAAACCACACTTTTTAGAAAAGCGGGTCAGAGCAGCCTGAGAGATATGTAATTTTTGAGTGACCTGTTGGGAAGATAAATCATCTGTAATCGTTTCAGCTTGCAAAAAATAGCGAGCGATTCCTTGCTCTAGGTCTGTCATTTCTTCGAAGTGGGAATCAATGATGGTTGCTATATCTGGTTTGTCCATAGAAAGGCTCCTTTAAATGAGTCGTGTTGGAAAAAGACTAGATTATTGAACTTTTACATTCATTATAACATATAATATAGGGATGAATAAATAAAAACGTATCTTACTGTAAAAACGAAAAAAAGCTTCTTGCTTTTCCATAATTTTCTGCTCAAATTGTGGTACAATGAAGAGTAAGATTTTAAATAGAAATGAGACTGATTTGTATGAGAAAATTTGACAGCCATTCGATTCCGATTCGGCTTAATTTATTGTTTTCGATTGTCATTTTACTCTTTATGGCTATTATTGGTCGCCTGCTTTATATGCAGGTTTTGAACAAGGATTTTTATGAGACAAAATTAGCATCTGCTAGTAAAACAAAGGTGACTACTAGTTCGGCTCGGGGCGAAATTTATGATGCTAGTGGCAAGCCTTTGGTTGAAAATACTGTGAAACAAGTCGTTTCCTTTACTCGAAACAACAAAATGACGGCTGCAGATTTAAAAGAAACAGCCAAGAAGTTGCTGGCTTATGTGGGAGTTACTTCTCCAACATTGACTGATCGACAGTTGGCGGACTATTATCTAGCAGATCAAGATGTATATAAGAAAGCAGTGGAAAGTTTACCACGTGAGAAGCGACTTGATTCTGATGGCAATCAATTATCTGAATCTGAGCTTTACAATAATACTGTTGAAAGTATCGATCCAAGTCAATTGGCTTACTCGGATGACGAAAAGAAAGAAATTTATCTCTTTAGCCAACTCAATGCAGTTGGAAATTTTGCGACAGGCACCATTGCGACAGATTCCTTGTCAAACACACAGATTGCCTTGATTGCTTCGGCTTCTAAGAATTTACCTGGTATCAGTATTTCAACTTCGTGGGATCGAAAGGTCCTAGAGACTTCTCTTTCGTCTATAGTAGGAAGTGTATCCAGTGAAAAAGCTGGTCTACCAGCTGAAGAAGCAGATGCTTATATCAAAAAGGGTTATTCTTTAAATGATCGTGTTGGGACTTCTTATCTAGAAAAACAATATGAAGAAACCTTGCAAGGAAAACGCTCAGTTAAGGAAATCCATCTAGATAAGTACGGTAACATGGAAAGTGTCGAAAATATCGAAGATGGTACCAAAGGGAATAATATTAAACTGACTATTGATTTGGCCTTCCAAGATAGCGTGGACAATCTGCTTAAGAGTTATTTCAATTCCGAACTGGGAAATGGAGGAGCCAAGTATTCAGAAGGTGTGTATGCAGTCGCCCTTAACCCAAAAACAGGTGCGGTTTTGTCTATGTCAGGGCTAAAACATGACTTGAAAACGGGAGATTTAACACCTGATTCCTTGGGAACAGTAACCAATGTCTTTGTGCCGGGTTCTGTTGTCAAGGCGGCGACCATCAGCTCTGGTTGGGAGAATGGAGTCTTATCAGGGAATCAGACCTTGACAGACCAACCGATTGTCTTCCAAGGTTCAGCTCCGATTAATTCTTGGTACACTCAGGCTTACGGTTCATTCCCGATTACAGCTGTGGAAGCCTTGGAGTATTCTTCTAATACCTATATGGTTCAAACGGCTTTGGGCATTATGGGTCAGACCTATCAACCCAATATGTTTGTTCTAACTAACAATTTAGAATCCGCCATGGGGAAACTTCGCTCGACATTTGCGGAATATGGTCTTGGAGCCTCAACAGGCATTGACCTTCCAGATGAGTCAACTGGTTTTATACCAAAAGAGTATAATTTTGCTAATTACATTACCAATGCCTTTGGCCAGTTTGATAACTACACCCCTATGCAATTAGCCCAGTACGTTGGCACCATTGCCAACAACGGTGTTCGGATTGCACCTCACATTGTCGAGGGGATTTATGGAAACAACGAACAAGGTGGTTTAGGGAACTTAATCCAATCTGTTGAAACCAAGGAAATGAATAAAATTAATATTTCTGAGTCTGATGTTTCCATTCTTCAACAAGGATTTTATCAAGTTTCACATGGTGGAAGTGCTTTGACAACCGGTCGTGCCTTTTCAAATGGCGCAGCGGTATCCATTAGTGGAAAAACAGGTACTGCCGAAAGTTATGTTGAGGGTGGTCAAAAAGCTAACAATACTAATGCTGTGGCCTATGCACCATCAGATAATCCTCAAATCGCTGTAGCTGTTGTCTTCCCTCATAACACCAACCTTACAAATGGTGTCGGACCTTCCATTGCGCGCGATATTATCAACCTCTATAACCAACATCATCCAATGAATTAGAAAGGAACATATGCTTTATCCAACACCTATTGCCAAGCTAATTGATAGTTATTCTAAGTTACCGGGTATCGGGATTAAGACGGCTACCCGTCTGGCCTTTTATACGATTGGGATGTCTGATGATGATGTCAATGAATTTGCTAAAAATCTCCTTTCTGCTAAGAGAGAATTGACCTACTGTTCTATTTGTGGACGTTTGACAGACGACGATCCTTGTTCTATCTGTACCGATCCGACTCGTGACCAGACAACGATTTTAGTTCTCGAAGATAGTCGCGATGTGGCAGCCATGGAGAATATCCAAGAATACCATGGACTCTATCATGTCTTGCATGGACTCATTTCTCCCATGAATGGTATCAGTCCGGACGATATCAATCTCAAGAGCCTTATGACTCGTCTTATGGATAGTGAAGTTTCAGAAGTGATTGTGGCGACCAATGCTACAGCAGATGGTGAAGCGACCTCCATGTATCTTTCTCGTTTGCTCAAGCCAGCTGGTATCAAGGTTACGCGTCTAGCACGAGGTCTCGCTGTCGGAGCGGACATTGAGTATGCGGACGAAGTGACACTCTTACGAGCCATTGAAAATCGAACAGAGTTGTAAGTCTAGACAAATTAACACACTCAATTCATTTATACAAAAATCACGGAGACCGACAGTTGTTTTATCGGTCTCTTTTTAGATTTATTGAAGACCAGTATCAGGTTCAAGTTTCAAAAAAGAAGCAAATATGATATACTAAAGAACAAGTATTCTATTAGAATTGGAACAAATAATATGAAACAAACGATTATTCTTTTATACGGTGGGCGTAGTGCAGAGCGTGAAGTCTCTGTCCTTTCAGCGGAAAGTGTTATGCGTGCGGTCAACTACGATCGTTTCACAGTCAAGACTTTCTTCATCAGCCAGTCAGGTGACTTTATTAAAACGCAAGAATTTAACCAGACTCCAGGTCAAGAGGATCGTCTTATGACCAATGAAACCATTGATTGGGATAAGAAAGTTGCACCAAGTGCCATATATGAAGAGGGAGCAGTGGTCTTTCCAGTCCTTCATGGTCCGATGGGAGAAGATGGCTCTGTTCAAGGTTTCCTTGAAGTTTTGAAAATGCCTTATGTTGGTTGCAACATTTTGTCATCTAGCCTTGCCATGGACAAAATCACGACCAAGCGTGTGTTAGAATCTGTCGGGATTGCCCAAGTTCCTTATGTGGCCATTGTCGAAGGTGATGATATGACTGCTAAAATTGCTGAAGTTGAAGAAAAATTGACTTATCCAGTTTTCACAAAACCATCTAACATGGGTTCTAGTGTCGGTATTTCTAAGTCTGAAAATCAAGAGGAACTTCGTCAAGCCTTGAAACTTGCCTTCCAATATGATAGCCGTGTCTTGGTTGAACAAGGGGTAAATGCCCGTGAAATCGAGGTTGGCCTACTGGGTAACTACGATGTTAAAAGCACGCTTCCAGGAGAAGTAGTTAAGGATGTTGCCTTTTATGACTATGATGCCAAGTATATTGATAACAAGATTACCATGGATATCCCAGCTAAAATCAGTGATGATGTGGTAGCTGTCATGCGTCAGAATGCAGAAACTGCCTTCCGTGCTATTGGTGGTTTAGGTCTATCTCGTTGTGATTTCTTCTATACAGATAAGGGAGAGATTTTCCTAAACGAGCTCAATACCATGCCAGGTTTCACCCAGTGGTCTATGTACCCACTACTTTGGGACAATATGGGAATCAGCTACCCAGAACTAATCGAGCGTTTGGTTGACCTTGCCAAGGAAAGTTTTGACAAGCGCGAAGCGCATTTGCTATAAAATGAAAGAGAGGGTAGAAGCCAGAACCATCACTGAAAGGTGACTAGAGTTCTCGAGCTTCGACCCTTTTTAAAGGAGTAGAAATGAAATTAACAATCCATGAAGTGGCTCAAGTTGTCGGAGCTAAAAATAATGTCAGTCTTTTTGCAGATGCTCAGTTAGAAAAGGCTGAGTTTGACAGTCGTTTGATTGCGACAGGAGATTTATTTGTGCCCCTCAAAGGTGCGCGTGATGGCCATGACTTTATCGAAATAGCCTTTGAAAATGGTGCAGCAGTAACCCTGTCTGAGAAAAAGGTCGCAAATCATCCCTACATTCTAGTAGATGATGTTCTGACTGCCTTTCAGCAACTAGCAGCCTACTATCTTGAAAAAACAGCTGTTGATGTCTTTGCGGTTACGGGTTCAAATGGTAAAACAACGACCAAGGATATGTTAGCGCACTTGCTATCAACAACCTACAAGACCTACAAAACACAAGGTAACTACAATAATGAGATTGGTCTTCCATACACAGTTCTCCATATGCCTGAAGGAACAGAAAAGTTGGTCTTGGAGATGGGGCAGGATCACTTGGGAGATATCCATCTCTTGTCTGAATTGGCTCATCCAAAAACAGCCATCGTGACCTTGGTTGGCGAAGCCCATTTGGCCTTTTTCAAAGACCGTTCGGAGATTGCTAAAGGAAAAATGCAAATTGCAGACGGGATGTCTTCGAATTCCTTGCTCTTGGCACCAGCAGATCCGATTGTAGAGGACTACTTGCCAACTGACAAAAAGGTAGTTCGTTTTGGCCAAGGAGCAGAGTTGGAAATTACAGACTTGATTGAGCGCAAGGATAGTCTGACATTTAAGGCTAATTTCTTGGAACAAGCCCTTGATTTGCCAGTGACTGGTAAGTACAATGCTACTAATGCCATGATTGCATCCTATGTTGCCCTACAAGAAGGAGTTTCAGAGGAGCAAATTCGTCAGGCCTTCCAAAATCTTGAATTGACGCGTAACCGTACTGAGTGGAAGAAAGCAGCCAATGGTGCAGATATTCTATCAGATGTGTATAATGCCAATCCAACTGCTATGAAGTTGATTTTAGAGACTTTTTCGGCTATTCCAGCCAACGAAGGTGGCAAAAAAATCGCTGTCTTAGCGGACATGAAGGAACTCGGTGACCAGTCTGTTCAGCTCCATAACCAGATGATTTTGAGCCTCTCACCAGATGTGCTTGATACCGTGATTTTCTACGGAGAAGACATTGCTGAATTGGCTCAACTGGCCAGTCAAATGTTCCCAATCGGCCACGTTTACTACTTCAAGAAAACAGAAGACCAAGACCAATTTGAAGACCTAGTTAAGCAGGTCAAAGAAAGCCTTGGAGTCAATGACCAAATCCTACTCAAAGGCTCTAACTCTATGAATCTAGCCAAGTTGTTAGAAAGTTTAGAAAATGAAGCAAAGTGATTTTGTCAAACATTTACGTATTTCTAAATCCATTTTTGACAAATAGCATGGTATAATAATATGCAGGAAAATTTTGAATCATGAGGAAGACTAGATGAATTTATGGGATATTTTCTTTACGACCCAAGCAACAGAGCCACCCAAATTTGACCTTTTTTGGTATGTCAGTATATTTACACTCTTGGCTTTGACCTTTTATACAGCCTATCGTTATCGTGAAAAGAAGGCTTACCAACGATTTTTCCAAATCTTGCAGGCGGTTCAGTTGATCCTGCTTTATGGTTGGTATGGGGTCAATCATATGCCTCTGTCAGAAAGTTTACCCTTTTACCATTGTCGTATGGCTATGTTTGTGGTGCTCTTGCTACCTGGTCAGTCCAAATATAGGCAGTATTTTGCATTACTAGGAACATTTGGGACATTAGCAGCCTTTGTTTATCCAGTGTCAGATGCCTATCCTTTCCCACATATTACGATTTTATCCTTTATCTTTGGCCACTTAGCTCTCTTGGGGAACTCTTTAGTTTATCTATTGAGACAGTATAACGCGCGATTGCTGGATGTGAAGGGAATTTTTCTCATGACCTTTGCACTAAATGCCTTGATTTTTGTGGTCAATTTAGTAACAGGTGGAGATTACGGATTCTTGACAAAACCACCATTGGTTGGAGACCATGGCTTAGTAGCTAATTATTTAATCGTTTCCCTGGCCTTATCAGCAGCGATTACGTTAACAAAGAAAATCTTGGAACTATTTTTAGAGCAAGAAGCAGAAAAAATGATTGCAAAGAAAGCTTAGAAATGAGCTTTCTTTTTTTCATAAATCTGATTTTTTATAACTTGTTTGGAAAATAAAAAAAGCTAAGGAAAGAATGTGAAAAAATGGTAAGTAAATTTAGGAAAAACTAAGCACGATTGGATTTTTTGTGTTATAATATTCTGTGAATAGCTATGCCCTATTTTAGCTATATTGAATAGAAGTTTGAAACTTGGAAGAGAGAGGATGCGATGTAATGGCTAGAGATGGTTTTTTTACAGGCTTAGATATCGGAACTAATTCGATTAAAGTATTGGTTGCCGAGCATAGAAATGGTGAACTAAACGTAATTGGTGTAAGTAATGCCAAGAGTAAAGGTGTAAAGGATGGGATTATCGTTGATATTGAAGCAGCAGCAACTGCTATCAAGTCAGCTATTTCCCAAGCAGAAGAGAAAGCTGGCATTTCAATCAAATCAGTGAATGTTGGTTTGCCTGGAAATCTTTTGCAAGTAGAACCAACTCAAGGTATGATTCCAGTTACATCTGATACAAAAGAAATTACAGATCAAGATGTTGAAAATGTTGTTAAATCAGCCTTGACAAAGAGTATGACACCAGATCGTGAAGTCATTACTTTTATTCCAGAAGAATTTATCGTAGATGGTTTCCAAGGTATTCGTGACCCACGCGGCATGATGGGTGTTCGTCTTGAAATGCGTGGTTTGCTTTACACAGGTCCACGTACTATTCTTCACAATTTACGCAAGACAGTTGAGCGCTCAGGTGTTCAAGTTGAAAATATTATTATTTCACCATTGGCTTTGGTTCGTTCAGTCTTGAATGAAGGTGAGCGTGAATTTGGAGCTACTGTGATTGATATGGGAGCAGGTCAAACAACTGTTGCTACAATCCGTAACCAAGAACTCCAGTTTACAAATATTCTTCAAGAAGGTGGAGATTATGTCACAAAAGATATCTCTAAAGTCTTGAAGACTTCACAGAAATTAGCTGAAGGATTGAAATTAAACTATGGTGAAGCCTACCCTTCACTTGCAAGCAATGAAACCTTCCAAGTTGAAGTAATTGGTGAAGTAGAACCTGTAGAAGTTACAGAAAGCTATCTAGCAGAGATTATTTCAGCCCGCATTAAGCACATTTTTGAACAAATCAAACAAGAGTTGGAAAGAAGACATTTGTTGGATCTTCCAGGTGGGATTGTTCTGATTGGTGGAAATGCTATTTTACCAGGTATTGTAGAACTTGCACAGGAAGTCTTTGGCGTTGGTGTCAAACTTTACGTTCCAAATCAAGTTGGAATCCGTAATCCTGCCTTCGCTCATGTGATTAGCTTGTCTGAATTTGCTGGTCAATTGACTGAGGTGCATTTATTAGCACAAAGAGCAGTCAAGGGTGAGGATACTTTGCGTCACCAACCAATTAATTTCGGTGGGATGATTCAACGCGTTACGCAGGTAGCACAACCGACCCCTATTCAACCAGTTCAAAATACTGAGGTAGAGCAATCAGCTTCTACGAACGTAGTTGCTCCGAAAGAAGATAAAGTATCTTCTCAAAATAAACCAAAAATCGCAGATCGTTTCCGTGGCTTAATCGGAAGCATGTTTGATGAATAAAAGAGGAAAAATAAACTATGACATTTTCATTTGATACAGCAGCAGCTCAAGGTGCAGTTATTAAAGTAATCGGTGTTGGTGGAGGTGGCGGTAACGCCATTAACCGCATGGTTGACGAAGGTGTTGCAGGCGTAGAATTTATCGCAGCAAACACAGATGTACAAGCTTTGAGTAGTACAAAAGCTGAGACTGTAATTCAGTTAGGCCCTAAATTGACTCGTGGTTTGGGTGCTGGCGGTCGACCTGAAGTTGGTCAAAAGGCAGCTGAAGAAAGCGAAGAAGCCTTGACTCAAGCTATTACTGGAGCAGATATGGTCTTCATTACTGCAGGTATGGGAGGGGGCTCTGGTACTGGTGCAGCTCCTGTTATTGCCCGCATTGCTAAAGATTTGGGTGCTCTTACAGTTGGTGTTGTGACACGTCCTTTCGGTTTTGAAGGAAGCAAACGTGGTCAGTATGCTGTAGAAGGAATCAATCAACTTCGTGAGCATGTGGATACTCTATTGATTATTTCAAACAACAACTTGCTTGAAATTGTTGATAAGAAAACTCCACTTCTTGAAGCTCTTAGCGAAGCAGATAACGTACTTCGCCAAGGTGTTCAAGGAATTACTGATTTGATCACAAACCCTGGTTTGATTAATCTTGACTTTGCCGATGTGAAAACAGTTATGGCAAATAAAGGAAACGCCCTAATGGGTATCGGTATCGGTAGTGGTGAAGAACGTGTGGTAGAAGCAGCTCGTAAGGCAATCTACTCACCACTTCTTGAAACAACTATTGACGGTGCTGAGGATGTTATCGTCAACGTTACTGGTGGTCTTGATTTAACCTTGATTGAGGCTGAAGAAGCATCAGAAATTGTCAACCAAGCAGCTGGTCAAGGAGTGAACATCTGGCTCGGAACATCTATCGATGAAAACATGAAAGATGAAATTCGTGTTACAGTTGTGGCAACTGGTGTTCGTCAAGATCGTGTGGAAAAAGTTGTGGGCCATGCACCAAGACAAGTTGTCCGTCATGAACAAGCAAGTCCTAGTCATGCACACAATCATAATCGTCAGTTTGATATGGCTGAAACTGCAGAAATTCCAAGTCCAGCACCTCGCCGTACAGAAACTTCTCAATCTTCAGCATTTGGTGATTGGGACTTGCGTCGTGAGACAATTGTTCGACCAACTGATTCAGTTGTATCACCAGTTGAACGTTTCGAAGCACCATCTTTACACGATGAGGATGAATTAGACACTCCTCCATTTTTCAAAAATCGTTAAGTAAATGAATTTGAAAGAAAATACAGAACGTGTTTTTCAACAAATAAAAGATGCAAGTCAGCAGGCAGGAAGAGAAGCTAATTCTGTTTCGGTTGTTGCTGTTACAAAATATGTAGACGTACCGACAGCGGAGGCTTTGCTTCCGCTAGGTGTGCATCATATTGGTGAAAATCGTGTAGATAAATTTCTTGAGAAATATGAAGCTTTAAAAGATAGAAATATTACCTGGCATTTGATTGGAACCTTGCAAAGACGCAAGGTCAAAGATGTCATTCAGTATGTTGATTATTTCCACGCTTTGGATTCATTAAAGCTAGCAGAGGAAATTCAAAAAAGAAGTGACCGAGTTGTTAAGTGTTTCTTACAAGTAAATATCTCGAGGGAAGAGAGCAAACATGGTTTTTCAAGGGAAGAACTATTGGAGCTCTTACCAGAATTGGCCACCTTAGATAAAATTGAATATGTCGGCTTGATGACCATGGCTCCTTTTGAAGCTAGTAGTGATGAGTTGAAAGAAATTTTTAAAGCTACGCAGGATTTGCAACTAGAAATTAGAGAAAAACAAATTCCCAATATGCCAATGACGGACTTGAGTATGGGTATGAGTCGTGACTATAAGGAAGCGATTGAATTTGGCTCAACATTTGTCAGAATTGGTACAGCATTTTTTAAATAGGAAAGAAATATGTCTTTAAAAGATAGATTTGATAAATTTATAGATTATTTTACAGAAGATGGAGAAGATGTTGGTACTGCATATCAGCCTAAAGCTGAAGAGCCAATTGTGACTCCAGTCCCTTCTGTTCAAGAGTTGCCTCAACAAGCTGGTAGCACGCCATCTAAAGATAAAAACATCACTCGTCTTCATGCCCGTCAACAAGAGTTGGCTATGCAAAGTCAACGTTCTACTGATAAGGTGACAATTGATGTTCGTTATCCACGTAAATACGAAGATGCCACAGATATTGTTGATTTATTAGCTGGTAACGAAAGTATTTTGATTGATTTCCAATATATGACAGAAGTTCAAGCACGTCGTTGTTTGGATTATCTGGACGGGGCACGCCATGTTTTAGCTGGTAACATGAAAAAGGTAGCATCTACTATGTACCTGCTGACACCAGTTGATGTTGTCGTCAATATTGAAGACATCAAAATTCCAGATGAATCACAAAATGGTGAATTTGGCTTTGATATGAAACGTACGAGAGTGAGATAATGATCTTTCTCATTCGTTTTGTTCAAAATGCAGTGGATATCTATTCACTGATTTTAATCGTGTTTGCTCTGATGTCTTGGTTTCCCAATGCTTATGAATCACGTCTTGGACGCTTGATTATTAGTTTAGTGAAACCGATAGTAGCTCCCTTGCAACGTTTACCCCTCCAGATTGCAGGTCTTGACTTATCTGTCTGGATTGCGGTATTACTAGTTCACTTCCTAGGGGAGCAGTTGATTCGACTTTTAGTGATCTTTCTATGAACAAGATGATTTATCAACACTTTTCTAAGAATGATTCGTCTTTTATTGATAAGGGATTAGAATGGATAAAAAAGGTAGAAGATTCTTATTCTCCTTTTTTAACACCCTTTGTAAATCCCCATCAAGAAAAGATTTTAAAGGTGCTAGCATCAACCAACGGCATCTCCTACATGAGCAGTCGGCAGTTTCTTGAAACTGAATATGTACGGGTTCTCCTGTATCCTGATTATTTTGAGCCGGAATTCTCTGATTTTGAACTTTCCTTGCAAGAAATAGTCTATCCTAATAAGTTTGAACGCCTAACGCATGCAAAAATATTAGGAACTGTTTTAAATCAGCTAGGAATCGATAGGAAGCTATTTGGTGATATCTTAGTCAACGAAGAGAGAGCACAGATTATCATTAATCGACAGTTTATGCTCCTTTTTCAAGACGGCATTACGAAAATTGCTCGTTTACCGGTTCATCTAGAAGAACAGCATTTTACTGAGAGAATTGCTACTGTAGAAGATTATCAAGAATTAGATATATGTATTGCTAGTTCTAGATTAGATGTTTTTCTAGCAGGTGTCTTCAAGCTGTCTAGAAATCAAGCAAGTCAGTTAATTGAAAAACAGGCAGTCCAAGTGAATTACCATTTAGTTGAAAAATCAGATTATGCAGTTCAAGTTGGTGATTTGATTAGTATAAGGAAATTTGGTCGAGTGAAACTCGTTAGAGATAATGGGCAAACAAAAAAAGATAAAAAGAAATTAACGGTCCAATTGTTATTAAGTAAGTGAGGAAAAATATGCCAATTACATCGTTAGAAATCAAAGATAAAACTTTTAGCACACGCTTCAGAGGGTTCGATCAAGAAGAAGTAGATGAGTTTTTAGATATTGTAGTCCGTGATTATGAAGATTTGGTTCGCTCTAATCATGATAAGGATTTACATATTAAGAGTTTGGAAGAGCGTTTGTCTTACTTTGATGAGATGAAAGATTCATTGAGCCAGTCTGTATTGATTGCACAAGATACAGCAGAGCGAGTAAAACAAGCTGCAACGGAACGTTCAAATAATATTATCCAACAAGCAGAGCAAGATGCCCAACGTTTGTTGGAAGAAGCTAAGTACAAGGCAAATGAAATTCTTCGTCAAGCAACTGATAATGCTAAGAAAGTTGCTGTTGAAACAGAAGAATTGAAGAACAAGAGCCGTGTTTTCCATCAACGTCTCAAATCTACAATTGAGAGCCAGTTAGCAATTGTTGAATCTTCAGATTGGGAAGACATTCTTCGTCCAACAGCGACTTATCTTCAAACAAGTGATGAAGCCTTCAAAGAAGTGGTAAGTGAAGTCTTAGGTGATTCTGTCTTACAACAACATCAAGAGGAAGAACCAATTGATATTACTCGTCAGTTTTCTCCCGAGGAAATGGCAGAGTTGCAAGCGCGTATCGAAGCAGCTAATAAGGAACTTGCGGAAGCCGAAGCTAGAGCTGAGCAAGAACAATTGGTTTCACCAGCTCCGGTTGTTGAAGAAAGTCCAGCTCATCCAGTTGGTCCAATGTATGAAGAGCCAGAAGTAGCTCCAAGCCATTACTCAGGACCAACACCAGCTACTGAAGCTGTAAACTCAGAACCAGGTTTTGCAGCACCGCAAGAATCTGTTACAATTTTATAAGAAATAATCTGAGAACAATATCTTATCCTTATATTTCCAGCGAGCAGGAGATGGTGTGAGTCCTGCATTCCCTAATGATAAGATTATCCTCTCAAACAATCAAGTCTGAATGAAGTAAGATTTGACGTTCCCCACGTTACGGGATAAGAGGAAAAAAGCTGAGTCTTTTTTCGAATAAAGGTGGTACCACGATTTTCGTCCTTTTTGGAAGTCGTGGTTTTTAATTTGTTATTATTTATAAAGGAGATACCATGAAACTCAAAGATACCCTTAACCTTGGGAAAACAGCTTTCCCAATGCGTGCAGGCCTTCCTACCAAAGAGCCAGTTTGGCAACAGGAATGGGAAGATGCAAAACTTTATCAACGTCGTCAAGAATTGAACCAAGGAAAACCTCATTTCACCTTGCATGATGGTCCTCCATACGCGAACGGAAATATTCACGTTGGACACGCTATGAACAAGATTTCAAAAGATATCATTGTTCGTTCTAAGTCTATGTCAGGATTTTATGCTCCTTATATTCCAGGTTGGGATACACATGGTCTGCCAATCGAGCAAGTTTTGGCAAAACAAGGTATCAAACGCAAAGAAATGGACTTGGTTGAGTACTTGAAACTTTGCCGTGAATATGCTCTTTCTCAAGTAGATAAACAACGTGAAGACTTTAAACGTTTGGGTGTTTCTGGTGACTGGGAAAATCCATATGTGACTTTGACTCCTGACTATGAAGCAGCTCAAATCCGTGTATTTGGTGAGATGGCTAATAAAGGTTATATCTACCGTGGTGCTAAGCCAGTTTACTGGTCTTGGTCATCTGAGTCGGCTCTTGCTGAAGCAGAGATTGAATACCATGATTTGGTTTCAACTTCCCTTTACTATGCCAACAAGGTAAAAGATGGCAAAGGTGTTCTAGATACAGATACTTATATCGTAGTTTGGACAACAACTCCATTTACCATCACAGCTTCTCGTGGTTTGACTGTTGGTGCAGATATTGATTACGTTTTGGTTCAACCTGCTGGTGAAGCTCGTAAGTTTGTGGTTGCTGCAGAATTATTGACTAGCTTGTCTGAGAAATTTGGTTGGGCTGATGTTCAAGTTTTGGCAACTTACCGTGGTCAAGAACTCAACCATATCGTAACAGAACACCCATGGGATACAGCTGTAGATGAATTGGTTATTCTTGGTGACCACGTTACAACTGATTCTGGTACAGGTATCGTCCACACAGCCCCTGGTTTTGGTGAGGATGACTACAATGTCGGTATTGCTAATGGTCTTGAAGTCGCAGTGACTGTTGACGAACGTGGTATCATGATGAAGAATGCTGGTCCTGAGTTTGAAGGTCAATTCTATGAAAAGGTAGTTCCAACTGTTATCGAGAAACTTGGTAACCTCCTTCTTGCCCAAGAAGAAATCTCTCACTCATACCCATTTGACTGGCGTACTAAGAAACCAATCATCTGGCGTGCAGTACCACAATGGTTTGCCTCAGTTTCTAAATTCCGCCAAGAAATCTTGGATGAAATTGAAAAAGTGAAATTCCACTCAGAATGGGGTAAAGTCCGTCTTTACAATATGATTCGTGACCGTGGCGACTGGGTTATCTCTCGTCAACGTGCTTGGGGTGTTCCACTTCCTATCTTCTACGCTGAAGACGGTACAGCGATCATGACTGCTGAAACGATTGAACACGTGGCTCAACTCTTTGAGGAACATGGTTCAAGCATTTGGTGGGAACGTGATGCTAAGGACCTCTTGCCAGAAGGATTTACTCATCCAGGTTCACCAAACGGCGAGTTCAAAAAAGAAACTGATATCATGGACGTTTGGTTTGACTCAGGTTCATCATGGAATGGAGTTGTAGTAAACCGTCCAGAGTTGACTTACCCAGCAGACCTTTACCTAGAAGGTTCTGACCAATACCGTGGTTGGTTCAACTCATCGCTCATCACCTCAGTTGCTAACCATGGCGTAGCACCTTACAAACAAATCTTGTCACAAGGTTTTGCACTTGACGGTAAAGGTGAGAAGATGTCTAAATCTCTTGGAAATACCATTGCTCCAAGCGATGTTGAAAAACAATTTGGTGCTGAAATCTTGCGTCTTTGGGTAACAAGTGTAGACTCAACCAACGACGTGCGTATCTCTATGGATATCTTGAGCCAAGTCTCTGAAACTTACCGTAAGATTCGTAACACCCTTCGTTTCTTGATTGCCAATACATCTGACTTTAACCCAGCTCAAGATGCAGTCGCTTACGATGAACTTCGTTCAGTTGATAAGTACATGACGATTCGCTTTAACCAGCTTGTCAAGACCATTCGTGATGCTTATGCAAACTTTGAATTCTTGACAATCTATAAAGCACTAGTGAACTTTATCAACGTTGACTTGTCAGCATTCTACCTTGATTTTGCTAAAGATGTTGTTTACATCGAAGGTGCCAAATCACTGGAACGCCGTCAAATGCAGACTGTCTTCTATGACATTCTTGTGAAAATCACCAAACTCTTGACACCAATCCTTCCTCATACAGCAGAGGAAATCTGGTCATACCTTGAGTTTGAAGCAGAAGACTTCGTTCAATTGTCAGAATTGCCAGAAGCACAAACTTTTGCTAATCAAGAAGAAATCTTGGATACATGGGCAGCCTTCATGGACTTCCGTGGACAAGCTCAAAAAGCCTTGGAAGAGGCTCGTAATGCCAAAGTTATCGGTAAATCACTTGAAGCACACTTGACAGTTTACCCAAATGAAGTGGTGAAAACTCTACTCGAAGCAGTAAACAGCAATGTGGCTCAACTTTTAATCGTGTCAGACTTGACTATCGCAGAAGGACCAGCTCCAGAAGCTGCTGTTAGCTTCGAAGATGTAGCCTTCACAGTAGAACGCGCTGCAGGTGATGTGTGTGACCGTTGCCGTCGTATCGACCCAACAACAGCAGAACGTAGCTACCACGCAGTCATCTGTGACCACTGTGCAAGCATCGTAGAAGAAAACTTTGCGGAAGCAGTAGCAGAAGGATTTGAAGAGAAATAAGGTTGAAAAGTCTAGGCAAAACTCAATTTGAGAAGAAAAGACAACTAATCTTATAGACTATAAAGCGCATTGTATCAAGGTTTTGAACACCTGATACGATGCGTTTTTATCATGTTAGAAGTTTATTGTCGTTTTCTTGTTTCAATTAATACTTTTCGAAAATCTCTTCAAACTACGTCAATGTCGCCTCACTGTACTTCAGCACAGCTTGCGACTAGCTTCCTAGTTTGCTTTTTGATTTTCATTTAGTATAACTTTAAATCGTTATATATTATGGAAATTTAAAAAGCTCATGAATCATCTGAAAAGTAGATTTCATGAGCTTTTATCTGTTGGTGTTCTAAATGGATTCATCAATCAAATGTTTAAGATTTGATAGGAGATGCTCCAAAGTTAGGACTGTTTTCTGCTGGTGATCTAGTTGGTAGAGATTTTGAAAGTAGTCTTGAATATCGTTTTCAAAATTTTGAGGTAGATGAGAGCAATTGTTTTTTGCGTACTGGAGCATGCGTTTTTCTCCTGGATGGAGTTGCTCATTGAAGGCAAAGAGCAAATCGAAATAAGAAGCGAAAAACTCGCTACTGCGGTGATTGATGCTGAGTAAGTCTTGGCGTTTGAGAGCTTTTTTGATTTGTCTTGAAAAAGCTGGCATAGCTTGGTCGAGAAGCAGGAATTGCTTGTTGATGATATTCTTTTTCAGCTCAGCTGGATAAGGAAGATTGTACTTTTTCTGGAGGGCAGCATAGTGACCATCTCGATCGTAGAGAATCTTGCTGTTGAGTAGATTGTACCACATACAAGTAGTGTAAGAATTCTGGGCTTGGTGCTCTAAAACTACGGCTTGTAAATCTTTGTCAAATTCGTCTAGAGAGCGGTAAATCAGCTCAATCTCTATGCCATTATTGAGAACACAATCATCCTCCAATTCCCAAAATTGATTGCCGATTTCCATATAGGAGCAGTATTTACTGAGGATTTCTTCTCTGATGTCTGGCGAGAGGGGAGCACTGAGGTAGACATATACATCATAGTCAGAGTCTTTGTCAAAATCTTGTCCAGCCCGTGATCTTCCTAGAGCTAGAGCCTCTACTTGCTCCAGTTGAGCCAATTCTTTAAAGAGATGTTGTGGCATAATGTTAACCTTTTTTATTTTTTGACATCATTCTAACAAAAAGCAAGGAGATTAGCAAGAGTGAAATGGAAATTTCTTTTCACATATTTGCTTATATTTGTTTAAAGCAATCCCACTGCCAAACAGTCGGTTCCTTTTTGGTTTTGACTAGCTTTTTTGTGAAAAATTGTGTAAAATAGAATAGATAAACGAGGGGAAACCTCGGAAAATTTAAAGGAGAATCCATCTAATGGTAAAATTGGTTTTTGCTCGCCACGGTGAGTCTGAATGGAACAAAGCTAACCTTTTCACTGGTTGGGCTGATGTTGATTTGTCTGAAAAAGGTACACAACAAGCGATTGACGCTGGTAAATTGATCAAAGAAGCTGGTATCGAATTTGACCAAGCTTATACTTCAGTATTGAAACGTGCGATTAAAACAACTAACTTGGCTCTTGAAGCTTCTGACCAATTGTGGGTTCCAGTTGAAAAATCATGGCGTTTGAACGAACGTCACTACGGTGGTTTGACTGGTAAAAACAAAGCTGAAGCTGCTGAACAATTTGGTGATGAGCAAGTTCACATCTGGCGTCGTTCATACGATGTATTGCCTCCAAACATGGATCGTGATGATGAGCACTCAGCTCACACAGACCGTCGTTACGCTTCACTTGACGATTCAGTTATTCCAGATGCTGAAAACTTGAAAGTGACTTTGGAACGTGCCCTTCCATTCTGGGAAGATAAAATCGCTCCAGCTCTTAAAGATGGTAAAAACGTATTCGTAGGAGCTCACGGTAACTCAATCCGTGCCCTTGTAAAACACATCAAAGGTTTGTCAGACGACGAAATCATGGACGTGGAAATCCCTAACTTCCCACCATTGGTATTCGAATTCGACGAAAAATTGAACGTAGTTTCTGAATACTACCTTGGAAAATAAAAAATTGTAAGTCTAGAATTGATTTCTAGGCTTTTTATGTTAGTATGGTAGTATGATAAGGAATAAAAAACAAGATTATGTATTGGCCTACAAGAGACCAGCTTCAACAACATATAAGGGTTGGGAAGAAGAGGCTTTACCAATAGGCAATGGTTCTTTAGGGGCAAAAGTATTTGGGATTATAGGGGCTGAGAGGATTCAATTTAATGAAAAAAGTCTCTGGTCTGGTGGTCCACTTCCTGATAGTTCCGATTATCAGGGTGGAAATCTTCAGGACCAGTATGGTTTTTTAGCTGAGATTCGGCAGGCTTTGGAAAAGAGAGATTACAATCGGGCTAAGGAACTGGCTGAACAGCACCTGATCGGGCCAAAAACGAGTCAATATGGGACCTATCTATCCTTTGGGGATATTCACATTGAGTTTAGTCAGCAAGGTACGACTTTGTCTCAGGTTACGGATTACCAGAGGCAACTGAATATCAGTAAGGCGCTTGCGACGACTTCTTATGTCTATAAGGGAACGAAATTTGAACGTGAAGCTTTTGCGAGTTTTCCAGATAATCTCTTGGTTCAGCGCTTTACTAAGGAAGGGGCGGAAACTCTAGATTTTACTATAGAACTGTCGCTAAGTCGTGATTTGGCTTCTGATGGAAAGTATGAGGAGGAAAAATCTGATTACAAGGAATGCAAGTTGGATATTACTGATTCTCATATCTTGATGAAGGGAAGAGTTAAGGACAATGACCTGCAGTTTGCTAGCTGTTTAGCTTGGGAAACAGATGGGGATATTAGAGTTTGGTCAGATAAGGCTCAGATATCAGGAGCCAGTTATGCCAATCTTTTCTTGGCTGCTAAGACTGATTTTGCCCAAAATCCTGCTAGTAATTATCGCAAGAAAATAGATTTAGAGAAACAGGTTAAGGACTTGGTGGAGATAGCTAAAGAAAAGGGCTATGCCCAATTGAAATCAAGGCATATTCAGGATTACCAAGCCTTATTCCAACGTGTTCAATTGGATTTGGGAGCTGATGTAGACACATCCACTACAGATAATTTGCTAAAAAATTATAAGCCACAAGAGGGGCATGCTTTGGAGGAATTGTTCTTCCAGTATGGACGGTATTTATTGATTAGTTCTTCTAGAGATTGCTCAGATGCTCTACCAGCTAACCTACAGGGAGTCTGGAATGCGGTCGATAATCCTCCTTGGAATTCGGACTATCACCTGAATATCAATCTGCAGATGAATTATTGGCCAGCCTATGTTACTAATCTTCTAGAGACGGCTTTTCCAGTCATCAACTATATAGATGATTTGCGTGTCTATGGTCGTCTAGCGGCTGCAAGGTATGCAGGAATCGTCTCTCAGGAAGGGGAGGAGAATGGTTGGTTGGTTCATACTCAAGCGACTCCCTTTGGTTGGACGGCACCTGGTTGGGATTACTATTGGGGTTGGTCACCAGCTGCCAATGCGTGGATGATGCAAACGGTTTATGAAGCCTATTCATTTTATAGGGACCAAGACTATCTCAGGGAGAAAATTTATCCCATGTTGAGGGAAACGGTTCGTTTTTGGAATGATTTTTTACATGAGGATCAGCAGGCGCAGCGTTGGGTCTCTTCTCCGTCTTATTCTCCAGAACATGGGCCGATTTCGATTGGCAATACCTATGACCAATCTCTTATTTGGCAATTATTCCATGATTTTATTCAGGCTGCTCAAGAATTGGAGCTGGATGCGGACTTGTTGACTGAGGTCAAGGAGAAATTTGACTTGCTTAATCCTCTTCAAATCACTCAATCTGGTCGAATCAGGGAGTGGTATGAGGAGGAAGAGCAACATTTTCAAAATGAGAAAGTGGAGGCCCAGCATCGGCACGCTTCCCATCTAGTGGGACTCTATCCTGGAAATCTCTTTAGCTACAAGGGACAAGAGTATCTTGAATCGGCGCGTGCTAGCCTCAATGATCGTGGAGACGGTGGTACAGGCTGGTCCAAGGCTAATAAGATCAATCTTTGGGCGCGTCTAGGAGATGGCAACCGAGCCCATAAATTATTAGCAGAGCAGTTAAAGTCATCCACCTTGCCAAATCTTTGGTGTAGCCACCCTCCTTTTCAGATAGATGGTAATTTTGGTGCTAGCAGTGGCATGGCAGAAATGTTGCTCCAGTCTCATACAGCTTATCTGGTACCTCTAGCCGCCCTACCCGATGCATGGTCAACAGGTTCCGTTTCAGGCTTAATGGCACGTGGACATTTTGAAATTAGCATGAGGTGGGCGGATAAAAAACTCTTTCAGTTGACCATTTTATCAAGAAGTGGGGGAGAATTGCGAGTTTCTTATCCAGGTATTGAAAATAGTGTGGTTGAAGTGAATCAAGAAAAAGCAAAAGTGAAATGCATAGAGAAAGATTGTATTTCGGTAGCAACAGCAGAAGGCGATCTGGTTCAATTTTATTTTTAAGAAGATGTTAGAAGGCAGTAGTTTGAGACTGCCTTTTAATAAGGATTTGAGAATGTAAGCAGTTTCCAACTAGTTGAAAAAGCGTTATAATGGTAATAGGAAGTAATTTGTTTGAGAGAGGGTGAGTCTGATGGCTTATATTGAGATGAAACACTGTTACAAGCGTTATCAGGTTGGGGACACGGAGATTGTGGCCAATCGTGATGTGAATTTTGAGATTGAAAAGGGTGAATTGGTTATTATTCTAGGTGCATCTGGTGCAGGCAAGTCAACGGTTCTTAACCTTCTTGGGGGAATGGATACCAATGATGAGGGGGAAATCTGGATTGATGGTGCCAATATTGCAGACTATAGTTCCCACCAGAGGACCAATTACCGCCGCAATGATGTAGGCTTTGTTTTTCAGTTTTATAATCTAGTTTCCAATCTAACCGCTAAGGAAAATGTGGAGTTGGCTTCAGAAATCGTGACAGATGCCTTGAATCCTGAACAGGTCTTGACAGATGTAGGTCTGGCTCATCGTCTCAATAACTTTCCAGCCCAGCTTTCTGGAGGGGAGCAACAGAGAGTCTCCATTGCACGCGCGGTAGCCAAAAATCCTAAAATTCTCCTTTGTGACGAACCAACTGGAGCCTTGGATTATCAGACGGGCAAGCAGGTTTTGAAAATCCTCCAAGATATGTCTCGTCAAAAGGGAGCGACGGTGATTATCGTGACTCACAATGGAGCTTTGGCGCCCATTGCTGATCGCGTGATTCATATGCACGATGCCAGTGTCAAGGATGTGGTGATGAACCAGCATCCTCAGGATATCGACAGTTTGGAGTACTAGCATGATCAAGCGAAAAACCTATTGGAAGGACTTAATTCAGTCCTTCACAGGCTCCAAGGGGCGTTTCTTATCCATCTTGACCTTGATGATGTTAGGGTCTCTAGCCCTTGTAGGCCTCAAAGTGACTAGCCCCAACATGGAGGCAACAGCTAATGCTTATTTAACAACTGCTCAAACCTTGGATTTGGCAGTCATGTCTAACTATGGTTTGGATCAAGCAGATCAAGAAGAATTAGAACAGATAGAGGGCGCAGAGGTTGAGTTTGGCTATTTGACAGATGTGACTATGGATAATGGGCAGGATGCCATTAGGCTGTATTCTAAACCAGAGCGAATTTCAACCTTTCAGTTAAGAGAGGGACGACTTCCTCAGTCAGACAAGGAAATCGCTTTGGCTACTCATTTGCAAGGCCAATACAGCGTGGGACAGGAGATTAGTTTTAAAGAAAAAGAAGAGGGTCATTCCTCTTTAAAAGATCATACTTATACCATTACTGGTTTTGTAGATTCAGCTGAAATCCTCTCCCAGCGAGATATGGGCTACGCAGCAAGTGGAAGCGGAACTCTGACAGCCTATGGGGTGATTTTGCCTAGCCAATTTGATCAGAAAGTCTATAATATAGCACGCTTGAAATATCAAGATTTAGCAGGCTTAAATGCTTTTTCATCAGCTTATGAAGAGAAATCCAAGCAACATCAGGAAGACCTTGAACAAGCTTTGTCAGATAATGGCAAGAAACGTCTGCAATTCTTGAAAAAAGAAGGGCAAGAATCTATCGATAAGGGGCAAGAGACCCTTGATAAGGCTGAGACTAATCTGCAGGAAGCCAAGCGTCGTTTAGCAGCTGCTCAAGCTCGTTTACAGGCTCAGGAAAGTCAACTAGCCTTGTTGCCTCAAGCTCAGAGAGAGCAGGCCAGTGCTCAACTTACCCAAGCTAAGCAGGAATTGAGTAAGGAAGAGGATAAACTAAAGCAGGCTGAACAAAATTTAGCCCAAGAAAAGGAAAAATTAGAAAAACATCAGCAAGTCTTGGATGATTTGGCGGAGCCCAAGTATCAAGTCTATAATCGGCAAACCATGCCTGGCGGTCAAGGCTACCTCATGTACAGTAATGCTTCAGCCAGTATTCGGGCAGTGGGCAATATCTTTCCTGTAGTGCTTTATGCCGTAGCGGCTATGGTGACCTTCACAACTATGACTCGTTTTGTGGATGAAGAGCGAACACATGCAGGGATTTTTAAGGCCTTGGGCTATCGTAGCAAGGATATTATTGCCAAGTTTCTCCTTTACGGTCTAGTAGCTGGGACTGTCGGAACGGCTCTAGGTAGCATACTTGGACATTATTTACTAGCCGGTGTGATTTCAAGTGTTATTACAAAAGGTATGGTAGTGGGAAAAACCCAGATTCAGTTCTATTGGACCTATAGCTTACTGGCTCTTGTCTTGAGTTGGTTGGCGAGTGTGTTACCAGCCTACTTGGTAGCTCGGAGGGAACTTCACGATGAAGCAGCCCAGCTTTTACTGCCTAAACCTCCTGTTAAAGGAGCCAAAATCTTACTGGAACGTCTCAGTTTTATCTGGCGCCGTCTCAGTTTTACTCATAAGGTAACAGCCCGCAATATCTTCCGTTATAAGCAGCGGATGTTGATGACGATCTTTGGTGTGGCAGGTTCTGTAGCTCTGCTTTTTGCAGGTTTGGGAATCCAATCCTCTGTAGCAGGAGTTCCGTCTAAACAGTTTCAACAAATCCAACAGTATCAGATGATTGTCTCTGAAAATCCTAGTGCGACCAATCAGGACAAGGTAAATCTAGAAGAAGTGTTGAAAGGGCAGGACATCAAAGCCTATCAGAAAATTTATTCTAAGACGCTAGACAAGGATTTCAAAGGTAAGGCTGGTCTTCAAACCATTACTCTTATGATGACAGATAAGGAGGATTTGACTCCCTTTATCCATCTGCAAGACCATCAGCAAGAGTTGACATTAAAAGATGGAGTTGTCATCACAGCTAAACTAGCCCAGTTGGCAGGTGTCAAGGTTGGGCAGAGTCTAGAAATTGAAGGTAAGGAGCTAAAGGTCACTGCCATTACTGAGAACTACGTTGGTCACTTTATTTATATGAGTCAGGCTAGCTATGAGCAAATTTACGGACAGTTACCCCAAGTCAACACTTATCTGGTTATGCTAAGGGATACCAGTGCTACTAGTATTGAAAGGCAGGCAGGCTTACTTATGAATCAAGCTGCGGTGTCCAGCGTTGTCCAAAATGCTTCAGCCATTCGACTCTTTGACTCCGTCGCTAGCTCACTCAATCAGACTATGACCATCTTGGTCATCGTATCGGTTCTGTTGGCTATTGTTATCCTTTACAATCTGACCAATATCAACGTAGCTGAGAGAATCCGTGAACTCTCCACTATCAAGGTTCTTGGCTTTCATAATAATGAAGTCACCCTCTACATTTACCGTGAGACGATTGTGCTGTCCCTTGTGGGAATCGTACTTGGTTTGGTATCTGGTTTCTATTTACATCAATTTTTGATTCAAATGATTTCGCCTGCTACTATTCTCTTTTATCCGCAGGTAGGCTGGGAAGTCTATGTAATCCCAGTGGCAGCAGTAAGCATCATTTTGACCTTGCTTGGTTTCTTCGTCAATCATCATCTGAGAAAGGTTGATATGCTTGAAGCCTTGAAATCTGTAGAGTAAGGTAGTTGCTTTTATCTGATTGAACTTATATTTACTCGTAAACAAAAAATCCTCCGTTTCAAAGAGTAGGGAACTCTTTGTGACAGAGGATTTTTTCTATAGGGCTTTAGCAGCTGCAATTGTGGCTTCAAAGTTTGGTTCAGAGTTGATATTGTCCACGTATTCAACGTAGCGAATAGTATTGTCAGTATCGAGGACAAAGACTGCGCGTGCCAATAGATGCCACTCATTGATTAAGAGAGCATAATCACGTCCAAAGGAATGGTCGAAATAGTCTGAGAGCATGATGGCATTTTCAATACCTTCAGCACCGCACCAACGTTTTTGGGCAAAAGGGAGGTCCATTGAAACAGTCAAGACAACGGTATTATCCAGTCCAGCCAGTTCTTCATTAAAACGACGTGTTTGAGTTGAGCAGATGCCTGTATCGATAGAAGGAACGACACTCAAGACTTTTTTCTTCCCATCAAAATCAGCCAGAGATTTTTTAGAAAGGTCTGTTGTAGTGAGTGAAAAATCAAGTGCCTTGTCGCCGACTTGTAGTTGTTTACCTGTAAAGCTCACAGGATTTCCTAGAAAAGTTACCATAAGATACTCCAATCTTTTTTCTTCCATTTTAGCTGAAACAGTCGGAATTTTCCAATGATTTGACCGGAAATATGGGCATAGAAAAAACGCCAGCTCATGTGAGAATGACGTTTTTCAGAGGCTTATACTCAATGAAAATCAAAGAGCAAACTAGGAAGCTAGCCACAGGCTGTACTTGAGTACGGCAAGGCAACGCTGACGTGGTTTGAAGAGATTTTCGAAGAGTATTATTTTGCCAATCCTTCAGCAATCTTATCAAGATTGTATTTCATCATGTTGTAGTAGCTGTCGCCTTCTTTACCTTGTTCTGCGATAGAGTCAGTAAAGATTTGTGCGTAGATTGGGATGTTTGTGTCTTGTGAAACAGTCTTCATTGGACGGTCATCCACACTTGATTCTACAAAGAGTGATGGAACTTTTGTTTGGCGAAGTTTTTCAACCAAGGTCTTGATTTGTTCAGGAGTTCCTTCTTCTTCAGTATTGATTTCCCAGATGTAAGCACTTGGGACACCATAGGCTTTAGAGAAGTATTTGAATGCTCCTTCGCTGGTTACAATGAGTTTCTTTTCAGCAGGGATGTTATTAAATTTATCCTTACTTTCTTTATCAAGTTTGTCTAACTTATCAGTATATTCTTTGAGATTTTTTTCGTAGAATTCCTTGTTGTTAGGGTCTTTGGCGCTCAATTGTTTGGCGATATTTTTAGCAAAGATAATTCCATTTTCAAGGTTAAGCCAAGCGTGTGGGTCTTCTTTTCCTTTTTCATTTTTTCCTTCAAGGTAGATAACATCAACACCTTCACTGACTGCAAAGTAGTCTTTGTTTTCAGTCTTCTTGGCATTTTCTACCAATTTGCTAAACCAGGCATTGCCACCTGTTTCAAGGTTGATACCGTTATAGAAAATGAGGTCAGCCTCAGAAGTTTTCTTAACATCTTCAGGGAGTGGTTCGTATTCGTGTGGGTCTTGTCCAATCGGAACGATACTGTGAAGATCAATCTTGTCACCAGCAATATTTTTAGTAATATCAGCGATGATTGAGTTTGTGGCAACAACTTTTAGTTTTTGACCAGAAGCTGCATCTTTTTTTCCGCTAGCACATGCTACAAGAACAATAACGGAAAGAAAGAGAACGAATAATGTACCTAATTTTTTCATTAGATCCTCCAATTTATTGGGGGCTTTCCCCTTATTTTAACAAATGTTTATTTTTCAGTTTCAAATATCGTTGTTTAGGAGAGATAAAGAAACTGATTAAGAAGAAGCTAGCAGCTGTGAGCACGATGCTAGAACCAGCTGCTAAGTTTAAACTATAGCCGATAAAGAGTCCCAAAACTGAAGCAGTAGCTCCAAAGGTTGAGGAAAGGAAAATCATGCTTTTCAGGCTATTAGCATAAAGATAAGCAGTTGCAGCTGGGGTAATCAGCATGGCTACAATTAGGATAGTTCCGACACTTTGCATGGCTGTCACAGACACGAGAGTCAAGAGTACCATGAGAAGGTAGTGATAGAAATTGACAGGCATTCCCATGGCTTTGGCCAAGAGTTCATCAAAGGAAGTTATCAAGAGTTGCTTGAAGAAAATCCAGATTAACAAGAGAATGACTGCCCCAACACCCATAGTAATAAACATATCCGTATCTTGGACGGCTAGGATATTACCAAAAAGGATATGGAAAAGGTCAGTTGAACTTTTAGCGACACTAATCAAGATGATACCGAGGGCTAAGAAAGAAGAAAAGGTAATGCCGATGGCGGTATCGCTTTTGATAATCGAGTTTCCCTTGATGTAGGTAATGATGATAGCAGCTAGTAGTCCAAAGACAATGGCTCCGATAAAGAAGTCAAGGCCCAAGATAAAGGAGAGGGCTACACCTGGCAAGACAGCATGTGAAATGGCATCTCCCATGAGTGACATCCCGCGTAGGATGATGAAACATCCCACAGCTCCAGCTACGACCCCGATGACAATGGCTGTTATCAAGGCATTTTGTAGGAAATGGAATTTTTGTAATCCATCGATAAATTCTGCAATCATAGGTCACCTCCACTGAAAAAGAGTCGATTACCGTAAGCTTCTTTAAGATTGGCTTCGGTAAAGGTTTCTTTGGTTGGACCAAAGGCAATCACTTCTCGATTGACAAGCAAGACTTGATCGAAGTAGTGGGGAACCTTGCTGAGGTCGTGGTGGACGATGAGAACCGTCTTCCCAGCTTTTTTCAGATCTCTCAGCGTATTCATGATGATTTCCTCACTGACAGAGTCAATCCCAACAAAGGGTTCATCCAAGAGGATATAGTCAGCTTCCTGCACCAAACATCTGGCAATCAAGACCCGCTGGAACTGACCTCCAGATAGTTGACTGATTTGACGTTCAGCGTAGTCAGCTAGACCGACGATTTCAAGGGCCTCTTGCACTTTCTTCCAATGGTTTAGCATT